>CAZROJ010000162.1:0-11434 GCA_964601665.1 uncultured Pirellulaceae bacterium
TTGGGGCAAGTAAAAACGGCAGTACAAGCAGCACCATCGTAGCGAGTATTGGCCAGTTATCCGTCCGGATCATCAAGTAGCTCTTGTAGTCGTAGTCGTAGTCGTTCGGGGTAGTACTCCAGCCACGATCCGTCAATCATGTTGAGAGAAATCATATCCCTTAAGTGAACTCGGTCTTTGTCACGAAAAGCGTTTAGTTTCATAGAAACAAGCGTTCGTAAAGGGACAGTTCGGAAATCCGTCGTCTCAGTAGATGGTTCAACATCAGGATTGGGATCGCCAGTTTTTTCAACTCGACCACTAATCAGCACGTGAACAGCGTCGCGGGCCGAAGCTTCCGGGTGCTCTACAAACATATCTAAACCGGTCGTCTGCCGATGATAAAAGCCAGCATTAGTCATTGCAGTCACAAGTGCCGGCAGATCCTCTTGACGAACAAGTATGTCGACGTCGCGGGTCGTTCTAACGGCTGCCTCGTCTACCTGAGCTACCCAAGCACGAACTGCGAATCCACCAATAACGGCGTAAGGAATTTCAGCGTTTTCGATAGTTTGGACCGTCTTGATCAGCCGTTGGTTGACTTTTTCCACCGCGCGTTCCATCCGTGCGTAAAGTGCTTGGCCTGTGTATTTGAATTCAATCATTCCAACAGTATACCATACTCGGCGAAACGCCAAATTCCCGATTTTGCGTGCTGAACATTTAAAAGGACAGGCAATTAAGTTATGCGGACAAATTCTTAAAGGACATTTAAAATAAAGGACATTTAAGTTAGTAGCCGTTTGAATCGTGCATCTATGTGAAATGCCTGTCTTTTTAAATTTTTTTCCAAGCACCACCATCCGCCTGGCTCGCCGAGCCATCACCTTTTCAATCTCCAATTTCCAATTTCTTGCAATCGATTCCTGCTCTGCTATCTTAACCTTGTGATTCAACCCACGACTCCGCCCCGATTTTAACGTCGCTGCCAATCGATCATGTCACAAACTACCCCCTACGCTTGCCCCGACTGCCAAAAAATGCTGGCCATTCCCAACCAGCACCTCGGCAAACAAATCCGCTGCCCCGGTTGCAAAAATACCTTTCGCACAGCGGCCATCGCCACACCAACGCCCACGGTTCCCGCCGCCCCCGTGCTGACCGACGACGATCCGTTTGGTAATGATCCCTTTGGCAATAACTCCTCCGACCCATTCAACACCGAACCATTCGAGCAAGATCTGGCCAACGACCCGTTCGCAGATCCGGGACTTCAGCAAGCCAACCCGCTTGCCTCGAATTCAGCTCGACCTGCTTACCTAGCCGGTGGAGCCACAAACGCCCGTCGCGGAAACGCTCGTCCTGCAAAAAAGTCAAACAACAAACGCAACGCCACCCCCGAGATGACTGAAGCCGAACAGCGAGCCTTTGGGTCGGGGATCTTTCTTCTGGTCGTGCCAATCGTGGCGACTGTTTTACCGCTGATGGGATTGCAACTTCGGCGTTTGGCAAAACTGGGCGATGCCGCTCCCTTGGCTGGCATCGTTTTGGGTTTGGTCGGTGCTGGATTTATCGCGTACGCCCGTCGCAATCAAAAAGACAAAATTTTGTCGCCCATTTTGGCTGGCGTCTTCAGTGTCGTCATTGGCGTTGTCGGATTCTTTTTATTGACAACGCTTCATAGCGAATCAGACCTCGCCGGAGACCAAGAAGTTCAAGGGGCGATGGATCCAGTCATGGGTGGCCCCGACCAAGGTTTCGATCAAAATTTTCAAGGCGGAATGGACCCAAATTTTGACCCGGTCAACGATCCGATGGCTCAGCAACACGATGACGCGATGGCGCGTCACCAACAAATGCTCGAAGACGCTCGGCGCCAAAACGAGCAAGCCATGCAAGAGGCTCGTGATCGGCACGAAAAAATGCGAGAACAAATGAGAAAGGATTTGCAAAACGGCGGCGGTTTTCAACAAAACGGCGGCGGTTTTCAACAAAACGGCGGCGGTTTCCCCGGTGGCAACGGCGGTGGTTTGCCCGGTGGTGGCATCCCCGGTCGCAACGGTGGTCCCGGTCGAGGCCTTCCTCCCGGTGGAAAAGGCCTTCCCGGCGGCGGGTTTCCGCCCGGCAACCCGTTTGGTGGCAACGGATTTGGGCCACCGCCCGAGGCATAGTCGCGCGGGGTGGCACGAAGTGGCCTTAGCGATTCCGCTTAAACTGTTAAATTACTGGCCTGCAAAATACGTTTGCCCTTCCTCACGTCAAACGCGATCGCAGCCGGACCAATATGCCACGCCCTTTCATTCTGGACCTCTACCGTGCGAGCGAAACTCGACCTGCTTCTGGACAAACACAATCAGTCTCATCTTTTGAACTTTTGGGACGAACTTACCACCGACCAGCAAAGCCAACTGGCCGCTCAGATCGAGAAAATCGATTTTGATCTCGTCGACGGCTTGCTCAATGAAAAAGCAGGCGAGCACGCTTGGGGCGATTTGGCTTCGCGAGCCGTCGTGCCACCCGCGATTACGCTCGAGGATTTCGCGAACGAAAAATCTTACGACGCCGCCCATGCTGCCGGCCGCACGGCACTGGCCAATGGTCAGCTGGGCATGGTGTTGGTCGCCGGCGGACAAGGCAGCCGCTTAGGCTTTGACCACCCAAAAGGAATGTTCCCGATCGGTCCGGTCAGCGACGCCACGCTGTACCAAATTCACTTTGAAAAAGTCATGGCACGGGCCGAGCAATTTGGTGCTCCAGTGCCGATGTACGTGATGACCAGCCCGCCCACGCACGACGAAACGACGGCATTTCTTCAGCGGCACAAATTCTTCGGCATGAACCCCGACCACGTTCGCATTTTCTGCCAAGGCACCATGCCCGCGGTCGACGACGATGGCAAATTACTGCTGGCCGACAAGCACACCGTTTTTGAAAGCCCCAACGGACACGGCGGAACGCTGGCCGGCCTGGTCGACAGCGGTTGCTTGGACCACGCCCAATCGCTGGGTGTCAAACATTTGTTCTACGGACAAGTAGACAATCCACTGATTCAAATTTGCGACCCGGCGATGATTGGCTACCACATTACTAGCGGCAGCGAGATGACTTCGCAGGTCGTTCGCAAATCCGATCCGTTGCAAAAAGTCGGCAACGTGGTCGATGTCGATGGCCGAGTCCAAATCATCGAGTACTCGGATTTACCCGACGAAAACGCCAACGAAGTCGACGAAAATGGCAACCTAAAAATCTGGGCCGGCAGCATCGCGGTTCACGTGTTTTCCGTCGACTTTCTCCAACAATGTAGCTGCCAAGCCGAAACGCTTCCCTTTCACCGAGCTCGAAAAAAAGTACCCCACGTCGATGGCAGTGGAGAAGTCGTAAACCCTGACCAGCCCAACGCTACCAAGTTTGAGCGATTTATTTTCGACCTACTGCCCTTTGCCAAAAACTCGATCGTCTGTGAAGTCGACGCGGCCGATGGATTTTGTGCGTTAAAAAATGCTCCGCCCGCCCCGGCAGAAACCGAAGCCCACGTTCGCCAAGCGATCAGCGATTTACATACTCGCTGGTTAACAGCAGCCGGAGTCAAAGTCGCCGAAGGTGTCAAAGTCGAAATCAGCCCGCTGTACGCCGTCGATGCGGACGTGGTCAAAGAAAAATTCGAACCCAACTCCGTCGTCGATCAAGATACTTATTTCTCAAACGCCGACTAACGACCGCAATCGACCGCAATCGCAATTGATTGTTTCTCAACAAAAAAGCTCAATCCAAAACATGATTTACGCAACGATAATGGCTGGCGGCGCTGGCACTCGATTTTGGCCAGCCAGCCGCAAAGCAACTCCCAAACAACTGCTGAATTTGACCGGCGATCGATCAATGATTCAGTCTACCGCCGACCGCATGGAAGGCCTCTGCAGCGGCGACCAACTTTTGATTGTCACCAACCAAACGCTGGTCGATGGCATTGCCAGCCAACTGCCAAACGTGCCGCGTTCATCGATCATCGGCGAACCTGCCAAACGCGACACCGCGCCTTGCGTCGGCCTCGCCGCGGCCCTGATCGCCGCCAAAGATCCCGACGCGACGATGATCGTGATGCCGGCCGACCACGTCATCGGTCCGGTCGACGTGTTTCAAAAATCGCTCCAACACGCGGTCGATTTGGTTGACACCGATCCGACTCGGTTTGTCACGTTTGGAATCAAACCCAGCTACCCGGCTGAAGTGTTCGGCTACATCGAAGCCGCAGCGCCGGTGACGGGCGCATCGATTGCGACTTTTGCGGTTGAGCGCTTTCGCGAAAAACCAGACGCCGCCACAGCGAAACAATTTCTCGACGCAGGAACGTTTTACTGGAACGCAGGCATCTTTGTTTGGAAGGCCAAAGCGGTTTTAGAAGCACTCGAACGATTTGTGCCCGACATGTACGCGCGAATCAAAACCATCGCCGACTCGATCGGCACCGACGCCTACGAGGAAACGCTGCAACGCGAATTCACCGCGATCGAAGGCACCTCGGTCGACTACGCCATCATGGAACGCTACGAAAACGTAATCGTTGTCGAAGCACCCTTCGAATGGGACGACCTGGGCAACTGGACCGCCGTGCCGCGACTCAAAGGCGAAGACGACAACGGCAACTGCATCGACGGCCAACACCTTGGCATCGACACCAAAAATTCCGTCGTTCGATCTTGCGACGGCCACTTGATCGTGACCGTCGGCATGGACGACTGCATTGTGGTCCACACGCCCGACGCAACCTTGGTCGCCAAAAAAGAGGACGAAGCTAAAATCAAAGACGTCGTGAAACAACTGCAAGAACGCGGCATGGATTCGTTTTTATAAACTTCGCGTCCTTGCCTCAGTGCGTTTAAAAGCTCCGCCACCACCGCACCAAACCAAGTGCCTGCTATAATTTTTTAGTCGACCTTCAAAAACCATGTGGTGTGAGCATGAACAAACAACTTGAACCTTTTCTCGTGTATCTTGGTTTCTCCCTACTGACGTTCGGTCCCGCGTTCGTCTTTGCCGACGAACCGGCCAAAGATTTGACGCGCCCCAATATCGTTTTCATCTTGGCCGATGATCTTGGCTATGGCGAACTGGGTTGCTACGGCCAAGAAAAAATCAAAACGCCTCACCTCGACCAACTGGCCGCCGATGGCATGCGATTTACTCAGCACTACTGCGGCGCCCCCGTTTGTGCTCCGTCGCGATGCGTTTTGCTCACCGGTCGCCACTTAGGCAACGCCGAAATTCGCGGCAATCGCGACTCAGGCAACGGCCGCATCTACCCAGGTCAATGGCCGATCACCGACAGTGCCTTAACGATCGCCGAAGTGCTCAAAGGCGCCGGTTACAAGACCGGAGCCTTTGGCAAATGGGGCCTGGGGCCGTCCAACACAAGCGGCTCACCCATGAAACAGGGGTTCGACAGATTTTACGGTTACAACTGCCAACGAAACGCTCACAGCTACTACCCGCCCTTCTTGGACAGCGACGAAAAAGAAAAACAAATCAACGCTTACCCAATTCCCGGCCGCGACCGAAAAACCGAGGGCGAAATTTCTGCAGATGATTATCGCGCCAAAAACTACGCGCCCGATTTGATCTTGAAACAGGCCGTCAACTTCATCGACGCGAACAAAGACAAACCCTTCTTTCTTTACTTGCCCTTTGTCGAACCGCACGTTGCCATGCAACCACCTCAAGCCTGGCTAGATCGCTATCCCAAAGAATGGGACGCTGACACCGGCGTCTACCGCGGGCAAAACGGCTACCTTCCTCACCCACGACCGCGAGCTGCCTATGCATCCATGATTTCCGACTTGGACGAACACGTCGGCACGATTCTGAGCCGACTTGCAAAACATGGCTTGGACAAAAACACAATCGTCGTCTTCACTTCCGACAACGGCCCCACTCATGGCAGCCGCGACAAAACATGGTCAGTCGGCGGTGCCGGAACCGAATTTTTCAATTCAGCCGCTGGCCTGAAGGGTCGCAAAGGCAGTTGCTACGAAGGCGGGATCCGAGTGCCCTGTATCGTGCGTTGGCCGGGCAAGGTCGCAGCCGGATCGGTCGCTCAGACGCCCAGTTACTTTCCCGATTGGTTTCCAACGCTTACCAACATCGCCAACGTTGAACTTCCCGACAATCAACGCTCGATTTTGGATGGCCTTGATTTGAACCCGGTCTTGCAAGGCGATTCAATCCAGCGCCAGAAAGCGATGATTTGGGAATTTGCCGGCTACGGCGGCATCATCGCGGTTCGAGACGGCAAATGGAAAGCCGTTCGCCGTAACACCAAACGTAATAAACGAGGCCAATCGAAAAAGGCTCCAGCTTGGGAGCTTTATGATTTGTCCGTTGACCCCGGCGAAGAGAATGATCTAGCGACCGAGCACCCTGATCAAGTCAAACGTTTGGAAGCAGCCTTTCTGGCCGATCGAATCCCCGAACCCGATTTTGTTCAACCCTTGTACGACAACCAATAGCCATCACGCCACGCTTTGGGGTCGGCACTTCAAATCGTTAAAGCATCGTCCGCAAGCAAGCTGGAATTCATTCAAAGCGCGCTGGAACTCGCGTCGGCTTCGCGGTCTCGCCGCCAGTATCGATAGACACCCACTGAGAAAGTAAACACGGTCAAAGGAATAACGAAAAAAATCAACGCGCCTTCCAAAAGTTTTACGTACCCATGCTCCTTGGCAGCCAAAATCAAATAAGCCGTATAGGCCAAGTAGTAACCAAACAACACAAAACCCTCCCAGCGAGTAATCTTGTGGCCGACATAGAAAATCGGCAGGCAAGCAATCGCCACCGCGATCATCACAGGAATGTCAAAATGAATTGCATTCTCCGCGACTGCAATTCCTCCGGGCGCGACCACGCTGCTGAGCCCCAGCACGGCCAGAATGTTGAACATATTGCTGCCCACCACATTCCCGACCGCGATATCTCTTTCGCCGCGATAACTTGCAACCATCGACGTGACGACTTCAGGTAACGAAGTTCCAACTGCGATCACGGTCAACCCAATGATCAGTTCGCTAACATTGAACGACTTCGCAATTTTTACGCTGCCATCAACCGCCAGATTGGCCCCCAGAACCAACAGTCCCAAACCAGCCAAAAACACCAAGCATTCAAACCAAAGCCGAGGTTTTTTCGACACCTCCTCAGAAGCGTACTCCGCCGCAAACTCAGCCTTGACTGCCTTTTCAGCTTTTCTGCTTTGAACGATCGTCCGCGTGATATAAGCGATCAACAAAACGAACATGATCAAACCGTCGATTCGCCCTAACACGCCATCCAACGAAAACAGCAACAGCAAGACAGACGCGCCAATCATCGCAGGCACATCCATACGAATCAGCTGAGCCTTGACGATCAAGGGCGCGACGATGGCGGACAACCCCAAAACAAACAACACGTTAAAAATATTGCTGCCAACTGCATTGCCGATTGCCAGATCAGTTTTACCAGCGTATGCCGATTGAAGCACAACCGCCAACTCCGGCGCGCTGGTCGCGAAAGCCACCACCGTCAACCCCGTCACGACGGGCGAAATCCCTGCGGCCGCGGCGAGTATCGACGAACTTCGTACCAGCAGTTCGCCGCCAACGACTAAAGCAATGAAGCCTGCCAGTACCGTCAGCGATGCCAAGAAAATGTCCACGCGTTTCTCAATCGAATAAATAAAAAGACTTTGGAGTTCCAAAAATTAAAATCGCCGTGACACCAGTTCGCCGCTTCAATTTACAACGTAGCATTCTGGCTTTGGCCACAGTCGAACCTGTGAATACGACGGTCAGCATGCAGTCGGACTCAAATTGCCAACCCGCGTTCTGTCCTGTGACAAATCACCCAGCGAATTGATTTCGAAGTATCGCAAGTTTTATTGGCTTAGTTCACGATTGACCACGCCAGTTTCGAACGAATGGCCGTGCCATTTTAATTTTCGGCTCGAATCACCAAACCGCCGCTCATTTTGAACCGAGCCAGCTTGTACCGTTCCGCGACGAAATATTAAACTGATTTCTGAAAAATGTCCCACCGAAACTTCAACCGAGAGAAAAACCGTGGCTAAACCAATATCCACCGACCGCGAAGGCCTGATCGAAGACGTTTTGACCAAAGAACAGCAGGATAAACTCACGCCGGACGATGTCCTGAAAATGCTGAAAGAAGGCAACCAACGATTCGTTAACGGTGAAGTTACCGTTCGGAATCACAAAGCCCAAATTCGCAAAGCCGTCGCCAGCCAATTCCCCAAAGCCATCGTGCTCAGCTGCGTCGATTCTCGTGTGCCCGTCGAAGACGTTTTTGATCGTGGCATCGGCGATATGTTTGTCGCTCGAGTCGCCGGTAATTTCGTGAATGCCGACATTCTTGGATCCATGGAATTCGCCTGCCATGTTTCAGGAGCCAAGGTTATTTTGGTCATGGGACACGAACATTGCGGGGCGGTAAAAAGTGCCGTCGACGGTGTCGAACTTGGAAACATCACCGAGATGCTCTCAAAAATCGCACCGGCTGTCGAAGGAGTTTCTGGCATCGATGGCCAACGAGCCAGTGGCAACGAAAACTTCGTTCACGCGGTCGCTGAAAAGAACGTGCGGCTGAACATCGATCGCATCCGTGCTGAAAGTTCGATTTTGGAATCGATGGAAAAAGACGGCGCGATCAAAATCGTCGGCGCGATGTATGACATGGATAACGGCGAAGTTACCTTTTACGAATAAAACTCTCTCGTTAATCTCGCTTTTAGATTCTCGATAAAATAGTCCAACTTGCTGTGGCCCGATCGGCGATTTTTGATTCAACCATTCTTTTTCTAATTCAACATGAACTACGACTTCAAGAATCTTAAAGGCGACGTAAGCGGTGGATTCATCGCCGGCATCATCGCTCTACCGCTCGCCCTGGCTTTCGGCGTCCAATCCGGCATGGGAGCCGAAGCCGGACTCTACGGTGCGATCGCGGTCGGGATTTTCGCGGCGATGTTTGGCGGAACTGCAACCCAAGCCTCCGGCCCCACCGGACCGATGACCGTGGTTGCCGCTTCAATTGTTTTGTTTGCAACGGACAAGATGGGCAGCCTTGAAGCGGGCATGAGCATTGTGCTGGCTTGTTTCTTAGCAGGCGGATTATTCCAAGTTGCCTTAGGATTGCTGGGCGTCGGCAAGTACATTCGGTACTTCCCCTACCCCGTCGTGTCAGGATTTATGAGCGGCGTCGGGCTGATCATTATCTTTTTGCAACTCTGGCCGCTACTTGGTAGTTCATCTCCCAAGTCAACCATCGAAGTCTTTACCAAAATTAGCGAACCGTTGTCAAAAATTAACTGGCACGCAGTCGCGCTCGGCGTTTTGACTTTGGTCGTCAATTACACGTTCCCCAAGATCACCAAAAAAGTTCCGTCTGTCTTGGTCGCGTTGCTCGTCGGAACCGGAGTTGCTTTAGCCTTTGGCTTGAACGTGCCAAAAATCGGCGACATTCCAACCGGTTTCCCACCGCTTCGCATCAACGATTTTTTCTCGATTCCGCCGGAGCACATTGGTTTTATTCTCCAATCTGGAATTACTTTGGCCTTGCTCGGCTCGATTGACTCGTTGCTAACATCGGTCATCGCCGACAACTTGACCAAGGACCAGCACAACAGCAAACTTGAACTGATCGGACAAGGCATTGGAAACGTCGTGGCCTCGATCTTCGGCGGTATTCCCGGCGCGGGAGCCACGAAAGGAACCGTTGTTGCAATCAACGCGGGCGCAAAGACCCGCCTTTCCGGGATTCTGCACGGCGTGTTTCAGTTGGCTGTCTTGTTGGGGGCCGGCACGCTCGCTTCGTACATTCCGCTCAGCGTGCTCGCCGGCCTGTTGATTTCTGTTGGCGTCGCAATCATCGACTACAAAGGAATTCTGCACTTGAAGCACGTCCCCAAAGCCGACGCTGCGGTGATGATCGTCGTTTTGATTTGGACCGTGTTCGGAAATTTAATTCATGCGGTCGGTGCCGGAATCGTGTTGGCCAGTATTCTGTTCATGAAACAAGCCAGCGACTTGGCTGAATCGGAAACGACCGTCACCAAACTCGAACCCGAAGAGCCATGGGACGACGAATCGGGCGTCACTGAAAACCCGCACGTCTACGTAAAACACCTTTACGGGTCTCTATTTTTTGGATTCACGTCTGGCTTTAAAGCCTTGGCTAAATCGCTACCAGAAGAAGCAGACAAATTGGTCGTACGCATGGAACGCGTGCCCAACATTGATCAATCCGGACTGTACGCGCTGGAGGACACCGTACTGCGACTCACGCAAGAAGGCAAAAAAGTCGTCTTCACGGGCCTTCAAACTCAGCCCGACGACATGCTTCGCCGCATCGGCATCATCCCCAACCTGGTTCCAGAAGAACAAGTTTTCGATACCTTCGCCGATTTCAAAGAGTGGTTGGACAAGTAGATACCGACACGGCGAGCCGAACGGCGATAGCTGCGGTTTGGTTTCGGCAGAACCGTAACCCTAACACTTTCGCCAGCTTCAACTACTCCAAGCTGGCCACTTCCCCACCTGTGGCGGTTGCCAGCGCGACAGCCACATCGGCATCGATCGAGTACGGAACAAAATGAACCGACGCATCCGCCATCGCGAACGTTGCGCCGCCAGAATGATAGCTCCAAAAATGAAGCGCATCGCATTGTTCGTTACTTCCCGCCTGATACCGAAACGGCCCTGGCGGACAACCATCCAAATAGCTGGTGATGCCCGACGCCTGCGACGGATTGAGTTCAGCCATACCGAGCGTAACATCGCCGGTTGATTGAGACCCCGAACCCGTCGCATACCACCAACCGTACCAAAAATCCTTTGACGGCGGGCGTTCTCCAATCATCAACGTGTTGGATTGGCCATCTTTGATACTCGATAGACGAGACGGTTTGTCGTACGTGAATATCCCATCTCGCGATTGGAAGTTCGTGCCATTGACGGCCAAATAGTCCGTACACGCGACCAAGTAGTTTTCATGAGTCCAATGCAATTCTGATGAGGCCGGATCGCTGGGGCAGGCCACAACCGGCAGCACCGTTTGCATCCCTCGGTGACCACGAAACGGAATCGGTGACGTGCGATAGTCTTCAACTGCTTGCTGCCACATCGCTCGCCGTTCAACGTACGGCAAGACCAGAGTAATCCAAGTCATACCAAAGTAGTTCCCGACCAAGCCCGCTCGCTGGTCCAGTTCTTCGAGACTCCTCAGACCGATCGGCAACTGCTGATGACTGGATTCAAAATTCATCAAGCCAAGTGCAAGTTGACGGACATTGTTGGCACACGCCGTCCGCCGCGCCGACTCACGAACCATCTGAATCGCCGGCAACGTCAACGAAACCAGAATCCCAATGATCGCGATGACCACTAGGAGTTCGATCAAAGTGAAGGCT
>CAZROJ010000163.1:0-11387 GCA_964601665.1 uncultured Pirellulaceae bacterium
CTAAGTTCGCGAAATGGTAGTTCTGTGTCGGTTACGATTCAATAATCAATGAACATCATTGTCTTGGACTCGACATTTCCCCGATGCCGAATCAAGCGAGCTGCCTGGTGTTTGAAAGGCGCTGCAGACCATCACAGGCTCAAAAGGTCGAAGGTCGAAGCGATCCGCTTAATTGTCGTGGGTTTTAAGGCGAAGGTTTTTGCAGCGGGTGCCGTTTTACTGCTTTGATTCCAATTCCAGCTGTCTTGTTTCAGCGGCTCTTTTTTCATCGAGTGATGCCTCGTACTGTTTGGCTTTTTCGACCAACTGTTCGTTTAGTTGGGCGATGTTCACTGATGGGGATTCGACTTCAGAGCCTACTTTGATTGCACCACGCTTGGCAGGAACGGGATTGTTGGCAGTAACCGAAGCGACTGGCGCAGGCGGTAAGTCGCGACGTTGCCGGAGTTGTAGTTGAATGCTTTGCGACGAGAGGCCAAATTTAATTGTTCCCTGTTGCGGGTCAATTCGAGCCGGGCTGATGGATAAAACATTGGTCGTTCCCGCCATGGTGTTAACAACGGTGCGTCCGGATTCCCAGTCTATGCCCAGCACCTGCAGGCTATTGCGAGGGATGGTGTCCTTGGGGGAGATCGGCTTATTTCGAGTCGGCGTCGATTCGACATATCGGCAAAAGAGTAACAGCGGGCTACCGGATGGCAGCATGGGTAAAAACTGAAAACCTTCCAGTTCAACCGGTCGACGCCAAGTTGGTTCGAGCGTGGTCGGATCGACAAGTAACAAAAAGCCTGAAAAAAATGTGTTCATCGAGCGTACCGCGCGCATGCGAATGCCGTTACCCGATTGCGAGGAACTTCGATTGGTTGCAAATAATAGAACGTCGCGACCGCCAAATTTTGTCACCGCCAAGTTCTTGACTTGTTTTCGTTGTGCTGGGGTCAAGCCGCTAAAAAACTTGGACAGCGTCTTGCCAGTCTTACTGTCAAAAATATAGACCAGATTGTCTTCCGACAGGACAACAATTTTGTTGCCATGCATTCGGCTTGCTTTGGCCTGGAGTGAAAAACGTTTTTTCCAAACAAATTCGTCTTTTGCGATATCGAAGCTGCAGAATACTCGATTTGATTTAAGGCTGGTTGACCGAGCCTTCTTGTTTGATTCTCCTTCTGACTTAGCAATCGTCGATTGCGGTCGATGGTCCTCGAGTCCTTTCAGTTTTTCAAGACGACTCTCACGAACAACGGTTGCCGACAGAAACTGCGACCCTGAGCCCATCCAAAATACGTCCGCGAGTGATGGGACTTTGACGGTCTCCAGTTCGCCGCCGGTTTGAATGTCGAAAACTTTGAAGGACTGTTTTCGCGAGTCCAACGAAAACACGCGAGTCGAATCGGCTAGCAGTTGGGAGTGGTTGGCCGGTGCGGGGCGTTGCCACAGCGTTTGGCCGGTGAATGCGTCGATGCATTCGAGTTTGCCTTGGTCGATAAGGCAACAAAGCCCGTGGGCTGGATCGGAGGCCGTGGCGGTTTGGGAATGTGCGTTGGTTTCGATGATGGCGTCGATTTCGCCAGCGAAGTTGGTTCGCCTGGCGATTTGAGAGGAGAGCGTTCGCCGCCAACGAGTCGGGTCTTCTCCTTGCCCTAATTTGCTCAGGTCGATCGCGGTTAGGGAGTTTGGCAGTCGCAGTAACGCGATCGAGTGTTTGGCCGAAAGTTGGCCTCTGCCGTTCGTGAAATTCCGATTCGAAAGTCGGCTGTCGGTTGCAATGACGAAGCGCTGTACCGAGTTTCCCCAGCGGTCGATCAATTCAAGCTCCTTGGATCGACTCCATATGAACAGCGACTTACCATCCAAGTGCTTTTCCGCGAATTCGCCTACGACTTTGACATCCAAGGGAATGTTCTGTTGATATTGAACGGGTCGCGAGCTGAGTGTGACTTTGACATCGTTAAACTTTACCGGCACACCGGCCGTTTGCGCTGCCGCAGTTTTTGACTGGTTGGATTGCAGCGATTCCAGTCGCTCGGTTAGCTCGGCCACGTCAATTGGTTGCGCGTCGTCGGGGCTCAAATCATTCGGGGCGGTTGCGATGCCTTGAAGGGTCGCGAGCACGTGTTCGGCTTCGGCAATGTGATCGCTGTCTAGCAGGCCTGCGGCGATCTGGTAGCGAATGATTGGCGAGACCAAATTGGCGGGAACTTTTCTTAAGCAAGAAAATTGAACGATCGGCGAAGCGGTTTCGAGCGATTTCATTTTTTTATCGATCAGTTTGCCAACTTTTAGTTTTGCGTCAGCGCCGGTTTTACTGACCGCTGAAAGTTGAGCCTTGGCCCATTGATCCAAGCTGAAGGCAATCTGGGTCTGTCCGATTTTTGCTTGGATATGAGCGGGTAGTTCGCGAGCGATGCTCGACGTGGTCGCGGTTGTTGGTTTATTGGTTGCGAAATCGTAGGAGCGGTTGGGTCGAAGGATCAATTCCGTCGAGTCATCGGCTTCTTGAATAGAAAAAAACTGGTCGTCCGCGAACAATCGGTCCACTACATCATCGACGCGTCCTTTTTGTACGAGCAGTTCGATGTAGCTAAGGAAAAATTCAGGGCTTTCTTGGTAGGAGAACTGTCGACTGTAGCCGTCAATGATCTCATCGGCCAAATTAGATTTTGATTCGAGAAGTTGAATCGCGTTGCGCAAAAACTCTCGGCGAAACAAACTGTCTCGTTCTTCGTCGGGAACGGTGTTGAGTAATTCCAGTGCTTGGTAAGACTTGTTATCCGCTCGCAGCAAAGTGGCTTGAAGGATTATTGATTGAGGCGGTGCGTCTTCGAGTCGGCCAAATTTCTCAATCGCCAATTTCAATTCTGATTGGGCACTGGAATCCAGTTGATGGCAGGCAACAAACGTTTCGGTCTGCGATATTAAAATTCCTTGATGGACGACCATGTTGCCAAACGGTTGGTCCGCCAAAATGGCATCGACAATCTTGCCATTGGCCAGATCAAATTGAACGATCAAGTTTTCGTCGGTTGGCAGGTAAAAAGATCGCTCCGTCAGGTACCCTCGTCCGGTCGTTTTGCCAAGTTCGGTAATCTTTTTACGCCAAATTTTCTTGCCCGATTTTATCTCGACGCGAACGAGGTAATCTTGTTCGACCAAGAGCATGGAGGCGTCGTGGATGCCGGCCACGTATAGGACGTTTTTCGCCGATTCACTTTTTTTGCCACCTCGTAAAAGTGATCGCCCGGTCAACAAGTCCAACGCCATGAGCCGTGGTTCGCTGCCGACCTCAAGCCCCACGACCACAGAATCATCGATCACCAATTGCGGTGAATGAACTGGCTTATTGCGACTGCTTCTAACGCTGATCGACTTTCCAACGTTTGCTTGAATTCCCCATAGAAGACTGCGGCTGAGTATCTCGACGCCAACGAGTGCGTCCTTGCCTGTCGGGCAAACGAGAATGCCGTCGGAGTACGAGGGCGTCAACGAGTGGCCAATTGTGGTATCGACTCGTTGATAACGAACGTTATTTTTAGCTTCGTCGGTGGCGAGTGTTTGCATCCAAAGTAGCTTGCCCGTTTTTGCTTTGATTGCGACCAACACGATCTCTTGCCGGCGTTTGCCAATGACAAACAAGTCATCTTTAATCGGCAGTGGGCAGCCAAGAAAGCTAATCTCGCTTAATTCGGGATCGCCCATTTTCTGGCCAATGCCGGCCTGCCAAACGACTTTGCCTTGCTGTGTAACATCCAAGGCTTGCAGCCAATGAACTTTGGTGGTCGGGGTGTAGTTGCGTCGTTGCAGGCCAAACGGACCATTGGCTTGATTGGAATCGACGCTGGCTTCTTCGAGCCGATAGACTCGTTGGCCATCGCTGCTAACGTGTCCTTTTAGATAGTCGGTCCATGGCGAGGAATCCTTGACGGGCGTCGTCGTATTGTTCGTAACGGTTCGTTGAAACAACTGGTTGGGCGTGGAGGTCAGATTGACGTTGGCTTGTTTGGTTGGAGGTTTTGCTGGAACGGTCCAAATTCGTTTGCCCGATTTGAAATCGATTCCGCGCATTTGGCGTCCATCGCCCGCGAGAACCGTTCCATCGACAATTAACGGAATGTTGGATGGAATCAGGCTCGAGTTTGAAAGTACTCCGAAAGATTCGCGCGACTGGATGATGTTTTCTCGGGTGTCTGTTTCGCCAACCGTGTTGACTTTCCAAATGGGTTCGAGGACCGGAAAGCCATCCACTGAGCGAGCGTTTCGGTTCGGGCCGCCACCGAGCATCGGCCATTGGGCGATTGCGTTGCGGCGGAATTCAGTCGGATCGCCCAACAATTGCTCGATAGATTCAAGCGGTGCGTCGGCATCGAATTTTACTTCGCGATCGCCAATTCGCAGCGTGCCTGCGGAATTGTTAGCCAGTTGCGAGAAGACTTCGGTGGCCAATTCAGTTCGTTTGGCAAAGTGCCAGCTCATCCCGGTCAACCGAGCCAAGTTTTTATCGTAGGTTCCAAGTTTTTGATTACGATCCATGACCGATTGAAAGCAGCGGGCTGCCAACAGCGGATGATCCGCGTCCAAGTGGTAATGGCCCATCAGCAAAGCGGCGTCCTGGCCGGCGCGGGTGTAGAAAAATCGACGCATCACTTGAGCGATTTCTTGGTAGTCGCGGTTATTGACGGCTCGATTGAGTCTTTGTTTGGCGGGAATGCCAAAGCGAACCTGCAGGCTTTGGATCGCTGATTCAGGAAACTGGCTAAGCATTGAATTGGCGACATCGACGACGCTATTGGCAATGCCATCGTTCTTGCGGACGAACATCAAGAAGTCTTCGGTATCACTGTCGGCCAGAAATTCGCCGATCAATTCGGCCGAACGATCGACATCGCCTTCCTTGAAAATTCGAATCGCGCGGATCAAAGGGCGCAGGATTTCGCGGGGCGGAGGGAGGAAAACCGACGTCGGCTCGGGAGCTAAAATGCTCGGCGACATAAAATCTACCGCGGCGTCTTTGTTTTGGTCAGAGCTTGATTTGGCGGCAGCATTATTTTGAAACGCTGACGCAGCGGGGGGCAGGCCGATTGAAGCAGCCGAAAATATGAAAGCGAAAACCAAAAATTGAAACCAGTACGTCGTCGCCTGGTAGCTGTCGATTGTTTTCATGCCAGAGCTCTCGTCGCCAAAGTGGCCTTTAAAATTTTTGGTGCGTTGCCAAGATTGGCCGCGTTCGTCACACTAAGTTTACAGGATTATAGGTTACTTCGGGACTCGACTTGCTTGGTCCCTTCGTCGATTTTTGCAAACGTTTCAGACATGGCCAAAAAGTCAAAAAAACAACAGAATGACGCGTCAAGCGATCTTTTTGCGGACGCCGAATCGGCAGACGCTCTGGAACGATTAATCGTCCACCTGGACACTTCCTACGAACAGGGAATCGAATGCCGCCATCCCGACACCGGGATTTTAGTGACCGATGGCGAGTACGACGCGTTGCGGCGACAACTGGCGACACTGCGGCCCGATTCAAAACTTTTTGAATCCGCGACGGCATCGGAGTTGATTTCGGCGGCCGGTCGAGTTGTTCACGATCCTCCGATGACCTCCATCGAAAAAGCCAGCCATGAGGATATTGAAACCCAAGAACAACAATTATTTAAATGGATGACCAAAGCGGTCGAAGTGGCCAGCGACGAAGTTAAAAACGGTAAGCAGCTAAAGGCGTCTAAAAAATCTTACCAAGGCAAATCGGTGAAATATCCGAAAGGCTACTTTTACCAAGCGTATAAGCTCGACGGAGTTGCTCTGGCGATTTACTATCGCGACGGAAAACTGCACCAAGCCGGATTACGACCTCGAGACGGCATCAACGGCGAAGACGTGACCGCTCAGGTGAAATACGTGGCGGGCGTACCAGATCGTTTGCCTGAGAAAATTTCTTGTTCGGTTCGCGGCGAATTGATTTGTAAGTTGTCAGATTTTGAAGAAGTCCAAAAGGACTTGGAGGCCGCTGGCGAAAAACTGCGAGCCAACCCCAGAAATCATGCGGCCGGTGGAATTCGACAGTTCAAAAATCCAGTCAAAACAAAACTGATGCGGTTGAGTTTTGTTGCTTACGGAATCGAAAATTTGGCCAACCCGCCGTACAAAACCGAAGTGCAGCGAAGCGAGTACTGTCAAAACGTTTTGGGGATACCCTATACGGAAACGTCCGAGTTCAAATTTGAAGATTTGCAAAAATTCGAAGATCGCATTCCAAAGCTGGATTTCGAAGTCGACGGGGTGATCGTAGGTGTCAACTTGTTGGAGGATCAAGAGCAATTGGGGCGGCATGGCGATCGAGCGACGGGTAATCCCAAGGGCAAGATCGCTTGGAAGTTTCGGGAAGAGGAAGCGACGCCGGTGATCAATGAAATTGAATGGCAGACGGGGCGAACGGGAAAGCTGACCAGCGTGGCGATCTTTGATCCGGTGCGGCTGGCGGGGACCAATGTCTCTCGTGCGACGCTGCACAACGCTGGTTTTATGAATCGCAATCAAATCACAGTCGGTTCAAAAATTGCGGTTCGCAAGGCGGGGAAGATCATCCCCAAAGTTACCGGTGTCATTTCTGGCCAAGGCGAACCCGATTTTCCCAAAACGTGTCCATCGTGCGAACAGCCAACGACGCTTCGCGCTGGCAATACCGATGACATGTTGGAGCTTGTCTGTGAAAACGCAACCTGCCCGGCTCAGAACGTGAGCGGGTTGTGTCATTATTTGGCGACCATCGGCGTGTTGGGTTTGGGCGAAAGCCGAGTCACGCAGTTGGTGGAGGCGGGGTTGGTTAACGTGCCTGCCGATTTTTATTCTTTGGACGTTCAAACCGCGATGACCAGCGGTTTGACGTATCGGCAGTCGTCGTTGGCGGTGGCGGCAATTCAAATGATTCCATCACCGGATAAGTTGGGCGGCGAACAGCTGGAAAAGGCGATTGATGCTTCTATAGAAACGAAAAAGCAAGTGCCACTCTGGCAGCTTTTTGCATCGTTTGGAATCGGAGCGGCCGGCAAATCGGCTGGCAAGGTGCTCGAAGCTCATTTTGGTTCGCTTGATAAAATTCGCAAAGCGTCGATCGAAGAACTTGAGGCTGTCGACGATGTGGGTAACATCACTGCGACGGCCATCCGAGAATTTTTGGATCGTGAAACGAAAAGTATCGATCGATTGCTCGAGTACGTGGATCCGGTGGTTGCCAGCCAAGACGGTTCGCTGTCAGGCAAAACGTTTTGCTTTAGCGGTAGTTTTCCCGACGGTAAAAAGTATTGGGAAGCCGAAGTTGAAAATCGAGGCGGCAAGTGTTCGAGTTCGGTGTCTAAGAAGACAGATTATTTGGTCGCGGGTCCGGGCTCAGGTTCCAAATCAGCGAAAGCAGAAAAGCTGGAAATTCCGATCATCGATACCGATCAATTGCAGGCTTTGTTTTAGTGCTTGGGCACACCTTAATGTTCGGGTTGTTGTTCGGGTTGTCAACTTGCGGAAAGTGTGGCGATCCAGTGACTGTCGTCGTGGGCCAACCCGGATTTTTAGAAGTCACCAAGCACTAGAAAATTGTCTGCCGTGTCGGCCTCACAAGTTGTCGGGCAAGCTTTTAATCTAGTTCCATGTCGACTCGCTCGATCAAATCGTAGGCCTGTCCCGCGTCTTCGCAGGCTCGCAAATCATCCAAAAAATCGGTTTGCTGCAGCAGTCGGCTCAGTCGAGCGAGAACTTTCAAGTGCACCGGTTCGCTGGTCGAACCAATTAAGAAAAAGATATCCGTTAGCACACCTCGAGGGCCACCAAAAGGAATGCCCGAACTCGTGATCCCCAGAGCAAGAAATGGTTCTCCGATGATTGACGTCATCGGACGACGAGGGTGCAGCAAGGCGACTCCGTTTTCAAGTGCTGTTGGGTGCAGTTCTTCGCGACTGATCAAAGCCTCGGCCATCTTGGTCGCATCCCATAATTTGCCGGTGGCGGCTGTTTGGTCGCAAATTCGCTGGATGACTGACTTTTTCGTTTTCGCCATAAACGGCACGTAAATGTTGTTGATGGCTAACAATTCGTGAACGGCAAAATTTTCTTCGGCTTGATCGCGAGGATCGTTGACCAGCATTTTTTCGACTTGTCCGAGTTCTTGTTCGTCGGAGAGTCCAATTCGTTGCTCAAACCACTCGTGGATTTCTGCTTGCGAAAAACGCCATTGGTTTCCGATCCGGCGACCGGGCAGTTTTTTGCGATCGGCCATCTTCCGCACTTGGTCCGGCGTGAGGTGCAAAAAAGTCGCCAGCGATTGAACGTCGTAGTCTTCGTTTGACATAAATGAAACCGTAAGCCCGATAAAAAACGCTAGCGTTAAAAAAAAGTTCGCTCGATCTACCCATAGTCTGAGCGATAAAAACCCTTCCGCAAGAGCAATTTTTATTCTGTTTTGTCCATGTCAAGCGAGATCAGACTGTCCGCACGACAAAAAGATTCCCTCTGCGATTCATCTTGACCAAAAAACGAGAATCGAAAAAATCCACCCATCGTCGTTCGGAAAAGCAGGATGCTTGTCGGTCGATTCGATTTTTAAGAATTGGGTTGAAGGATTTATTTTCTTGCCTTGTTCAGAAAATCGAAACCGACCCAATGCGACGATGTTAACAACCGAGGAATTCGCCAGGCAGGGAGGCCTTGTGAGTACACCAATCGTTCAGTCGAATCATCGAATTCGGCTTAGAGATATTTTGCCGGGTGCCCAACTTGTTGGTGCCGACGAAATTTATTTTGAATCTTGTTGTGGGGACTGGCGTGACTGCCAAACCGACGACCTATTCGTGGCTTTAATCGATGCCGAACACGACGGTCACGAATTTACCAGCGAGGCGATTCGTCGCGGCGCGGGGGCGATCGTGACCGAACGTTTGATCATGTCGGGCCGACCGCAGTGTATCGTTTCGGATACCCGTGAGGCGTACGGCAAAATCTGCCAAGCCCTCGCCGGACAGCCGGCTAAACACCTTGCGACGATCGGCGTTTCTGGGAGCGATGGCAAAACGGTCACCAGTCACTTGATTCGTGATGTTTTGAAAGAAGGCGGACGCGAAACTGGTTTGGTTTCCACCTCCGAAGTTAGTTTCGGCGCGGGGCCAAAAGAATCGCCCACCGGCGAAATCAATTCCGCTCAGCTGGCCCAATACTTGACTCAAATGGCACTGGCCGACTGTCAATCGGCCGTGGTCGAACTTCCCAGTACGGCCCTTGCCCAACGCTCCAACGCGGGTATCGAACTTGATGTCGCCGTACTAACCAATATTCGCAGTTCTGGTATTGAGTTCCACGGCAGCGTTCAAAACTATCGCCGAGCACAATCGCGGTTACTCAACCAACTCAAGCCCGGCGGCGTGGCGGTCTTAAATGCTGATGATCCGACGAGCCATTTTTTGCTGGAAAAAATCAAGACGCCCACGTTGACCTTTGGGATGAAACAAGATGCCAACGTGACGGCGACGTTGGTTCGCCGAAACGAAAGTGGTCAAACATTTTTATTGATGGCCGGTGGTGAGTCAGTTCCTGTGCGAACGCAGTCCGTTGGCGATCATCATATTCAAAATTGTCTGGCCGCCGCCGCAGTTGGACTGGCGATGGGACTTAATTTGACTTGTATCGCCACGGGGCTGAACCGTTCGGGCGGTGTGCCCGGTCGCATGCAAAGGCTTGACTGCGGTCAAGACTACGGCGTGTGGGTGGATTCTGCTCAAACACCGAACCAGCTTGCGAACGCTTTGCAATCGGTCAAGCAAGTCGCTGGCGGAAAAGTTTGGGCCTTGTGCTCGGTCGACATCGATCAATCGCAGGAAACGCGTCGGCAACTTGGCGAAGTAGCTGAGCGTTCGAAGGTGAATGTGATCTTGTCCAAAACCGGTCCCAGCGACACGGTTGACTTCGAGCCGATTCATCAAGTTTTGGATGGTTTCGAAAACCCAGGCCAAGCGAGGATTATTCCGAATCGATTCAAAGCGATTGAATGGGTGTTGGAAAACGCGAACCCTGGCGATGCGGTTTTGATTACAGGTTGTGGTGACCGGCCGTTTGCTACCGTCGGTGATGAAGCGTGGACGATTAACGATCGAGATGTTTGCGAAGCGTGGCTGTATGACAACGCCAGCCTTGCGCCGATCGATTGCGAAGGCGGTTTGGAGCCGGGCATTTACAATATCGAAGACTATCGCGAATGCTAACGCTTGCCAAATTTTAGATCCGACAGCGTGAACAGTGAGCCGCGAAACGTTGCCGCGAACGTATTCCAGACTTCAACATCGATTTTTATGTCAAACAATCGGTAGCTGAAAATGGCCAATGCAAATCCAAAGCGTCAACGGTTGGTGCAGTATTTACGCTGGTTGGTAATTTGCTTGACGGCGTCGATCGTCGCTTTTGTCGTCATAGCTTGGCTGGTTGCCGGTCAGCTGATCAAGCCGTCTAATCGAATCGTTGGAAATCCGCCGGCAGATTTCCCCGCAGAGTCGGTGTCCTTCGAGTCGACTTCAGCAGCGTCAATTAAAGCGTGGTATCGATCGGTCCCGAATTCGCGTGCGACTGTCATTTTGTTGCATCCGATTCGAGGGGATCGGCGGGATATGTTGACCCGAGCGGTTTTGCTGCAGCAACACGGTTATTCGACGTTATTAGTTGATTTGCAAGGTCATGGTGAATCGATCGGCGACAACATCACGATCGGCTATCTCGAAAAATTCGATGTTTTGGCTGCTGTAGAGTTTGTTCGTCACAAAAATCCAGATCACAAAATTGGAATTGTCGGTTGGTCGCTTGGCGGTGCAGCGACAGCCCTAGCAAATCCAGATATTGATTGCTTGGTTTTGGAGTCAGTGTATCCGACCATTGAAGAAGCGGTTCATAATCGAGTTAAAATTCGTCTGGGCCCACTGCATCACATCGTGGCACCGATGCTGCTGGTGCAGCTGAAGCCGAGGCTAGGAATTTCTTTGGATGAACTTCGGCCGATTGATCACATGGCCGAGTTGTCTTGTCCTGTCTTGATTTTGTCCGGTGGCAAAGATGCCCACACGCCCCTTGCAGAAGCTCGACGCATGTTTGAAGCAGCGAAAGAACCAAAACAGTTGGTCGTTTTCGAAGATGCCGAGCATGTAGATTTGCTTCAATTTGATCGAGCACAATACGAACAAGAAGTGATGGCTTTTTTGGAGTCAGTTTTGTCTTCCAATTGAATCGCCGCTGCCCTGGCAACGCCGGCTACTTTTTTAAAAGTTTATCGGTGCTCGCAATTCCCGTTGCCTGAAGTTTGTTCAAGCTTAATTCAGGCCGCTGAACTTTGTGCTTATCCCAATACTCAACATACCCGCGGCTAGTGC
>CAZROJ010000164.1:0-11305 GCA_964601665.1 uncultured Pirellulaceae bacterium
GTCGTCGTTGTTCCCACGATTTTCACGCTGTGGATAGTCAATCGAGACATTGTCCCGATTGACATCGGTGTAAAACTGGCCGCTGATAAAATAAGTCGGCCGGCGAACCAACAGGCAAACATCGATGCGATGGCCAAAGAAAGCATTAACAATTGGTACGACAACAAGCTCACCAGCAAACCTGGTGGTCGCAAGAACTATCGAGGCTGGTTGAAAAACCTAAGCCCTTTTATGCTCATCGCAGCTTGCTTGTTGTTTTTCGGCTGCGTTTTATTCGTCGGAAAGTTTTATATCTACTCGATCGACCAGCTACGCCGTTCCGCAATCACGCGCGGGCAAGCCTACTACTGGCGCGACCTCGGCAATCAATCCGAACAAATCCGCGAACGACCAACCAAACGTAAGCCAAAAGCCCACAGCCAAACCGATGCATGACTAATCACGTTCAACAGTATCGAAAAGCAAATTCCAAATGGCACGAACCAGAGATACTCAAGCCGTGTTTCGATCTCATTACGGCCACGAACCGACATTCGACTTAACTCTGCCTTTGCGAACGCGGCGTCGTTGCGACTTGCGGTGTTAAAGCGGTGTTGTTGCTGCGTTATCAATCGTGGTTTTTCGAGGAAGTAAACGCTGTCCGACTAGTGCTTTGTTTCAATTGAAAATTCGGATTGGCGATTTGGAACGCAGCACAAGATCAACCGCGCACTAAATCGATACCCGCTAGGGCGATCGGCAGTTGAATTTCTACCGCTGATGTTTGCAACGAGTGCGAATCTTGGGCATATTGCCCGGGTTTCTCAATCGCCTTTCGCCTTAAGCTTCGCAATGCTTTAACGCCCGTCAGCAATCGGAATTGGCGTCACGAACTTTCGCGAACTGACGATATCGATCAACGTCTCAAATCCACCGTGCGTGCCAGTTCGCCTAGGATCCATGTAGCACGCTTGGTTTTCGTCAAAATAACATTCACCTTCGATATTGGCCGTTTTAAAACCTGAAAACGTCGTCAAGCTAACGGATCCCATCGGTTTTAATTAAAAATCGGCAACCAACGACTTTACTTCTTCAAAGGCCTTGTATCCGACCGCCCATGGAAAGGTTTCGGCAATATCGCGTTCATCATATGTTCGATCGTCGATCGGTGGCATCGACTTGGAAGTTAAAAACTTTTGATGAGCATCCGCAGTGACCCAATAACCTGGAAACGCATGAATACCGCTCATGAAGATCACTGGCGACAACTCGATCCACTCCAGACACGACGCCAGCAAAATACTCAGATCAACACACGTTCCATTCTGCTCATTCAGCACTTCGGTGGGAGATCGCAAACGCTATGAGTAATCGCGATAGACCGGCGGTGGACTCACATAGTTCAGTCGAAAGTCGTTGGCAATCGCCGACCAAATAGCACGCACCTGTGGCTCAACTTCAATCTGCTGCACCTCCGATGCTTCCCCCGCCATCGGCGGCCGCTTTAACCACAGATAAAGTTCTTTCAAAATACTTCTGCGATTGTGCATCAGCGCGATATTTAACTGCTCCTCCGCCACCACCCGAATACCGATCAACTCATTGGCACGGTCTCGCCCAGGATCTGCAATTCGTTTCGAGCCGGCATCGTCCTTGGCCGCAGAGGATATCGATTCCGAACCCGGCCGATCAACCGACCTCTTTGCCGACCGACGGACGAAAATTGACCGATGTTGCCAAATTGTGATCGCATTGCCTTTGATTTTTTTCTTATAGGGGTCGATTGCACGCCATGCTTGCCGAAAGGATTCAGCCACGTCCAAGCCGCTGGCTAACCACGTTTGATAGAATCTAAGAAAGAACAGGTTGGCCGCTCGAGCATCGAAAGTGTTATGAAAACCGATCGCCGTAGCGACTCCGTTGGCGACCAACGACGGCGCGATGCGAGCACCCGAGTACCACGTGTTGACCGAGGCCAACATTGGCTGATGAGTCGTCGGTACCAGCCAGTTGGCAAATTGATCCGGCTTCAGTTTTTCGTACTCGCCAATCCCGGATGGCAAGAATATGCCATCGTAAGTGTCGCGATAAAATTTCATCTCCGCTTTTGTATACAACGCAACGCCAAGATTTGCTCGCCCAGGTGCGTATCAACCCCTGAAAAATGCAAAACATCTGGCCTCTCTGAATCCATCAACATTTCAATTCGTTGTCGCGTCGGATTGGCGGGAATGGAAACTGGATCAATGGGATGCAGTCCCGACGTGACCAAATCTTTTTCCGCCGCGTATTCGTGAACCTTCAAAAATCTCTTGGGTGTTGCTCCCACAAATGCAAAACGCTGGGGCATCCCCATGGCACTTCTTCGAGCACCCGAATTGCTCAAATTCCGCCTTAACTTCTGACTGAGCCGAAGATGCCGGACGACCACCATCGGTTGGTCAGCGTTTCTAGTCTTTGCTACCGAAGTCAGCAGATGCTCCCAAGGGATCATGGCCGGCAATCCATCGACCTTCGGATCGCCGCGGTAGGGGATACTGATTTCAACCACGGAAGAAGCGGCGATCTTTTGTTGCTGATTGTTGCTCAGCCCAAGCGCCACCATCGTTTTGACGGCTTCACCGCGAACCCGCGCTCGCGACATTTGCTGCGACACCCATCGACGACGGTGCCCCAAGATGCTCGCCCAACGCATGGCTGCTCGCCCAAGCTTGGAACGATTCGCCGCGTTGTTGCGAATCCGCAGAATCGTCTCGCTACCGTTTCGAATTATTATTTCGCCAGCCAACTTTCCTACTCCCAGTTCCAAGAGATCGCCCGCGCGACAGGGTAAAACGACTTTTTGCCACGAAGGTGTTTTCGAGTCTAGTTTAGGCCGACGTATCATCGCAGGAGCATTTTTTCGCACCATCCGCCGAACACCCCCAAATCGGGCCATCTCAGTCGAGCCACCACACCTGCACCCCGATGCGGATTTCTACGAATGATCCGAACGCAACGGCTATACTCTACGTGACGCGACGAGGGATACCCCGATTTCGCGACTTGCTTTCTGCCAAACCTAAGTCTTTTAGAAGATAGAAAAGTCAACGATGCCAACTTCGAGTGACGTTCCGTCTGGCGATGAGATAACGTGCGCGGACACACAACAATCGCCCAACAGTCCCGGAGACCTTTCGTTCGAACCGTTGGGCGATCCCGATTGGGCCACTTTAGACTCGGAATCTCCGCAGTCCGGCCAAATCACGATCGGCCGATACAAATTAATGGAACCGATCGGCAAAGGCGGCATGGGCGTCGTCTGGCATGCCGTCCAACAAGAACCGGTCAAGCGTTCGGTCGCATTAAAACTCGTTCGAGCCGAAGCTGAATCAAAGGCGATCGTTGCTCGGTTTGAAGCCGAACGCCAAGCGATCGCGATGATGGACCACCCCAACATCGCGAGCATCTACGACGCCGGCACCACCGCTGATGGCAGCCCGTACTTTGTTATGGAACTGGTCAAGGGAATGCCCTTCAACAAGTACTGCGACAAGCACAAACTTTCGATCCGGGAACGCTTAGCACTTTTCATTCCCGTATGCCACGCCGTTCAACACGCACACCAAAAGGGAATTATTCATCGCGACCTTAAGCACTCCAATGTTCTTGTCACCGAAAACGACGACAAACCAGTTCCAAAGGTAATCGACTTTGGCCTCGCGAAAGCTCAGCATCAAGGAACCCTGACGGCGAAA
Organism: uncultured Pirellulaceae bacterium; assembly: GCA_964601665.1. Lineage (GTDB taxonomy): Bacteria > Planctomycetota > Planctomycetia > Pirellulales > Pirellulaceae > Mariniblastus. The sequence goes on from CAZROJ010000164.1 coordinate 3,717, forward strand.
ACACTTCACACCGAAATGGGCAAGGTCGTTGGAACGATTCAGTACATGAGCCCCGAACAGGCCGACTCCAGTGGCATCGACGTTGACACGCGAACCGACATCTACTCGCTCGGCGTCATGCTCTACAAGACTCTGACTGGCATCACTCCCATCCAATTAGAAGGCGAAAAATTGTCCGTCTTGGGCGCGCTGAAAGTGGTACGCGAAAAGGACCCTCAACCGCCCAGCCAACTTTTCCGCACGCGGCAGGAACGCAACAAAACCGTCGCAGACAAACGCTCGACCACAATCGAAAACATGGCGTCGGTGATCAAAGGCGACTTGGATGCGATCGTTTTGAAAACACTGGAGAAAGTTCGCAAGGCCCGATACGAAACCGCCAACGGATTGGCGGTAGACATTCAGCGATTTCTCAATAACGAACCGGTAATGGCAAGACCCGTTTCGACGCTCTATTCAATCCAAAAATTTGTCAAACGAAACCGCGGGCTCGTCAGTTCGTTAGCGATCATCGCGATCTTGCTAATTTCCGGCATCATTGCGACCAGTTCTGCGATGTTTTACGCGTTTTCGCAACAAGCCATCGCAGCGGAACAAAAAATACTTGCGGATAAAGAAGCAGCGAATGCGTTGGCGTCCGAACGAGCCACCGCCCAAGCCCAAAAAATTCAAGCCAAACAGCTTCACTCGCAGTTGCTCAAATCTGCGTGGAGCAATTGGCAGCTCGGCAATGTTGAATCCGCTTGGCAAACGTTAAGACAAATTACAGCCGACAATCAAGATTGGGTCGCCCGACATCTAACGACGGAAATGACTGCGGCCCAACAGACGCTTTATGGACACGCTCGCTTTGTGATGACCTTGGACATCTCGCCGGACGGAAAATACATCGTCAGCGGCAGCCTCGGTGACGAAATCATTTGCTGGAACGCCACGACTTTTGAAAAAATTAGTTCGCAACAATTTGACGAAGCGATTACGTCGGTTCGATTTTCCCCCACCGGCGATACGTTCGCAGTGGCCGACCGATCCAATATCGTCACCATTTTCGATTCGCCAAGCCAACAGGTCGTCCAGCGAATCGGTCCCTTCCCCCAAGATGTTTCGTCGCTGGCCTTTCACCCCAATGGGGATTTCATTGCGATCGGGCTCTTTGGTAGCGATAGCCAGCGCGACGGAGCGGCAAGAATTTACAACGAAGCAACTAAATCCCCGCCAGACCTGAAACTAGTAAATCTCGTAAATGGCAAAACGATCATCGACCTGAAAGGCCATACTAAAGAAGTCACTTCCTTGGTGTTTTCACCCGACGGTCAAACTCTCGTCTCTGGCAGCACCGACGGTATGCTTCGCTGCTTTGACATTTCTGCCGACCGCCCAAAATCATCTCAACTCTCGCAAGCGTTTCGTGGCCACCGAGCTGGGGTGCACAGCGTTGCCATTTCCCCCGACGGCCAACACATTCTGAGCGGCGGCTACGACAAAACAGCGAAACTTTGGTCCCTTGAAACCGGCGAATTTGTATCCGATTTCGTTGGCCACCGACGCGATGTTTACGGAGTCGGCTTTTCGCCCGACGGCGAAAAAGTCGTTACCACTTCGCAAGATGCGACCGCGATCGTCTGGAAGCTCAATGGCGACCAAATTGTTCAATGCCGCGGCCACCTTGCCCCCATCAACGACGCCAAATTCACGCCTGACGGATCACACATTATCACGGTTTCGGACGACCAAACAATCAAAGTTTGGGATGCCAGCCGATCGCTGAATTCATTTTCCTTGTCACCGCATGAAAGAGAAGTCTGGTGTGCCCGAGTGTCACCCGATGGCGGGCTGGTGGCCACTGCTGGCGAAGACGCAAACGTCTGCCTGATCAACACAACTTCTGGCAAACTGATGGGGAAACTTGAGCATGACGGCGCTGTTCTCTCACTCGCCTTTTTGTCCGACAACCAACTTGTCACCGCTTGTGCTGACCAAAAAGTGCATGTTTGGAATCCGACAACTCGAGAGCACCTGCATTCATTCGCCTGCCACAACGATTGGATCTGGGAGCTGAGTTTTTCGCCCAGCAAGAAATTAATGATCACGGCCAGTTCCGATGGAACTGCCAAAGTCTGGCGGGTTGCCGACTGGGCGTTATTGGCAACGCTCGAAGGTCACGTACAGGGCCTATCTTCGGCGCGATTTTCACCCGACGAATCCACCATCGCAACCGCCAGCGATGATTCTTCAATTCGAATTTGGAGCGTCGATGAATTTAAGCACGTGCACACTTTCGATCAAAACCGATTTGCAGTTTGGCGAGTCTCGTTTTGCCCAAACAACCCTGACATGCTGGCCAGCAGCGGTGTCGACGGAAGCGTCAAACTCTGGGACGTTAAAAACTTCAAACAAATTGCCACAACCATTCCTGGCCACGCCGGACAAGTCGCTGGCCTGGCTTTCACCAACGACGGGCGCCGTTTGGTGACTGCGGGCGACGATGGAATGGTCAGATTCTGGGACGTCGATTCTGGCATCGAACTGTTCGCATTTCATGGCACGAGCCGATCCCCAATGATTCACGTTTCCTTTTCAAAAAACGACAACCAGATGGTTACCGCTGGCATTAACAAGATCAACGTCTTTACTGCGGCACCCAATTTTCGTTCGCCATTTCTTATCAATGATGCCGTCGAAATCGCGATCGAGTCACGAAAAATCGTCACTTCACAAAAATCAACTCAAGCCGAAATATGGGAAATCCAAAAGAAGCTTCGGCAAAGCTGCCGTTGCTACCCATTTTTCAAATCGCATCTCTATTTGGGCATCGCGCAATATCGACTTGGACAAATCGAAGACGCGAAGGCTTCCCTAGAAGAAGCGCTTCGATTGGAACGTATTGAATACGGCCAGCCCGATTTACAACCTTACATCCAAGCTTACCTTGCCATGACGTACAACGAACTCGGTCAGCACCAACTCGCAACTAAAATGCTTGGAGAATTCAATTCAATCGCCGACAAGTTTGAAGACAACGAAGAAACTCAACGCCTGCGAAAGACCGTCAGCCAAGCGATTGGTTTTCCGAACGGAGCAAAGTGATCAAACACCATGTCGTCATCAAACGCCCGCAAAAATCAACACAACCAGTCCAACTCAACCACGCCCCACTGGCCGCGGTTTTCATCAACGCCGATGATCAATTTCGAAATTTGATCGCCAAACTTTTCCTTGGCCTTCTCTTTTAATTCATCCGCGATGTAGCTGGCCATCAGTTCGGCCGTTGTATTGGCTATCGGCAAAATTTTACAATCCTCGCTCGGAAACACCCACCGTTTTTTTTCAAATCGTGCCGTCACTTCCGTACCATCGTCAACCACCGAAATCTTGGGATGAGCCTCCGGCAAAACGACTTTGTGATCCATCGATGCCACGATCTCGGCCAAACCATCTCGCAACGCAATAAAGTCACAGACGTAGCCATTTTCGTCCAGCGGCCCCACCACTTCGGCTTTCACACCATAATTGTGACCATGAATCGATTCGCAAATATTCCCGTTGAAGGTAATAAAATGAGCGGCACTAAAGACCATCGTGTCTTTTTGTAGTTGCACGCGAAATTGGCGGTCGGAACCAGACATTACTACTCCTGTAAACAAAATTATTTTTTTCGAAACGGCGGTCGCAAATCTCCATTCCAAATCGCAACAAACAGAGTCGCGGCGATCAAGTCCGCCGTCGTTCCCGGGTTGCGGCGATGCCCATCACTTCGCAGCCAAAAATCTAACTCGCCGACTCGCTGCCAAAATGACTCCGCGTCCAACTGAGCCAACGGAGCACCCGACGCCAAACATTCCGGATCGATCACATCGATCGCTCGTCGAGCCATCGTCTGCGACTGCTTCGCAACATCCTTGCCACATTTTCGCTGGATCAACGTATCGGTTTGCTGAGCCATCCAAGCCACATGAGCAAACACGATCGCCGAATTCAAATCCGGAAAAAGTTGTCGCCCTTGGCGCAACAACATTTGCCCGACTCCAAAGATATCTTCAAAACCATTGGCGTACTGCCGAGCGATCGAGTCATGGCCTTGACTGGCTTTCATGGCTGCCATCAGATCGACATCGTCGACCGCGTCATTGACATCCTGCGAACCGGCTTCCCCCATCCCGCCGGGTTGGGCCAGTTGAATCGCGGCATAAATCTTCCGACCGTCTTCGGTCGTCAGCCCTTGCAAACAGGCTTCCACGTCGCCGCGAAACAGCGAATCAGTCGCCAATTTCGTTTTCAAAACAGCCACCAACGGCGCGATCAGTAACACGATGCCGAGGTTCGTATTCGTCCCCACATTTTCTTGCGTCGCTCGAACCGCCTCCAAGACCAATTCGCCAACCGACAGACCGGCACGATCAAACACTTCCCCAACCATCACTGCACTGACCATAAAATCGCCGAATGCCAGATCTTCGAAATCAGCCCCGCGATGGACGTTACCCGGCTTGGGCGCTGTCACTTCCAACAAACAAGCCAACGTGGTGACTCGACCCACCGACAAATTAAATTCGGCGGCCGTCATGCGTGGCTTCCCGAATCATGTCGATCCAAAAAATTGATCAGCTTTTCGACCACTTGATCTTTCGCATCCTCGACCACGTAGTGCCCTGCTTCTGCAAAACGATGCACTTCTGCCTTGGGCCAGTGCGACTCAAAACGCTCGAGACATTCCGGGCGAAAACACCAGTCCTTCATCCCCCACGCCAGCATGATCGGCCAGTCCGCAAACTCTTTCAGTCGCGATTCCATTCGTTCAAGCACCGCATAAGTTTTATGCCCCTTGGACAATGGAATGTCTTTGACAAAACCGTAAGTCGCAACTCGGTTGGCCCAGTTGTCATAGGGAGCCAACATGCCTTGGGCAATCGTTTCCGGCAAACCACCTTTTCGCTCCGTCGCCATCGTCACCGCCGCTTTGGCAAACAGGTTGAAGCCCTGCAAACCAATCTTGCCAACGATCGGCCAGCGGCACGCGCGAATCCGAAACGGACAATACGGCGGCGGGAAAGCGGCCGTATTAAAAAGAACAATTCGCTTGAAGCGTTCCGGCCTGCCTTGCAAGGCCCCCACCCCAATGGCACCGCCCCAATCATGGGCGACCAGCGTCACATTCCACAGGTCCAAATCGTCGACCAACTGACAGGCGTTATCGATATGGTTTTGCAAACAGTAGTCGTAGCCCGCCGGCTTATCGCTCAACCCACACCCGATGTTATCAATGGCAATCGCCCGACGACTTTTACTCACCGCAGAAATCAAATTGCGATAGTAAAACGACCAAGTTGGATTGCCATGACAAAACAACACGGGCCCACCGACAGACGAATCCGGAGCTTCATCGACGTAGTGCAGCTGGTGCTTTCCTAGCGAAAAAAAGTTCGACGCGAAAGGATACTCCGCTCGCCAAGCTGGCCTGGGTTCGGACTTCAGATTTGAATCAGCAGACATTCAATTTCGATTGCTCAAACAATCGTCGAAGGTTGGGCACATTCACCCGGCGGCTTTGGAAACACGTCATCACCGCCGCCTCGCGTTCCTTGAATGGACTGGGCGAGTCGGCAGTCAACTTGAGAATCTGCACAGTCTACCGGCCCTTGGCTCGATGGTCTAGCAGCTTGAAATTGGGCCTAATCGAGTGGAGACATTCCATCTAGGCGGCATTTCGAATGACAGCTTCCGCCGTCTTTTTTTTGACCGCTTCAACAAAAATCGAATCCGGTTTTCGAATTTCGCCGTCACACGAATCGAGCTCAAAGGAAGCAAAACCATCAATGCGACTGGATTCAGCACCGCACACTTCAAAACGCTCAAATCCGGCGTCGAGAAACAACTCACGAAGTGAAAATCGATCGTACATCCAGCGATGAATTTCGCCCTGCCGTCGAAACATGCCTTCATCAAACGCTTCCACCGCATCGCTGCCGAGTGACCAACGAACAAATCGCCGAGCCATCCGATGCCGAAACGCGGCAACCGCTTTTTTGGTTCGCTGCCACCATCGGTCCGCAGCCGCGGACCGCTTCGCAGGTTCGGGATCGCAGAGCACCATTTCGTGGCCCAGTCGTTGGGCAACGAAATCCATATTCGCCGCGTCGCCACCAGCAATGTATCGCCCCATTTGTCCGCCAGAACGCTGACGCACCAACTGATCCAGCAACTCCAATTTCATCCATTGATAATCGACGGCCCGACCACGTTCAGCCCAAGCGTCCTCGTGCGTCTGCAAATAGAGTTTGGCGATTTGTTCTAAATCAGGCACCACAACGCGAATCGTTCCACCGGGCCGCAGCACGCGACGACATTCGACTATCAGCTCACGACCGCGATCGGGATCCAAATGCTCCAACACGTGCGAATGATACACGGCATCGAATTGATTGTCGTCAAACGGCAGCCCCTTACTGACATCGTACGCAATCACCGAATCACTCATCGGCACCAAGTCAACATTGACCCAGTCTGAATGAAAACGCCGGCCGCATCCCACATTTAACATTCGCGGTTTCTTCGGCTTCGAATTGTCGAATGAATTATTCAAAAAGGTCTATCTGAAATGGGTGGTTAAATCGAAATCTGAATCATCGACAGCTAACCGTTTTGCCGCGCGGTCCCGTCTTGCCGCGCGGTCCTGTTTCGCCGCACGGTCCCGATTCGCCCCGTATAGTCAATCCGGCAAAGCAGTAAATTGATGTTGTGATTTTCGAAATACTCATCAACCGCCCGTCGGCAACCTTCCCAATGACCGTAGTCATCGATGATCAAAATCCCGCCATCGACCATTCGAGGAAAAAGCTGTTCAAGCTCACACTTCGTCGACTCGTACCAATCGGTATCCAATCGCAACAAAGCGATCTTATCGGGTTTGGTCTTTGGCAAGGTATCCTCGACCTTGCCGGCGACAAATTCGAGTTTCTCTTCAGGATAGCCCGTGGAAAGCATTGCCTCGCGGACCTGCTGCTCCGGTGAAAAACACCAAATACTATCGGCTTGTTCGCGATCTTGTTCGGCCAACAATCGATCGGCCGGTTGGCCCATAAAGTCCACGTCGTTTCCCGTCGGCTCGGACATGCCTTCGAACGTGTCGTACAGCCACAGCTTTCGATTCACATCGTCGGCGGCAATCAACGTATTCGCGGTCGCCACCATGCTGCCGCCCTTCCAAACGCCACACTCGACGAAGTCGCCCGCAATTTTGTGTTTTGTCAAATGCTCAACCGCCCCGATCAACGCAAAAATTCTCTCCGGTGACGTCATGGTCAAATGTTCAATCGAAGCGATCAGATCGCAAATCTCGGACGACGCATCGGGCAGTTGCTGCTGCAGCACCAAACAACGATCGTGTAGCGTTCGAGATGTACTTGGCGACGGTGCTTTACGATTTTGTCGCCAACGACGAATGAGAGTTTTCACAATTTTTATCCAAGCCGAGAGGTTTCCCAGCCAAAGATTTAACAAATTGTGCGATTCTGGAAAATGCGAGTTTATCGACGGGCGTCCAATTAAATCACGCCAGCGTTCAGCCGCCAAATCATAAAATTCAACACGGC
>CAZROJ010000165.1:0-11290 GCA_964601665.1 uncultured Pirellulaceae bacterium
TTGGTAAAGGTGCTGGCACGAAGAACCGCACGAAATTGAGATTCACAGCACTAGCCGCGGGCATTTCCATGCATCGGAATCAACTCTAAAGATCAAACTCCCAAACCGTTTGATAATTCCCCTCGGCTTCTACGTAATCAAAAAACGCGCTGAAAAATTCGTCGATCCCCAGCGTCGCACTGTCGCCGATCACGATCAATTTGCGCCGCGCCCGCGTCAGCGCGACATTCATCCGTCGGCGGTCGGCTAAAAAACCGATCTCGTTGATCGCATTGCTGCGCACCAGCGAAATAACAACCGCTTCTTTTTCTCGCCCCTGAAACCCGTCAACCGTATCGATCTCCAGTCCACTGCCATGGAACTGGTCTCGTAACAAACGAACCTGCGCAGCGTACGGCGCAATGACGGCGATGTCTTTGTAACCCAACCCCGCCTCGTGCAATCGATCCACTTGCTCCAAAACCAACTTGGCCTCGTTGGGGTTTCGCTTGCTCAAGCCCTCCGGCTCCAATTCCTCATCCCAACTCGCCCCAGCCGAATCAATGAACGTGACGACTTGCCGAGTAAAATCGGTTGGTTCAATTCCTGCCAAATCCGCCAATCGATGCTCACGCACCAATGCATCCGCGACCAGCGATCCGTCATACAATTGCTGCGACGAAAACCCCATAATCGTTTCGTTCATGCGATACTGAACCTGCAATTGACGCGTCACCGCATCGTCCCAGAGTTCAATCTGACGCTCCATCAAGCTGATGGCAAAACCTTCATCAGCAGCTTTTCTGGAAAGAACCGTCGGCGGTAATTGCTTGTGGTCACCCGCCATCACCAAGCGATCACAAAACTTCAACGGCACCCAACACCCGGGCTCGACGCTTTGACACGCTTCGTCGATAACCGCCAAATCAAAATAACGATCGCCAACCAAGTCGGCATTAAAAGTCGTTGTCGCACAAACGATATCGGCTTGATCCAACACCGATTCAATCGCCTGACGTTCGAGCAATTTCGCGCCGTACAATAACTGTTTGGCTTCCTTGCGCAGCTCCGAACGATGGCCGCGTCCGGGTTTGGATCGAGTCCATTTATCCGCCTTACGAAAAAGCTGATCCGCTTCGCGCCGCATGTCTTGCACGATATCCGCGTTTTCATGAGTCTCAACCAGCCCGTCCAGCGAATACCCGCGCAGCTGTTCTGACACGCGAGCCGGGTGGCCCAAGCGCACAACTTTTTGGCGATGCAGGATCAATTTCTCCAGCAAGTTATCGACCGCCGTGTTGCTGGGGGCACAAGCAAAAACTCGATCGCCACGCTCAACCGCCTGCACAATTAACTCGACCACCGTCGTCGTTTTCCCCGTCCCCGGTGGCCCGTGAATGATCGCCAAATCTTCAGCCGACAACGCGAATTCGACCGCCTGCTGCTGCACTTCGTTCAACTGCGACCGAAAATCGAGCTGCAACCGAGCGTCGGAAAATAACGGCTCTCGCTGCCCCAGCAAAAGATCTCGCAGCTTCCCCAAACGACCCTTGGCGTCCTTGGCTTCATTGATCGCCGACAATTGCCTGCGTCGCGTGATCTCGTCAGCCGTCAAATCGATGCGAAAAGCCTGAGCCTCCGGCCATCGGTTCAACGCAACTTGAATACTGTTGGATCGCTTTTGGCTAACTACGCCCGATTCCGATGCTCCATTGATCGGATACGACGAAACCACCACCGGAGCGCCCACTCGCAAACGGTGCCACGGCATCGGCACGTCCTTCCGACGCCGCTCGAATGTCACCAGCTTATGCCCGCCCAATCCAACCACATGCTCGGTAACGATCAAGTCCAAAATCGTCTCGCCGGACTTTTCAGCATCCGTTTCATTTTGCCGCCGACGCCGCTCCTCCATCCGCTCGACTTCAGCCTGCGACTCCATCGCCAACCAACAAGCCATGTCCACAAAGTGCGACTCAACGTCAGCATCAATAAACTTTTTTCTTCGTCGAGACGACATAGGCGCGAGAGATTTCCCCAAAGTAGTTAGCGGAATCAAACCAGCCAACCAAAATGTAAAATTGATTGAGACGAAAAACCGAATTCAGAGCAAACTCTCAACCGCTTGCCAACCGTGTTAGTCCACTTCGCTGTTCCACTAAGCTTCCTGCTCAACTAAAAAACTTGTCGATCGTTCGCTGGCTGGGGCGACGAGTAACAAACGAAGCCACAAACATCGCAACGGTCGTGCAAGCAAAGATGATCACAACCGGCATCAAAAGAAATTTGTCTGGCCCAACCGGAATCGCGAAACCTTCGACCGTTCCCCAGTAAGACAGATAAAACAAATATACCCAACTCCCGATCGCCGCCAGCAACCCCGCCAAAACTCCACCGGCAGTCAAACGTTTCCAATAAAGTGCCGCAGCCACGATCGGAAACAGCCCCGAAAATCCGCTAAAGCACCAAATCGCAATCGTAAAGACGCTCGCCCCAAACCCAGTCGCCAAACAAACCAAATAAGTGATCACAACAATCGCAACGACAAAGCTCCGCGCCAACCAAACCTCCGCTCGATCGCCCAGTTTTTGCTTCCTCAGGCTGCCCACCACATCGTTGGTGAACATCGACCCGATGCACAAAAACTGACTGTCCAAACTGGACATAATCGCAGCCAAAATCCCCGCCGACAAAAACCCTCCCGTCACCGGACCAATGAACTTATTGACCATCGTTGGCATGACAGTGTTGGGAGTCACGTCCGGCCCCAAAATCCCAGCGGCCCACGAACCAATCAGCACGCAAGGCACCCAAACAATCATGATGAAGATCGGATGCATCACCACCGGCAGCTTGAACGTATTCGAGCTTTTGGCCGTCAGCCAATGCTGAAACAGATGCGGAAACATCGCCACCGAAAGCGGAATAAACATGTAACACAAAAACATCGACTGCGGAATCGTTTGCCGAGCCACCCGGTAATCCGTGATCTGACTATTCAGCTGAGCAAAATTTTCCCAAAACGATTCATGGTCGCCCAATCGACCCGTCAATCGATAAAAAGCATAAGCACCCAACACCATAAAGACCGTCGTCTGAAATGCGTTCGCCCAAGTCGTCCCCCGCATCCCACCCAAAAACACGTAACTAAGTACCACCAAACAGATCACCAACGAACCTGCCCAAACCGGCACACTGCCATCCGCCGTCCAACCCGGAATCGCGCCGACCGTCGACGCTGAAATCACAAGGCCACCGCCAATCACACCAATCATCAGATAAGGAATGATCAGCCCGACCAAAATCGGAAACATCAAAAACCCGACAAAGTTGCTTTCAACGCGGTCGCGAAAAAACTCAATCTGCGTTGAATATCCGTACTTGCGACCGTAACGATAGAGCTTCAGGCCGATCAGGTAAAAACAGAGCGAATGGATGATCCCGCTGGCCGAAGCCAACATCCCATAGACACCCGGCCCGGCTTGATACGACTTGGCCGTCGACCCCACGATCGCAAACGCAGTCATCGTCGTGCCGAACATCGACAACAGCAGAAAAACTGGCCCGATCGAGTGACTGGCCAGCAAATAATCTTTCTTGGTGCCCCGAAACAAACGGCTGGCAAACGCTCCCAAAAACAACAGCAGCAACAAGTAACCAATCAAGATCACAAGCCGCGTTTGTCCATCGTTCAATCCAATCACGCCGCACCTCCCGCACGATCGTTGCTCGTTTCGTTTGGCTCCGCTACCAAATCTTGATCGAAACCATCCTCAGGCCAGGCTTCCATCGTGACGATCCACCAAACCACAGCCGTGACAATCGACAAACCAACATGGTAAACAAAACCAAATGGCAGCTCAAAAAACGACCGCTCGGTATCGCCCTGCCACACCCAATAGTCTTGATGGGCAACCATTAAAGCGGCAATCAAAAACCAAGCCAGTAGCCGAGTCGAATAGAGACCGACCAGCACCAAGAAACCCGTTAGAATTCCACCCCAAACCCATCCGTTCACGCCCAACATCAAGCCAGCGATCGATTCGACCCATTCCATTGATTTTGTTACCGGTAAAACTAACTTTCGGTTTGCTGTTCACAGTGTAACTCAAATCGCAGGCAGCGCGTATTCGCAGAACGTGACCAAACGGACAAAGCCCGCGAAAACAAAATCCGCCCGCCCAACCTAAAACCAAATCCACCCGCCCAACCTTTGACTCCCCGAACAACGATACTTATGAACATTTTACTCACCAACGACGATGGCTGGGGTTCGCCTGGAATTCAATCCCTGGCAAACATCGCCAAAGATTTTGGCAACGTCTGGATCGTCGCCCCGCAGCAACCGATGTCCGGCATCAGCCATCAACTGACAACCCACGACCCGATGACTCTCACACAGCACGCCGAACAGTCCTATTCACTATCCGGCAAACCCGCCGACTGCGCCCGAGTCGGGCTCTCGCACCTTGGCGTGCAGTTCGATTGGATTCTGTCTGGGATCAATTACGGAGCCAACCTAGGCGCGGACATTCCCGTTTCAGGTACGGTGGCGGCGGTTCGCGAGGCCAGTTTTTTTGGCTGCCCAGGAATCGCTTTTTCGCAGTACCTAAAAAAGATACGACCGTCGTTCGAGTGGGAACTTTCCGAACAACTCGTGCGCCGCCTGCTGCCGTCACTGCTCGATCCAGCTGACGATTCTTCCAAATGGTTCAACGTTAACCTGCCTGACACCCAAGGCGATCCCGTCGATCAGATTGAGTTCGTCAAAACCATCGCCGACCTCAATCCGTTGCCCTCAACTTACAAGACCCTCGACAACGACCAGATCGTTTACAGCGGCAACTACCAAAACCGCCCTCGATCTCCCGGCAGCGATGTCGACGTTTGCTTCAACGGTGCCGTCTCAATCACCCAGCATTGACGATCGCAACCGCGTTCAATTCGTAATCCCAATAATCAAAAAATGAAAGCCAAACCAAAACGACATTTTGGCAGCTGATTATTTGTCGACGATACGCTCCAACAGCGATTGATACCGCTCAAACGACGCAGCGTATTGACCAGACGTTTCGGCACAGGGTTCAAACCGCGTCACGTCCCCCGAACGATTTGCCCCCAAAAACTCAGCCCAAACCTGCTCCTGACCCTCGATCTTGGCTTGCCGGTACTTGGCCATCAACGCCGCGCCCCAAGCACACCCTTCATCCGCACCGGCCAACAACTTCACCGGCGTCTCAAAAACGTCCGCCAACACTTGCCCCAGCTCCGGCGTTTTCGTCAAACCACCCGACAACACCAACTCCTTACGCGGAAAGCCTTGTCGATCCAACGTTTGACTTCCCAGCTTCAAATTAAACATCGTGGCGAGCATTGCGGCCTTAATCATGTTTGCCGGCGTCGCATTTTCGGCATCAATCCCCAGCAAACTCGCCTGCCCTCCCCGACTCACACCCAAACCGGGTTCGTCGTCAATAAACGGCATCGCGATCACGCCGCCACAGTCCGCCCCAGCCGCAACGACACTCGGCATCAACCTGGAAAACGCATCACTCCGATCGCCGCCCATCGCTTGCCCAAACATTTCAACGATCGTGTTCATGTACGTCGTGCCATTTCGCAAGAACACCATGTTGATCGGCTTGCCATCGGGCGCACAAAAATGATCCACCATGTCGCTCACACCCGCGAACGCTCGATCGCCCACAGAATTCGCACAAACCGACGTTCCAAAACTGCACGACACCATCCCCGCGTCACCGATCAACGAACCAGCCAACGAAGCCGGTTGATCGCCCTCGGCCGGCGCGACGGGCACGCCCGCTTTCAATCCAAGCTGATTCGCCATCGCTTCGGTCAGCGTTCCAGCGTCCTCTCCCGCTCGCCGGACCGCTGGCAACAGAGCCCGAATCGGCGGCACATCGCGCCCCGCCACCGAATCAAACTTTTCCAACGCAGCTTCGTCATAAGTCAACGTTGACTGGTCGATCGGAAACATACCTGATGCATCGCCAATGCCCAGCGACCACTGCCCCGTCAACCGAAATGCCAGCCATCCGCCGGGCGTAGTCATCCGCTTTGTCTTGGCTGCCAATTCTGGAAAATTTCGAATCGTCCACAGCCACCTCGCCGCCGTGATTCGCTTGGGCATCTTCACGCCCAAGGCCGCCGTTAACTCGGCACCTTCGGCTTCATTACGAGCGTCGCACCACAGCCGAGCGGGCTTGAGAATCTTGTCATGTTCGTCCACCAAGACTTCGCCATGCATTTGACCAGAAATGCCAATCGCGATGACATCGAAACTTTCGACCTTCGATCGCAAATCCGCCATTGCTTCGACCAACGCCCGTTCCCAGTCGGCCGGATCTTGCTCGTAGCACCCCTCCCCCAACCCGGGCACCATCGCATAGCCGCCATCACCGGAGCCAACGATTTTCAATTCTTCATCGGTTAAAACCACCGACAATCCTTGAGTGCCAGCATCGATTCCCAAATATCCTTGCATCACAGCCCACCGTTTTTAATTAGCAGTTTTCGATCACTTCAATCGTGACCTGTAATACCATCAGCGCCAAGCCGGGACAGGCGGTCGAATCAAGCCGGGACAGGCGGTCGAACCAAGCCGGGACGCATCGTGCCAACTTGAAAAACTGCCCGTTTAAATCGTTCAGCCTTACGACCACCCCGCCCCTTCGCATAGACTACGCGATTCCAATTTTTCGCTCATTGACCAAAATCCTTCGATGCCGACTCCGATAGAAATCGAATACAAATTCCCCGTCCAAGATTTAGCAGGCATTCGACAAACGTTACAAGCGATCGGTGCTGGCCCAAGCCAAAAATCATTTCAGTCCGACGAATACCTCAACGACCCGCTGCGTGACTTTGCCAAAATGGACATCGCGTTGCGAATTCGCCAGTCAGATGATCAGTTTTTCTTGACCTTCAAAGGCCCCAACTTGGATTCGTCGGCCAAAATCCGAACCGAAATCGAAACACGACTGGTCGGAGCCGCAGCAGCCGAACAGATCAAACAATCTTTTCTTGGGATTGGCTTTGTCTCGGTCGCCTCAGTCGAAAAAACTCGTGAAACGATGCACCTGCGATGGCAAAACCAGCAAGTAGAAGCCTGCTTGGATTCGGTAACAGACGTCGGTGATTTTGTCGAACTGGAAATCGTTGTGGAAAATCCGCAGCAAAAAGAACAAGCGAAATCAGCACTGGAATCGCTGGCGGCCAAGCTGGAACTTTCGGGTTCGATTTTAACCAGCTATTTGGGATTACTTTTGCAACGTCGTGGTGACATCTAAAACCATGAAATCATCTTCGACGCCACCGATCAATCCAGAAAACGATCCAGCCCATTCGACCAATTTTTGTCTGGCTTTATTTTACTACTGCTGCCTGCGCATCGGCTGGATTTTCAAAACCGAAAGCATCGTCATGCCGGCGGTATTGGATGTAATCGGCGGCTCCGGCTGGCTACGCGGCTGCCTGCCAATGCTCAATCGGCTGGGCCAAAGCGTCCCGCCGTTTTTGGCTTCGGACTTGGTTAGAAACCGACCGACTAAGAAATGGATTTTGGTCGGGTCCAGCTGCACGATGGGCGCGTGCTTCCTTGTCCTGTCGTTGATCTGGACGGTGACCGGCGGAACGGCGACTTGGTACTTGCCAATTCTATTCTTGGTGGTGTACGCGATTTTTTTCGTCGCGACCGGAATCAACCAACTGGTTGTCAACACGCTGATCGGGAAACTGATCCGAGTCCGACGGCGAGGTCTGCTGGCCTTGATTGGCACGGGGCTGGGCGCCCTACTAGCGGTCGTGTGTGCTTACTTTTTGCTGCTGCGATGGCTGCCACCGGGGGATGTGCCAGCCAATGCTTACCGGTTCGACTGGATCTTTGGCTTGACGGGATCAATGTTTGTCATCGGCGGGATCAGCGCGATGTTTTGGATCGAACGCCCGGATGAAAATCTCCCCCAAGCCAGGAACCCGCGACAACTGCTGGCGGCTTCGATAACGTCGTTGAAACAAGACCGGAACCTGATGCTGTTGGCGATCATCGCGGGCCTGTTCGGGATGAGCCTCACCCTGTTCCCTCATTACCAGCGGCTCGGACGCGATCGGTTCGACTTGGATTTGACGGCTCTCATCCCATGGGTGTTGGCACAAAACATCGGTGCGGCTCTGTTCAGCGTGCCCGCGGGCTGGGTCGCCGATCGTTTGGGAACGCGACTCGTACTTCGCATCATGCTGTTGATCGTTTGTGCCGCTCCAATGCTCGCACTGGGTTTGGCAAAAATGCCCGAAGCAGGCCAAGCGGCCTATACGCTGGTTTTTGGCTTGCTGGGGATCACGCCGGTGACGATGCGAATTTTCAATTACTACACTCTGGAAATTTCCGATCGAGACGATCACCCGCGGTACCTGAGCACGCTCAGTCTCGCGATGGCGGCGCCGCCATTTTTCTGCAGCACGATCATGGGAGCATTGGTTGACCGAATCAGTTTTGAATTCGTGTTCATCCTGGTCACGGCCTGCATGCTGACCGGGTGGATTTTAACTTTTTGGCTGGTCGAACCTCGGCATCACTCCAAAAATCTGTCCGCGTAATCGCTACAACAAAAATTTTCGCAATTGCAAAGTCGTCGAGCGTGTTGCGGCGTTGCAAACGACGATAACGACGAAAGCTTACCTTCCCGTATTGGCTTTCCATGCAATCGCACCTTCCCATAAAACTTGCCGGCCTTGCCTCCGCGGTCGCCCTTTACGTCGTCATGACCTCCGCATCGTCGCTGGGCCAAACCTACCCCGGCGTGAAGTGCATCGTCAACGGAAACAGTCAGTGCAAGGTCCGTCACGCCGCCAAATGGCACGACGGGCAAGTTTACTTCGCAACTCGCAGTGCTGCCGATGACTTTCGCAGCCGTCACGATGCCGCGAGCTCTCAAAAACGCATTAAACCTCTTAAACCTTCTTTAATTCTCAAAGCAAACCACCAACTGGTTTTGACCGGTCAGTACTCCCAACGTCGCTGCCCTATTTCCGGCAAGTCGATCTCCGATCAGTTTCAAATCAGAGTCGCCGGCCTCAAAATTTACTTACACGATTCGATCTCCAAATCACGCCTGCAAGCAGTTGACTCAACGCTCGGTCGAGCCAAATTAGTCTTTGCCGATTCGACGTTTACAAACGCATTTTCGAAAACGCTTCGGCAAACCAACAAAAAACCCACCCCAGTTCAAACCACCGTTCCGGGCGCTAATCGTCCGGTATCGATTGCTGACGCCAACGAGACCACTGCTGAACTTCGCACCAAAAAATAATCTCCTCCACGCGACGCCAACCGCGCCGTTAATCACTGACTTCAAAAAACAACCTCCCCACGACACGCTGGAACAGAACCATGTCAACCACTCAAAAAGACTACGACCCGATCAAAAACCCTCGCCCTGAAGACCTCGAGTCTTACGGAATCATCAACGCGTTAGTCTGGTTTTTCGTCCTGCTGGCAATCGGAATCGCCGTCTACTGGTTTGCAATTAAATAGTGCATTTGCCGCTTCACTGACACTTTGCTAACGCTTCGCTGATGCTTCCCTCTCGTTTGACGCGCAAAGTAAATCGCGTCGCCCGACCGGCTCGCGTTTAAAACGACGGTTATTGGCGATGGCTATTGAGTCCACTCGATTCCATAAAACTTGGCCGCCGTCCGGCCAAAAATCGCCGACTTTTCGGTAGAACTGATCGGACCGATGGCTTCTTGGATCGACGCAAAAACCTGTTCGTAGCTCGCCGCCAACTCGCACACGGGCCAATCCGAACCGTACATGCACCGGTCGGGCCCGAAAGCTTCCAAAGCAACTTCAACGTAGGGTTTTAGATCTTGCGCACTCCAATTACTCCAATCGGCTTCTGTCACCATCCCCGAAAGCTTGCAGTAAACATTTTCGCAATCGGCGGCGGCCGTTTGGTCCGCCGCCCACGCATCGATCTGACCGCTTTTAATTTTGGGCTTGGCCAAGTGATCAATCACCAGCGGCAAGTCGGGCACCTGCCGAGCGACCGCGACGGCCTGTTTTAGATGCTTGGTAAGAAACAGCAAGTCGAATGGCACACGATGTTGTTCGAGCACTTTCAAGCCCGCCAGCACATCGGGTCTTACGATAAAATTATCGTCGGGTTCGCTCTGAGTAATATGCCGAACGCCTAAAAATTTTGGATGGCTTTTAAACTCGATCAATTGCGACTCGCAAACGTCGCCGGCCAAATCCACCCAGCCAACGACACCAGCCATAAAATCGTTTTGCTCGGCCAATCGCAAAGCCCAACGATTCTCCGCAATGTCATGTTGCGTCTGAACGAAGACGCAACGATCGACGCCCGCTTTTTTCAAGACGGGTTCCAAGTCGGCTGGCAGATAGTTTTTAAAAATCGGCTTGTGCTGCGGTTCGGTCAGCCATCCGTGATCAAACGGCACTGCCAAATCCCAAAAATGTTGATGAGCGTCGATAATCATTTTTGACGCGGCCTGAATAAAAAAGACGTGTGATCCAACGATCACCATCTTACTCGCCTGCAAGCCCCTCGCAAAATTTCCACCGGCCGTCATCAGCTTGCCAGAACTTTACGGCCCAAAACCCAAAAGAACCGCAAAGTCGGTTTCTGGTCATGCCGCCGGCGCTCCTAGTGCTTGTTCCAATTGAAAATTCTGGTTGGCGATTTGAGTCGTTTTAGCGACAGGCACGGTTTTAGTCAGTTTAGTCAGATAACCGAGGCTATCGGGCTGTTGATTTAGTCGACTTTAAAAAAATAGTGTTAGCCGTTTGGGCGATAGCCCTGGTTGAGTGGCGTGACAACCGGGGCTATCGCCCAGCGGCTAACTAAATCAACAGCCCGCTATCGCCAAGAAGGCTTGGACGGCTTAAATCTACTATTCCACGTTTAAGCTTTGACGCAGCACAAATCCTGCTTACCGAACTGCCATCGCCAATCGCCCTTTCCAGAGCTAAAAAAAGCACCATTGAGCTACCAGCCTGATATTCTGCACCCCAGTCGCGTAAGTCGCGCAGCGGCTTTTCGTAGCCCGGGCTGCCAGACTGATGTTAAGCCTCCCTGTCATACAGCGGCTCTATCCCGTGTAGGGATACAAAGCCTGTAGCCGGTGGTTGAGCGAAGCGACACCACCGGAAAGAGCGCGAGACGATATTGCATCCTGAAGGGATGCCAGCTCAGGGGAAATGCCAGCTCAGGGGAGATGCCAGCTCAGGGGAGATGCCAGCTCAGGGGAGATGCCAGCTCAAGGGCCT
>CAZROJ010000166.1:0-11269 GCA_964601665.1 uncultured Pirellulaceae bacterium
GGGCGGTTTTAAGGGCGGTTTTAAGGGCGGGGTTGGTTGTAACTGTGACTACGCCAACCCGCTGCTGATGGCCCGGATCGGCAGCAAGAGGGCCAAAGATCCGACAATCAAAATCGTTAACAACAGCAGCCAAATTGCGAGGCTGACCAACGTGCGGTAAAACGACTTGGGCATCAAAAACATGAGCGTCTCGATTACCAGCAAGGAAACGATTGCCAGCGGAACGTAAATCAATGCGAACATGTTTATTTGTTTGCTGATCGCAATTAACAACTGTGTCACCAGCGGAAGTTCGATTCCGAACTCTTCGAATAGATCGGAGAATCTAGGAACGAACATCAGCGGGACGAGAATCAAAATACACGCGGCCAGCGAAAATCGAGCGAGGTGGTTCGCGATTGCGGAAAACGAGACGCCCTTGGCTTGGGTATCGGGTGCAGGCGAGCCGATGTTTGTCGCTGGGCTTTGGAAAGGATTGTTTTTCATGTTGGATTCCGTCAATTTGTCACACGAACGCACTGTTTTTACTGGTTGGCTGCCAATAAAATACGCGATCGGATAAATCACAAAAAAGCAGCTTAATCAGTTACTGAACAGACCTGCATCGATCGGGTCGTGACTGGTTTTCAAAATCAGGAAAACTAGATGCCAAGCGTTTCTTTGAAGGAACTATTCAAAACCAAACGAGTCCTCTCGTTTGAACTCTTCCCGCCGAAAACTGAAAAAGGCGAAGCGGCATTGTATCGACATGTTGAAACGTTGATGCAGTTTAAGCCAGACTTTTTTAC
The DNA here is from genome assembly GCA_964601665.1 of uncultured Pirellulaceae bacterium. Classification (GTDB taxonomy): domain Bacteria; phylum Planctomycetota; class Planctomycetia; order Pirellulales; family Pirellulaceae; genus Mariniblastus. Next base: position 789 of record CAZROJ010000166.1, read on the forward strand.
GTGCACCTACGGCGCCGGCGGTTCAACTCAGGCCAAGACGCTGGAAATCATCAGCCACGTCAAAGAAAATTTTGGCGTGCCTGTGGCTTCACATTTGACCTGCGTTGGCAGCTCAGTTGACGAACTGCGAACGTATTTGGATACGGCCAAATCAAAATCCGTCGACATGATTATGGCCTTGCGCGGCGACCCGCCTCAAGGTGAAGACAAGTTTGTCGTTCACGATGGTGGTTTGGCTTACGCCAACGAATTGGTTGATTTGATTCAGTCAGAGTTTAACCATTTTGGCGTCATGGTGGCGGGTTATCCGGAAAAACACCAAGAGGCGACCGACCTAGACACCGATCTGGATAACCTAAAGCGGAAAGTCGACGCCGGGGCCGACGCTGTTGTGACTCAGCTGTTTTACGACAACGCGGATTTTTATCGTTTCCGAGATTTGTGCGATCAAAAAGGAATCAAGGTGCCGTTGGTGCCCGGGCTGTTGCCGGTGACTAATTTGGCTCAAATTCAGCGGATCACCAGTTTGTGCGGTGCCAAGCTGCCCGCGGACTTTGTTGCGGATCTTGAAAAGGATCCTTCAAAGGAAGGGCAATTCGAAGCCGGTGTCAGGCAAGCGGTCGCTCAGTCTCAAGATTTGATCAAAAACGATGCCGCTGGATTACACTATTACGTGCTAAATAAATCCAACGCGACAAAACGAATTTTGGACGAAGTTAAACTTTAAAATCCAACGCGAACTTATCGTCGCTGCCAGTTTTTTAAAATGGCTTCAAGGCACGATTGAGTTTGTCACTCATTAAAATGAGACTTGGCGACGGCGAATTGGAACCACGATAGAAAGCAATGTGATGTCTAAAAAATCTGATGGAAGCTATTTACCGATGAAGCGATCGATTGCCAATTTATGTTTGGGCCTTGGCTTGGGTTTGTCATGCCTCGTTTTGTCGTGCTCGACCGCTATCGGTCAAGAAGCCGCGACCGCGCCAGCCAATCAAGACAACGCGGCGGTTGATGAAGCTCGAGCAGCTCAACTGGCCGAAGCCAAAGACAAGATTGGCAAGTCGCTGTTTGACGAATTGAATCGATTGATCCCGGGTGATGTCACCGCCGATTCGCCCGCGGGGCAAGGGATTCAGATGGCAGTGAAGGCTTATATGGATCGCAATGGCGGCAAGAGTCAGATCATTTTGGAGCAACAGTGCAAAGGGAACCCAGCGTTTCCGCCGGCTGAAGTATTGATGGCTGGTCTTTGTTTTTCGACGAAGGATGTCGCTAACGGCAGCCGTTTTTTGGAAGCGGCAACGATCAAGAATCCAAATCACCCGAGCGTCTATGCAGCTTACGGTCGTCTGGCGTTGGGGAGTAATCGTAACGTGGACGCGGCGGTGCACTTTGAGAAATTGATCGGCTTGTTGGATCAAGCTCAATTGGAAAAAGTGGCGGCGACTCATTACGAAAACGAATATCTCGATGGCATGACGCAAGCGGCTTCACGATTGCAGCGCTACGATTTGGCTCGCCAATTGATTGGCCAATCTCGTCAACGCGACCCAGAAAATGTGAAACCGTTGCAGATTTTGTCGGAGATCGCATTCAAGCAAGATAAGTTTGACGAAAGTTTAGAACATCTAAACGAACTGCGAAAAATGAACCCAAAAACGCGTGCTCCCGAGGCCGTGATCGGTGCTTGGTTTGCGCGTAAAGGTGACTTGGGCAAGGCCAACGAATGGATGGACCGCGTTCCTCGCAACTACAACGAAGATCCAGCGGCGCTGCTGGAGTATGCGAGTTGGTCGATGAGCCAAGAAAATTTTGACGGTGCTGCTGCGGCGATCAAGACGGCGGAAGCATTGAAGGGGGCGACTCCCGTGTCCAAAGGTTTGAAGGCGAAGCTGGCCTTTGTCCAACAACGATTTGAAGACGCGGTCGCAGGTTACCAGGAACTTTACGACGGTAACCCCAAGAATCCCGACTTTGCCAACATGCTCGCGTTGAGCTTGATTGAGAGCGGTTCAATTGAAAACCGAACAAAAGCCAATCAGTTGGCCTCGAGTAACTTGCAGGCGAATTCTAATAACCGAATTGCCTTGGCGGCTGCTGGATACATTCGGCTGGAAACGCTTGGAGTGAACCCGACGATCCAAGCGATCTTTCAAAAGCTGGCTCAAACTCGCGATGGCCGGTCGCCAGAGATCGATTATTTTCTGGCGAAGTTTCTAAGAGAGGCGGGGCAGAATCAAGCTGCGGGGCAGGTTCTTCAGCAGAGCTTAAATTACAAAGGGTTGTTTTTGTATCGCAAACAGGCCGAAAAACTTCGTGATCGGTTGCTGAATAGTGCACTTCCGACTCAAAAGTAGTTGGGGCACTGCGGGGACGAATACGGGATCGGCCGGATAAAGTTTTTGCCAATTTCGGTTCGATGTTAGCCAAGTGATGCGGTTAAGCCGACTCAGTTTGTAGATGTTTAAAAATTGATAGAGGGACAGCGATGAGCGAAATTGCAATTTTGGCGGGCGGTTGTTTTTGGGGTATGGAAGATTTGATTCGCAAGCTTCCCGGCGTCGAAGCAACACGAGTTGGCTATACCGGCGGCGACGTGCCCAACGCGACGTATCGGAATCACGGCACTCATGCTGAGGCGATTGAAATAACGTTTGATCCGGAACAAATTTCTTATCGCCGGTTGCTGGAATTCTTTTTCCAGATTCACGACCCAACAACGCTCAACCAGCAAGGCAATGACCGAGGCATGTCGTACCGGTCGGCAATTTTTTATGCGTCTGATGAACAAAAACGAGTCGCGTTGGACACCATCGAGGATGTGAATGCGTCTGGGATCTGGCCGGGGGCCGTGGTGACGGAAGTCACGGCTGCTAGCGATTTTTGGCAAGCCGAACCCGAGCATCAGGATTACTTAGAGAAGTTTCCCAGCGGCTACACGTGCCATTTCATTCGTGACGATTGGGTGCTGCCCAAGCGAGCCGAAGCGGATAAGTAAGGCTTGGGGGATTGAGAAACGATACCCATTTCATTCGCTGGCCGAATGAAGGAGTTGCTTGGTAAAGCGGGAGCTTGATGGGTCGGTTGGTGAATGAACCGATAGCCGAATGAATTGCTGGCTGAATGAGCCGTGAGGTTCCGGTGGAATTAAATTAAAAAATGAAAAACGCTCGTTCATGTTTAACGCAAATATAAAATGCGAGATATGAGATATGAGATGTGAGTTGTGAGATTTTATAATCAGTGCAGCCTTTCTTAAGTCACGGCTGAATCGCATCTGTTTGGACGCAATCGCTCACAGTCAATGTCGCTCGATTCTCCGAATCGAAAGCGCGAAGTGGCAAAACGCATACCACTTCAATAACTGCCGCCGTAAATAAAACACCTCAGCGATCGACGCGGCCACCAAGTGATTGATACGCGTCACTGATTAACGCGGGTCGCCGATAAGCGTGGTTCACCGATAAGCGTGGTTCACCGATAAGCGTGGTTCACCGATCACCGCGGGTCGCCGATAAGCGCGGATCACCGATCACCGCGGATCACTGATTAACGCGGTTCACTGATTAACGTGGTTCACCGATCACCGCGGATCATTCACTGATTAACGCGGGTCACTCGATGATTGTCATGGATCATTCAGGGAAGGCTCGCAGGCGAGCTCGAAAAATAATTCCTGGCAAAAGAATCAGATTCTTTTGCAACAAATCCAGGCACGCTACGACGGTAAATGCAGAACCACGCTTTTCCGTGGCTCCAGAGCGAAAATTGCTCGATATTACTTGCTTGCGTCTGAGAAACTCTGAGGAATTAAACATGCTGCGTTTATTGAAATACGGCACAAGTGGACTCTTGGCTGTCGTACTGGTCGCATTTTTTCTGTTCGGTTCGGATCTTACCGGCATGATTCGAACCGCGATGCGGACCGTGCAAAAATCTGCGAGAGAAAATGTGCCCGTCGAATTTGAACTCGAACGTGCCAAAGAAAAAATTAACGACATCCTGCCCGATCTTCAGTCGCAGGTGCGGATGATCGCCGAAGAGGAAGTCGCGATCGCTCGACTGGAAAAAGAACTCCAAGTCGACCAACGCCAGCTCGTCGAAAACGAATTAAAGTTGTCCTCGCTGCGCGATCAGATGCGGACCACAAAAGAATTTTATGTCGTCAACGGTCGCGATGTTCAACGAGAACAAATGACGGAACAACTTCAGTCGCGATTCAATCATTTCAAGCAAGCCGAGCTGGCTCTGAACAGTAAGCAACGATTACTGGACAAGCGAAAGGCAGGCTTGAGCGCGGCGCTGGCGATGCTGGATAAGATGCGAACTCGCCAATCAGAACTGCAGTTGAAAGTTGAGTCCTTGGCGGCTCAGCATCGTCTGATCAAAGCCAGCCAAATCGAATCCGGTACGATGATCGACGGTAGCCAGCTCTCACAAGCGGATCAATTGTTGAGTCAATTGGAGACTCGACTGGCCGTGGCTCAAAAGGTGTTAGACTATCAGAGCGAACAGGTGAGTATTTCTTGCGATGACGTTACGTTGGTCGAAACCGACGTTCTGGATGCTATCGATGATTATTTCGGACCGGTAAAGCCGGATGCGACGGGTAAAATGGCAGACGCGAGGTAAGCGGTCAGTGTCGACCAGCGATCTCGTTTTCGATCGAAAAACGAAAATAGTTTTTTGCCGGCACCAGCGACGCTCGAGGATCGCGGAACAACGAGAGTGGGTAGTGGGTACCATGTTTAAACTTGATCTAAAACGAGCGGAAGTTGCGATCCGGAGCGGAAGGTTGGACAAGGCGTTCGACGTGTTGATCAATTCGCCACAAACCAATCACGCCGACGGTCAACGGTTGGTCGAGCAACTGGCAGCCGACTATGTGGTGCGAGCTCGCTTGCATTTGGAAAACGATCGATTGGAAACGGCTGTGATGGACGCCAAAAAAGCAGAACAACTGGCGGGCCAGCGTGCCGATGTGGCAGAATTGAAAGCCAACATTGCGGCGAAGAGGCTGTCGTTGGCCGGGCGTGCCCGCGCGGTGAATTCGGCATCGGCAATTGAACAACTAAAAGCATTCGTTGACGCAAACGATCATGAAGGAGCCATGGGATGGCTGGCCGAGCACCCGGCTGCCGATGGACAGCGGCACGAACGACAGCAGTTGGCGATGACGTCTGCCCGTCAGATGCTGCAGCGAGTTAAAGACGATTTTGATAACGGCCGCTTGGACCGATGTGAGGCAAATTTAGATTTGTTGTTGGCTGCCGGGTTCCAGCAACAGACGTTGACCGAGATGGCAAAGCAATTGGAACGATGTCGAACCGCCTTGCAACATGCCCGCGAGGCCCAATTTGGTTTGGCCATCGAGCAGTTGCAACTGGCGGCTCAGATTGCAACGGGTGCGAATTGGATTGTCGCCGCGATGGAAGCCATTTCGCAGTGCCAAGATAATTTAAAAGCGACGTTCGCCGGGCCTTTGGGTTTGTTGGATCAGCAGAAATCGATCGGGGCTCAGTTTGACGAACCGCAAGCGGATCAAACGCAGCAAATTGGGTCGCCGATCAGGCAGATGGTTCAGAGTGGAAATGTGAAAGCCAAAAAGCAATCCGACATGGAAGCTCGTCGCGAAGTCTTGCAAGTGGATCAGTTGGGTGGCGTTCTACTATTGCCAGGCAGCACGGTCTCGGTCGGTACGCCCAGCATTGCCAAGTCATCCGATATCGTTCTGCAGACCGAAGGTTTGAAGGCGAAGATTGAAATCTGTCGCGACGGCGAGGACTATTTTGCTTCCAGCGAAGCTGGTTTTTTTGTCAGCGAAGTTTTTGCGAAGCATCATGTGCTGAGCCCCGGCGATGTGATCGCGGTCGGGAGTCGCGGGCGTTTGAAGTTCGTTCGCCCGATGCTGGCCAGCAATTCGGCGGTCTTGATGGTGCAGGGGGCAAAAATGAAACGACGAGACATTCGCGGGATTGTTATGGTCGATGAATCGGTGGTGTTTGGCGATTCGGGCTGCCATTTTTCTGTCCCTGATTTGCCGCGTCGCGTCATTGTGCGTCCGGCGAATCACGGTACAAGTGGAACTTACGTGATTCACGAAAAAGGAGCGACCGATCGTCAGCTATTGAACGCCGGGCAGACTCAAAGTGTCGCAGGTGTGCAGTTTACCTTGTTGCCAGAATCTTCGACGCCTCGAGAAAGGGTTTCCTGATGCCGAGTTATCGATACAAAAAAGGCGATCGGCCGCTGGATGGTTACACCATCGAGTATGCACTGGGGCGAGGCGGGTTTGGCGAGGTCTATTTTGCGACCAGCGATTCGGGCCGCGAGGTCGCTCTGAAAGCCGTGCAAAACTATGAAGACGTTGAATTGCGCGGGATCAGCCATTGCATGAATCTCAAGTCGCCCTATTTGGTGACGATTTTCGATGTTCGCTACGGCCAAGGAAATGTCCCTTGGGTGATTATGGAATACGTTGCCGGTCCTTCATTGCATGAACTGATGGCCCAAAGCGAATCCGAAAGCGGGCTGGGCGAAGACCAAGCGATGTATTTCGTTCGCGAATTGATTATGGGGCTCCGCTACTTGCACGATGCGGGAGTGGTGCATCGCGATTTGAAGCCGCATAACATCTTTTTCGAAGACGGCGCTGTCAAGATTGGCGATTACAGCTTGAGCAAAGCGATCAGCAGTAGCCAGCAAACGGGCCACACGACCACTGTCGGAAGTGTGCACTACATGGCCCCGGAAATTGGCGAAGGCAAGTACGACAAAGCGGTCGATATTTATGCTCTTGGTGTGATCCTGTTTGAAATGCTAACCGGATCGCCACCCTATGTCGGTGAGAGCATGGGCGAGGTTTTGATAAAACATTTGACCGGCGAACCGGACGTGAGCGGGATCTCGCAGCCCTTTGCGAAAGTCATCCAGAAAGCGATGCAGCGCGATCCGGATGATCGCTACGCCAATGTCGACGAAATGTTGCTGGCGTTATGCCCTGAGGACCAGTCGAGTTATTTACCGCCGCCGTTGTCGTTGACCATGATTGGTGATCGAGCAGTGCAACGCCGGACGAAGCAAGGCAATGCCGCTGGAGCAATCGCGGGTCGGTCTCAAATGGAGGACACGTTTTTGCCTGAAAATGCACTTGTGGATACGAAAGAACACGATTCATTACCCTTTAGTCGACCGGGAGTCCCCGTGCCGACTTTGCACTGGCTGGAGACGTTGGGGCTGTGGTGGCGACCGACGGGGTTGGCGTTGGCGAAGCAGGATTCATCGTCATGGGTGATGCGCTGGTTGTTAGTGTTCGGGTGTAGCGGGATTTTGGGAGCGTTTGGAGCCACGCAAACTGGGACACCCGGTTACGTGGTACTTTTATTGTTCTTGGCTTTGCCGGTCGTTGCCAGCATCATCACTTGGGCGATGCTCCAATTTTTGCCCCGCACGAATGAGGTACCTTGGGCGATCAGTAGTCGGTTGTCGACCCTGGTCATCGTTTTGATTGCCAGCATCTTGTTTGCAAACGTGATTGAGATGACGTTGGGTGCTCGATTGTTTAAAGAGGAAATGTTGCTCGGCTTGCTGTGTGCGGGAGCTCTGATAGATGGGCGCTGTTTTATCTCGGCCGATCGATATCCTCGAGTGGGTTTGTGGCGTACCGTGATGGCGTTGGTGATGTTTTCAGCGCCGGCATGCTTGGCCGACTCATTGGTTGGGAATCGTTATGAGTTGGTTGCTTCGCTAGGCTGTGTGTCAGCCGTTGTTGTTTCGATCCAACTGCTCGCTCCCATGCATGTTCGTCTGGTGAATGATCAAACGAATAAAGGATCTCGACATGGGCCTAAAGACGTTACCAAACAAGCAGACGGTGATCAGGCGCGGTCGGACATTGAAGTCAACGTTGTACAGGAGCAAGTGTGATGGGCATCTCATTGTTAGGCATTTTATTGATCGCCGGAGTTGCCTTTGTCGCGGTCGTGATTTTATTGGTGATGCTGATCGGGCTTGCCAATAAAAACTTTCCGGTGCTGATTTGGTTTGCCGTGCCGCTGATGATTCTAATGGTCTTGACCCCCGTGCTTTATTGGAGGATCGCAAGTCGCCCGCCTGTGCAATCGACTCCATCGGCGACACAGTGGAATCAAGCGATGCAGGCGGTTCAAACTCCGGCGGTTTCCGAACGCGAGGAATTGCCGTTAGCTTGGGATGACGCTGTTCGAGGAAAGGCGAATGTTTATCCGAGCGTTGCCGATTGCGGGAAACAGTTGGCAAGAATTTTGGCCAAAGACCTCGATAGAGAAGCCGGCACTACCGATCGAATCGAATTGGTGTTGAAGGGTTCGATTCCAATTCCCGAGGAATTTGGTGATGATTTTGTCGAAGAAATGAACGGTTTGTTAGTCAATAAGCCGTTGGTTATGTGGGCCAGCGAATCGAAAAAGGCAGACGCCACAAAAGTGAATGGTATTGAGTTCAAAGAAAGGAATGATCTCGATTTTACCCGAGTCGTGATAAATTGTGAGCATGAAATTGCACTCTCGCAAAAGCCCAATGAATTTGGTTTTGCGAACGAATGTGGAACGATCATTTGCGATTGGAAAAAAGATGACGGGAAAAAGAACAACGCAGCATCTTTTGATTACGAAACCAAACCATGGCTAACGGATACGAAACAATTTTTAGTAAAAAATAAGCGGTACAAATGGCTGGTCGGTCGCTCGCGACGTTTTGCTAACAGCCCGGAAGATGCGGCGGTCGATGCGTTTTCCAACGTCAACATGCAATTGATGGCAGATGACAGGCTTTCGATCAAAAGCGTTTTTAAGAGCAAGGAAATGATGGAACGAAATGTGGCCGACCGTTTCGTGCAAAAGATCTCGATGCCCTACGGCGATGTTTGGCGAGAGGCGGTTTTGATTTGTTTGGAACCGCCCAACGGCATCAATGGGCTGGAAGCTTTGCCGAATGATCTCGCGAACGTTTCGCCTCCCGAGCAATGGTCAACGGTGCCCAGCGGGGTCAAGGGGATTTACAGCAACCCATCGCAAACGGGGATGAAAAGAATTCACCGAGCACCCATATCGCCTGAATCGGCACTGGCGATGTTGGCAGGGTTTGTGGTTCTGATCGGTTTGGTTTCAAATTTGCTAACCCAAGGCTACTACCAGCATCAAATCACCACGACCGTGGTGATGGCGATCGGATTGATTGTTTGTGTGTTGGCCGGAATCGTCTTTATGTTTGTGGTGGGCCGACCGTGATCGCTAAAGAATAAACCAAACGATGACTCAAACACGAACGTCTCATGTCGAACAGCTATTGCTGCAACAGATCGCAGCTGGCGACGAAAACGGTTGGCGAGTTTTAGTGTCAAAGTTTCACGGGCGAATGGTTTCGTTCGCTCGCAGTAAACTGAGCCCGTCTGATCGAACTTCTGTCGCGGAAGATTTGGTGCAAGAGACCTTCGTTTCGTTTATTGCAGCGGTGAAAACTTATCGAGGCGAATGTAGTCTCGAGTCATTTCTGTTTCGGATTTTGCGGTATCGAATCAATGACCATTATCGAAGTGCCGGTCATTCGAAGACCGTCAGCGGCTGTGAGGTTGCGACGCAGGCGATCGCGGCGTCCGATTTGACGGCCAGCCAGCATGTGGTTTCGCATGAGCAACGAGTTGCCTTCGAGCGTGCGCTTTCGGAGGCTGTTTTTCAGGTGACTGCTGAACTGAAGGATCGAAAAAAGTTTCGCGACCTAAAAATTGCCGAAGGTTTGTTTTTTGCCGGACTACCCAACCAGCAAATTGCCACTTTGATGAATGTTCGTGAAAACGAAATCGGTGTCGTCAAACATCGTTTGATTAAACGATTGAGGGCGGCGGTGTCGGATATTCCCAATTCGCCAACGTCGCTGGACGAGAGTCGGTTGTTGCCGAGCCTGCGAGTCACTTGGGAAAACTTACGGCCGAGCTGCCCCAAGCGGACGACGCTGGGGAAGTACGTGCTGGAGATTTTGCCTGCCGACTGGACCGACTTTGTTCATTTTCATGTCGACCAGCTGGGCTGCGATTATTGCCGCGCCAATCGACAGGAACTGGCCAGCGAGTCGGAACGCAATGGCGGTTCGAGCGCGAGCCAGCAGTTGTTTCAGTCGACGGTTGGGTTTCTTAAACGCCCGCCAGTTTAGGGCTTCGAAACCACAAGTGAGTACTTCAAAACCGCAAGGGCGCTGCAGCAGGGTGAACCTGACTTGGGGTCGAAGTCTCTTGTGGAGTAACCGTTTACGGGGCCGGTTCGAAGAACCCAATGTCGCTCAACTTTCCAAGTTGTGAGCGTGAATTGCGGAAGCGTTTTAGCTCAAAGAACGTCTATTGGAATGGCGAGCGGATTACCACTTCACGTTTACGATTCGGAGAGTCGAGCGACAATAGCCGTGAACAGCTACCTTGTCGATTATCGGTTATCATGGCAAGCCAGATT
>CAZROJ010000167.1:0-4394 GCA_964601665.1 uncultured Pirellulaceae bacterium
ATTGCGAAGGTAGAGATCATGCGTCGAATCATCACTGCGACGTTGTTGGGTTTGGCATTAACGAGCAGCGTTGGGTGCTTCTTGCCGGCTTACGACGCAGATCCAGCCGTCCGAGCCAAGCAACTGATTTATCAATCGGATGACTTACGTGCTCTTCGCGAAGAGTGGCAACGATTCTGGTTCTTGGATCAGCCAGATCACATGAGCCCCATTCGAACGCACGGCGGAATTCTGTAGAACCAACGGGCTTGTCTGTTTTACGTAGACCAAAACCAAGACCGATTGCGATTCAATAGATCCAAACCACAGACAGTTGCCGGCTGACACACTCCAGGCGGTTCAGCTCCAGACTTGGTTTGATTTTAAACGTTTACCTCGGCTGGCGGGCAAGCGCGGTCTGCATCGCCCAAACGCTCCGGGCGGTCCAGTCGCTTTTGAAAACCAATTAACCTCCGTCGCATTGAGTGACGGAGGTTTTCGTTTTGGCCCATCATAAATTTCGCCGAACGTTGATTTCGCCGGACTTTGATTTTGCCAAGCACCCAAATTGGTCGGTCGCTGTCTTCCATTGGCTCCCGCGGTCAAGCATTCCAATGACGGAAGAAATTTATCTTGGGTGAAAACAGCTGGCCTTCAAAACGACGTAAAACGGCAAACACTCGACCGTCCTCACTTTTGGCAACCGCTGCCTGTTCTTTAAATTCCGCCCCAAGATCGACCGGCACCGCATGTTCGAATCCGGCGATCTGTTCGTCGCTGAGCACAACCGAGGGTAAATTTTTCAGCCCGAATTCCGCCGAGCAAATTGACTGCTGGACATTTTCCAGTGAAATCGAATCGGGACTGACTGAATCTTTGATGGAGAAATTTCCAATCGCCGTTCGAACCAACCCGGTCATCACGGCAGCCGAGCCCAAAGCCTGCGCGATATCGCGGCCAAGTGAACGCACATACGTTCCACTGCCGCACTGGATTTCTAAATCAAAATCGGGGTAGCTGAACCGAGTCAGTCTCAACGAATAAATCTCAACCTGCCTTGCGTTAAGCTTGACCTCTTTACCACGACGCGCGAGATCGTAGGCTCGTTGGCCGTTGACTTTGATGGCACTAAACGCCGGTGGCACTTGCTCGATTTTGCCGACAAAATCTAGCAGCACCGCTTCAACTTCAGCCGCGGCCACGATCGGCGGCGACTCGATCGGCAAAACGTCGCCCTCGGTGTCGTCCGTTTTTGAGGTGACACCCAAACGAAAGCTACCGGCGTATGTTTTCGGCGCGTCTTGGACAAACTGCGTCAAACGGGTCGCCGGTCCGACACACACGACCAACACACCACTGGCCAGCGGATCCAAAGTACCACAGTGACCGATTTTTGCTGGCCTGACGAATTTCTGAACCGAATTGACGGCATCACGCGATGTGATTCCTTGCGGTTTGTTGAGATTTAAAAAACCAAACACAGCTTCAAAACAATCACAGGTAAACGGGCAGCGAAAGTGGCTCAGCGGCCAACTCCATAAACGACTTCTGGCCAAAAAAACTTCGCGGCTGAAAATCAAAGCGGGCGGCTACGAGCTTTTGATTTTTTCAATTTCGGCTTTGATATCTGCGATCGTCTTTTCGATGTTTTGAATTTCGTCGGGTTCGTCGGTTTGTTGTTTGGCGGCCGCCAGAAGTTTTTCTTGCTTCTGCTGTTTTTGTCGCAACACCTCAAGCCGCTTTTTGGCTTTTTTATCCATCAAATTAACTTCGGTTTGGGAGCTCTAGATAAAAACAGGGGATGTTCCGAAATCGAAACATCCCCTTTATTGTTAACCATGCATCACTGGCGTCAACCGTTCCCCCATCAAGCTTGTCGATAAACTCGCTTGAACGCGACTCGGCGGGCCGGACGAGCCAAGCTTAGTTCTGAACCGAGTTGGCAACCGATTCGCCGGCTCCGACCTGAATAATTGGCGGAGCCATGTTCTGTGTGCGAAGCTCACGAACTCGCTGAACGGTGTTACCGCTGATCGATCTTGGCACGTGATCAGATAGGGCAACATTGACAGGCCCTTTGTGACTGTAGTACAGATCGACCGTATTGCGGATCGCGTCCATCCGCGCTTTGTTGACTCGATCGTCGTTGGTGCGATGCACGTAAACCGAGCGATTATCCGAAGGCATATTCGCCATGATCCCACGAACGCGATCGATGCCCACTCGGTTTAGCTCATGATTTTCGCCAAAGAAATCATCATCCAAAACACACTGCGTCTCGGTACCAGCGGCCAACATCTGCGACCAAATGTTGTAATAGTCGGCTTTGTCGATGCACGCGAATGGCTTTGGCCAAGCGTCGTTTCGAGCTGCAATTTTTGAATTCAAAGCCGAATAATGATCCAGTTTATTTCGGAACTCGTGCATGCGACCGCCGTGAGATCCACGAAGCCGACCACCAGTGCCACCGCAGGCCGAAGTAGCCGAGGCGACGGGGAAGCCGAATCCACTACCGGCGTTGCAGTCCGAGCAGTGTTGGGCCGAAGCTTGATTGCTAAATCCTGCGATTGCGACGACGGCGAATGCCGCGAGGCCAGTGGTAATTTGTTTCATCATCGAAGGGCTCCAACGATTGCGATTTAAAATGGGTCTTAGAATCTCAACCGTGAATCGAGTTCGTATCGGCGGTCACGGTGTAGCGCATGTAAACGTTGCGCGGGTGAAGCGGATTAAAAGCTTCTGAATCGTTATCGGAATCAAACGGCGGGATAACCGCTCCGACAATTGCTTTTCGGCGAAAAAAAACAGCGGTATCGGCGTAAAACGAGAATCCGAACCGGTAAATCCGTTCATTCGGGTCTGGCAAAATTTAACGTTTGCCGATCAAACCGGCTTCGACCAGCCCACAGCTCCCAACGCCTGAAACTGCCGCCGATTCGACGAAATCGACCGCTCAGATCTGCGGATGGGTATCCTCAAAAACGTATTTGTTCGATATACTGTCGCGGAAATTCGGGCACTGACGTTGAAAATGAAATGGCCGTTCGTAGGCTTGCCCCACAACAAAACCGTGACTGTTATGCATAGTTGCGTCAAAGGAATTGACCTGTGACAGACGAATTATTCGATTATTTCGGTAAAGGCTCAAAAAAATTCGAGCCACTTGATGATGATTTAGACCTTCCCGAAGTTTCACCAAAACGCCCAAATGACTCGCCTGATGACGCAGTTGACTCGATCGATGCGTGCGATTTATCAGACTCAAGCGACTCGGTCGAACTGGTCAACCAAGATCCCGGCCGGAAGCCTGACCAAGTGAAATTAGAAACGCCCGCTGCCGCTCAAACAAACGCTCGCCAGACTCCTGAAACCGGCTCGCCGGACAACGAGGATGATTTTGGTGGTTTCGGAGCCGGGCTATTTGACGATGATCAAAGCGATTTGCCGCCGCGTCGCAGTAAAGCCGATGCGCCTGCCGATAAACCAACGATTGTGAAAGACGAACCAGTCGCCCCCGTTCGCGCGAATGATGTGAAGACTGCGAAAAAAGCAACGCCCAAGCCAGAAAAAACCTCGCCGGCACCGGTAGCTGACGAAATTGATGCGATCCTGCAACCGATCGCCGAACCGCCTGAAGCGGCGGACGCCGAAGGCGGTACGTGGGATTTCTTGGCCGGGATGCTGGGCATCGGCGGAAAAGCAAAAACCAAATCAGCGACGACTCCAGCTGCCGAACCAGAAGAAGTCGAGATCGAAACTTTTGATAGCAATGAAGAACTCGGTTTCAAGCCAGTGAAATCCAGTGCCTCTGAAAGCCCAGTTCAGGCGATGTTCGACGAACCCGCCAGCAGCGACGACGAAAAAATCGACTCGCTGTTCAACGCCGGCGACGACGAACTCGATTTGATCGGCTGGGGCGACGATGATGACGCAGACGACGATTCAGAAGATGACATCGACGACGACGAAGAAGTCGTTGCTGAAAAGCCAACGCCTGAAAAGTCCCGAAGCCGACGCGGACGCTCTCGAGGCCGTCGAGAAAAACAGTCGGAAGCGACCGACGACGATGAATTGATCGATGCGGTGAGCGAACCGATTGATGAGGATTTTATTGAGTTCGAAATCGAAGAGCTTTCGCCGTCTGCCAAAAAAATTGAATCCGACGACAAGGGCCCGCGTCGCAAACGACGACCTCGACGCGATGATGCCCAAGAAAAAGAGGAAGCCAAACCTCGGGCTCGACGCGGTCGGAAAAGCGAAGACGAGGACGAACCGTCTGATTCACGTCGCGGACGACGAGGCCGAGGTCGAGGCCGGAATGATCGAGATTCGGAGGAACGACCATCGACTCTCGCACGCGAAAAAAGTGACGATTGGGAAGAAATCGAAGACGATTCCGAAGACACAAACGAAGA
>CAZROJ010000167.1:4494-11247 GCA_964601665.1 uncultured Pirellulaceae bacterium
CGGGAAGACCGAAATGATCGCGGTGGACGCGGTCGTTCACGAAGTCGAGGTGGACGTGGACGCGGACGCGGTCGCAGCAAGCCAAACCGCGATGAAGTCGATTCCGATCGCGACGATTTGAGCCTAGAAGACGATGCCGATTTGCCGGCGTTCGTCGATGACAACGATGATCAACAGGAAGAAAGTCGTCCTCGCGGCCGCGGTAGGTCGCGCGGAAACCGTTCCCGAGGCGGTCGATCGCGTCCCGAAAAAGACGATCACGACCAGGACGCTGGCGATCGCGTCGTGCGTAGTCGAGACAGCGAAGAGGGTGGCGATGATGATTCGCCACGTCGTGCTCGTCGCCGACGACCACGATCGGAGCGCGATGGCGGACGTGACGGTGCAAAACGTGAACGCGATTCCACCAGCCGTGAAAAGCCGCAATACGAAGACGTGCCAACGTGGGACGAAACGATCGAAAGCATGATCGAATCGAATATCAAAAACCACGAAAGCAGCTCCAGCCGTCGCGGAGGCGGAAGCAACAGCCGTCGCGGTGGCGGCGGCGGTCGGCGTCGTAACAACAGCAACAACAACCGACGTTAAGCTGTTTGGCGGAAAGAAATCGAGAAGTCGAAGCTTAGACCGTTTGCGAACCATCTCAAGGTCCGACGGCGGCTAAGCCTCCTTTCACCCAATAAACCGCAACACGCAAGCAACCGGGCACCGGGCACCACCCCAATGAGCCGTGACGCGTTAGCGGCCGGGCATCGCGCACCCAGTAAACCGCAACGCGCAACCAACCGGCCACCCCAATGAGCCGTGACGCGTAAGCGGCCGGGCATCGCGCACTCAGTAAACCGCAACGCGCAAGCAACCGGGCACCACCCCAATAAACCGCAACGCGCAATCAACCGCCCCACCCCAATGAGCCGTGACGCGTTAGCGGCCGGGCATCGCGCACCTAAATAAACCGCAACACGCAAGCAACCGGCCCCCACTTCTCACCAGCCAAAATCTTTGGCAAAACCTTCCCAGCGCTGCGTTCACCCTTTCGTTATCGCCGCCCTTTTAAAACGGTTTAACCAATTTACCGAACTAGGATTTTGGAGCCGGCATTTTGACAACGGGAAAACTCTCACGCGAACAGCTCGATCGAGTGATCCAGATGGCCTGGGAAGACCGAACGACTTTTGACGCGATCCGAAAACAATTTGGGTTGTCGCCCGGGCAAGTCATTAAACTGATGCGCAAACAACTGACCAAAAATTCTTTTCGTCTCTGGCGAGCCCGGACTCGCGGTCGAACCACAAAGCATCTGAAGAAACGTTCATTCGTCGTCGGACGTTTTCGATGCCCGGACCAACGAGGTTAACTTGAACCTTACAAAAACTCAGGCATGGCTGTGGGCCTCAGGTGCCCTGCTCTGTGCCTCTGGCATCGTCCATATCTTCATCTGGACGTTCGCCCAAGGGCAGTGGGAAGGCCCCGTTTCTCTGCGCAAGCCAATCCTGTTTGGTCTCTCAACCGGCGTGACTCTCATGTCACTCGCTTGGATTTTTTCGAAGCTGGACCCAAAAAGATACGACACGTTTTTGATCCCGCTGCTATCGGTTTCATTGGTGCTGGAAGTCGCGCTGATTACGCTACAGTATTGGCGAGGTGTCGCGTCGCACTTCAATCGAGCGACTTTGTTTGACGCCAGCATTGAATGGTCAATGACGGCTTTGATCCTCTTTGCTTCCGCGATCATATTAAACCTGGCCGCTCGTAGTTTTTTCAAACTAAACGCTCCCAACGATATTCAAATCGCGATCCAAGGCGGAATGTTTTTCTTGGTTGTTTCGATCACGATCGGAGCGGCAATATCCTACATCGGATTTTCACTCATCGATCAAGGTAAATCGCCGACAACTTTTGGTAGCTCGGGCGTGCTGAAGTTTCCTCACGGAGTCGCGATTCATGCCATTCAACTTTTCCCATTGATGGCCGCTGGTTTGGCGTGGCTCGGCATTGAGTTACAAAAACGAATCAAAATTTTAAAGCTGTCGATTGCATCGATGTGCGTCTTCCTTTTGTACAGCCTTTTTCAAACCTTCACCGGAAGAGCACGATACGAATGGAATTGGGGTGGAACTTTGCTACTTGCAATTTCGATTGGTTTCGCTGCAGCCGCAATGATCGTCGGTTTAAGAGTCCTGAGACGTTCGCCCGCCAAAAAGGAGAACTTGTCATCGCTCACCTAAAACCAAATCTTCCTGAAAAACCCTGCTTGGCCTGCGGCCGCCCTTTCAAGTGGCGAAAAAAATGGGCCAAAGTCTGGGACGAAGTCAAATACTGCAGCCAGCGATGCAAAAGCCAATCGCGAAAGAAAAACAAAAATGAAAACTGATCCACTCGAATGGCTGCCCGGTCACCTTCACGAACGTAGCCGAATTTTTGGCTCGCTGGAACTCCCGGAAAATCCCCAACCGAACGGCTTCGTCGTTTATTGGATGCGCTCGGCGGTTCGCAGCGACGAAAATCCGGCCTTGGATGTGGCGAGGCTGTTGGCCGAAAAACTCCAACTGCCGTTGCTGGTCTATCATTCCATTTCCAGCCACTATGAATTCGCGTCCGATCGTCACCACACTTTTATGCTGCAAGGTGCCCGCGATGTTCAACAACAATTTGAATCGCTGGGGATCAGTTACGCTTTTCATCTGGCAACCGCGCAAGACCGCGAACCTCACTTGATCGACATTGCGGGACGAACGACAGTTTTGGTCACCGAAGACATGCCGGTCGATCCGCCGCGAAAGTTCCTGAACAGTCTGGTTGCCAAAACATCGGTGCCTGTTGTGTGCGTTGACACTGCCTGCGTCGTTCCCATGCAACTTGTTGGGCAGTCTTACACTCGAGCGTTCAAATTTCGCGACAAGACAAAGCGGCTTCGCAAAGATCGATTGCAGCTGGAATGGCCGACCGTTGACGTCGCCGACCGAGCGTTCGAAACCAATAAATTGCCGTTTACGCCCTTAGATCTCGGCGAGCAGTCAATCGCCGAATTGGTCGCACGATGCGAAATCGATCATTCGGTCGGGCCGGTGGTCGACACCGTTGGCGGGTCGAACCAAGGTTACGCTCGTTGGCAACGGTTTAAAAAGAACAGTCTCGGCAAGTACGCCAAGCGAAGAAACAATGCTTTGTTACCCGACGCCGTCAGTCGCATGTCAGCTTACCTGCACTACGGAATGGTTTCTCCAATGCGTTTGGCTCGCGAGGCGGCCGAGCATTCAACTGCGGGTTCGGAAAAGTATTTGGACGAACTGCTTATTTGGCGAGAGCTTGCTTACACGTTTTGCTTTTACCGCGATGACCACGACCAGATTTCCGCGATTCCCGACTGGGCCCTCGAGACTCTCGATCGCCACACCGCGGACGCACGACCGGAAGTCTATTCATGGGAAGAACTCGCCCGTGCCGCGACCAGCGATTCGTTTTGGAATGTGGCTCAGCAGTCGTTGTTGATGCACGGCGAATTGCACAACAACGTCCGGATGACTTGGGGCAAAGCCATCTTGAACTGGTGTGAGACGCCGCAACGCGCTTTAAACGTGATGATCGACTTGAACCATCGCTACGCACTCGACGGACGCGATCCTTCCTCTTACGGCGGGTTGCTCTGGTGCCTTGGCCAATTCGATCGTCCGTTCGAACCGCCCAGCCCCATCTTTGGCACGGTCCGGCCGCGGTCGACCAAAGAACATGCCAAACGATTAGACACCAACAAGTATCATCAATCGGTTTCAGCCGTCCGGTTCGAACCTACGCCAACCGTCGGCGTGATCGGCGCTGGAATGTCTGGCCTGTTTGCTGCTCGAACACTTGCCGATCACGGAGTCAATGTTTCGGTGTTCGAAAAAAGCCGCGGTTGCGGCGGGCGAATGTCCACGCGGTGGACCGACGCTTTTGGTTTTTTCGATCATGGTGCTCAATATTTCACGGCACGCAATCGCGACTTTCAAAGGTATGTTCAATCGTGGCTGAGCGACGAAGTGGTTGCTCAATGGCCCGATCCGACGCTTGATTCATCACAGAAAATCGCGGTACTGAAAGATGGTTCGGTCACATTTAAAAGCGACTCCCAAGCCCGCTATGTGGGCACGCCCGGTATGAACGCGATCGGCCAGCACCTTGGTCGCGACCTGAACATTCGATTGAACACCCAAGTCCAAACCATCCGTTCTGCCGCAGTTGGACATGAATTGCTGGATGCCGATGGGAAATCGCTGGGCACGTTCGATCAGTTGATCGTGGCGGTACCCGTTCCCCAAGCTGCTCGATTGCTGGAGCAGTTCCCCGTGTTTGGTCCGCGGTTGGACCAAGTGCAGATGGATCCTTGCTGGGCAACGATGGCCAGCTTTTCAGCTCCGCTAACCGACCAATGGGCCGGCGCTTTTGTTCACGATTCCCCCATTTCATGGGCGGCTCGAAACAGGACCAAGCCGCAACGCGATCGTCAGTTTGAAAATTTGGTTTTGCACGCATCACCGGAATGGACCAAACAACATTTAGAATTGGAAAAGGAAGAAATCGGGACTCTCATGCTGGAAGCGTTCTGGCACGCATCCGGCATTCAACCGCGAGATCCCGAATACGTCACGTCGCATCGCTGGCGATATGCGATTCCGGTTTCACCGACGACCGAACGTTGCGTTTGGGATCGAGAGTCCGGAATCACTGCTTGCGGCGACTGGGCTGGCGGACCGCGAGTCGAAGGCGCTTTCTTGAGTGGAATGGCGGCGGCGGGGCGAGTTTTGGGGACACTGAAACCAATGCAAACAGCAGTCACTGAACAGCAAAAACTGTTTTGAACGACTGAGCCGTCTTATTATGGCTGTCGCCCTGTTCAAGGTATTAACTTGAACCCGACTGAGTTTTGTTGTTGGCTCAACAAAACGTTGAATCGCCTTACAACCAGCTTGCCACTTGCTTGAGTCCGTCCAACGGATTTTCTACTGGCCAATATTCCAAACCGACAAAGCCGTCGTAGTTCGTTTCGCCGATCGCTTCAAAAACGGCAGGGTAATTGATTTCGCCTCGACTCAATTCGTTGCGGCCAGGATTTCCGGCGGCATGGAAATGAGCAATCTTGTCGATGTTATTTTGAATGTTGGCAATCAACTGGCCTTCGCTGATCTGCTGGTGGTAAATATCGAAAACAACTTTTACGTTGGGACTGTCGACCACGTCAATAATCTCGAACGCTTCGCTACTCTTCACCAAGAAATACCCCGAGTGATCAATCAGCTCATTCAATGGCTCAATGACCAAAGTTTTATTGGCAGCCATCAGCATCGCAGCGGCGGCCGAAAGTCCAGCAACCAACGAGTCGTATTGAAGTTGCCGCGGCACATCAGGCAACGCGTCGCCGACTTGAGAGATGATGGTGTCAATCCCCAGTTTTTCGGCAACCGCGATTGTTTCAGCAAGACCGGACAAATAGTTGTCGCGTTTGGTTTCGTCGACCAAGCTAATAAATCTCGTGCAGCAAGAAGCAATCGACAGTCCGTGCTTGGCTTGAGCGGCGACCAATGCATCAAGGTCTCGATTCCACCAGCCCCAAAACTCGAACGCCTCGATGCCAGCCGCTGCAACCGTTTCCAAGGCTCCATCGATGGGCATGTCGCCCAGTACCGCATCGATACAAACTGATGGTCGTAGTTTTGGCATATTGGGTTTCTATTTGGATTTTGAGAGAGTCGCCAGTTCATCAACAGGGCTATCGACCAGCACCAAGCCACGAAAATAAAATTCCTGTGGTTGTTGATTACCGTGTAACTGCAACCCGATCGGCCCGGTCTTCAGAACGCTGGGTGCCTCCACGTAGTCGACCACAAGCTGGCCGTTGGCAACCATTCGCACGTGATTGCCGACGACCAAGATTTCAATTTGATTCCAATCGCCTTTCTTTTCGTAGTCTGCCGAGCGAATGGGGCCTTTTTGATTCGGCGGAAAGACTCGCCCGCGACCGCTGGTGTCCCAAATCCCCCAGTCTTGGCAAAACATAAAAAGAGGACCTTCGTGCCCGAAAGCGTTGCCGCCGCCTGTTACTTTTTTACCCAAAGCAGCGACGGCGGAATGCATGAAATGATGGTCATCGTCGACTGTTTGCTTGACCTCCAGCAGCAACCGAAAATTGCGGTAGTGTTTTTTGGTGAACAGATAAGTTCCGCTTTTTACCGTGATACCTTTTTCATTGGCCGTTCGAATCAAGCCGTTGCGAACCGACCAGTATTTTTGATCGCCTTCCCAGCCGGCAAGATCTTTGCCATTGAACAGATTGGTTTTCTTTTCACCGTCTGCCAATTTGATTGAATTGGACCAAGATTGGGCAGAAGCCAATGACACCGGAAAAAGCATCGTGGACGCAAGTACGAGCAAAGCTCGGAGAAGGTTGCGAAAACAAACCATTTTGAAAGTTCTTTCAGCTGAGAAATAATTGGCTTTAATCGTCAGCATTCTACCCGGTACCGAACAATGGCCGGTAGCTCGAAATGACTGGCAGCCTACACGACGGATCGATCACTCGGTATCTTTCGTGCAATGCGGCTAACCAGACAAATTTCTACCTAATAAAAAATGCTAGTGCTGTGAATCTCAATTTCGTGTGGTTCTTCGTGCCAGCACCTTTACCAAGCAACCAAGCAACCAAGCAACCAAGCAACCAAGCAACCAAGCAACCAAGCAACCAAGAAACCAAGAAACCAAGAAACCAAGAAACCAAGA
>CAZROJ010000168.1:0-11239 GCA_964601665.1 uncultured Pirellulaceae bacterium
CGACGAAAGCGAAAGCTGATCCAAATCGGAAATGTCATCGTCTGGATCTTCGTTCGATCGCGGCGTCGGCTCGCTGTCCATTGGCTCTTCGAAATCGCGTTCGTCGTCGAAGTCGAAGCCATCACGGCCGTTATCACGCGACGATTCGGTGGGCTCTTTTTTTGATGGAGCGAAACTGCTGGGCACTTGCTGAGCGGGAGCCAAAACCGAATGATAGGCCGACTTGGGCGGTGCCGCGTAAACAGAAAATGGAACACCGTTAAAAAATCGAGACGTACCAAGACCCGCTGGATCGTCAAATCGATGGGCGGCAGCCTGATACTCGGGCGTTCGCGAAACAAGAAACGAATTGTTGGCGCTGTAGGGGTTGTAATAGCTCGTGTCGTGGCCCGGAGTGCAGCGGTGGTAGCCATCGCTAAAACCTTGCCCCAGCCAACGCAACGTTCGGCGACGCTTGAAGGTGTTTTGAGCCTGACAATCTTCGGCGATTGTGCCAATGAAGGTGACGGCGAAAACTGCAATCAGAATTTTTTTAAGCGACATAACAACCATCTCTTTTTGTGGGACCGTATTATCGTTCGTTATCGGCATTTCAACATCGTCGTCCCATCGATTCTTGCGCAATAAACCATCCGAGTTTGCATCCACGATGGGTTGATCGAATCGCGGTCTCGACGAACATTATCCGTTTGATTGCGATTCTGCCGGTTGTGTGGGTCCGGCGAAATCACCGGCTTGTTCACAGATTACCAAGCAACCCGAAGATAACCAGACAACCCAAATCGAACTCGCGGCTTGGCCTTTCCCATCGTTTCAATGTCCCGAACCTGATCGCCAGCGGAGCCTTGGTTTAAACAGACAGTGCCAATAAAGAACAGGCAGTGCAAACAAAGCCAGCCAAAGCGTCCGCTGAAGAGCCGAACGCAACCGTGTTCTGGTCCCGAGCAAAGCACCCTGCGCGATGTTTCGAGCCAAATTCTTGGCTGGACTCGAGAAGATGCTCCGACAAGGCCTGTTGGATCTGCCTACGCCGTTGACGATCGGTGTAACACTTGGCCCAACCGCTAGGGTAGCGATCAGGTCAATTCCTTCTGGCTGCAATCCGCATAGGACTTAGCGGCAAGCAAAGTCATTTGGTAACGACCAAAGATGAAGCTGTGGTCGTTTGCCCCTTAAGCGTTGGCCGAAAATTGCTCGGTCAAAAACGCCTGCAACCTTGAACTGGAAACCTGATCCACTTTGGAAAAGCCCAGCCGTACGACATCGAAACCGTCGTCCGACGTCACTTCGGTTGCCCAAGCAAGACCGTTCAGGTCGTCCAGCGACACCGTGTCCGGCGTGACCCGGACATGCAACCAAACGCCGACCGTATCTTTGGTCATAATACTGGCCCAAGGCTCCGGTCCATCGCCTCGACCGATCGGCACATCCTTTTCATGCCGCCACTCGAACTTGCTCTCCGGAGCGACCTTCGAAATCGTTTTTTCCAGTTCTTCCAACACCTCCGGATCCCAACTCACTTCTTGCCCGGCGTCGAAGCCTTTTCGCATCATGTGCCACTTGCGACCAAGCTTGGCCCAAGGCGTTTCGAGATCGATTTTGACCTCTTTTTTTACCACCTTGTTTTGAAAGCTGGCGACCGCGTCTTCAACAAATTGCCAAAACCCGGGAATATCAATCTCGGCAAAGTTATTAACCTTGATTTCAACCTCTTGCCACGACCCGCGTGTGTTGGTCATGCGGACTCGCGGTGCATTGCCGTACACGGGAATGTTTTCAAGATCGTTGGCCGACAGCAGAGGAATCTGAGCGACCAAATCTTCGCGCTTGAAAGTTTTGGGTCTGGCTCGAAACTTCATTTTCAAGAACCATGAATCGCCCGTCAAAGCTTGAAAGAACCAGCCTTGGTTCCGATGTTCCGAAGTCCCACCAATTTCAACGACCGAACGATCGCTCCAGTTTGTCGGAGCAAAATCCTCTTGCTGTTGAATGAAATCGACGACTTGTTTGAGCACTTCCCCGTCCCAATTGACGGGCTCGCCAGCACGACCAACTCGATCTTCGGTGTGCCAGCGACGTCCGTCCGACTCCCAAGGCATCGCCGCGACGGCCCCGATGTCCTCGATATCCATATCGCCTTTTTTCCAACGATCGTCTTTCGATGGATCGTAAGGCTTTCGTTTTTTATACGGGTCGGATTCAAGCACCGGAGTCAGTGCTTCACCGGTGTAACTGCGCGGCATGCCCGCTTTGCTCTTGCCTGTTTTAGAAGCTGCCGCAAAGGCTTCTTTGGCGTATTCCACCACCATTTCCGGTGTGCCTTGGACAACGATTTGCCCACCGTTCGCGCCGGCTTCGGGGCCCAGATCGATCATCCAATCGGCGGCCTTGATCAAGTCCAAGTTATGTTCAATCAGAACGACCGTGTTTCCAATGTCGACCAAACGTTGAATCACGTCCAATAGCTTTTGCAAGTCGTCAAAGTGCAATCCGGTGGTCGGTTCGTCCAGCAAGTACAACGTGCGACCGGTATCGGGTCGCGACAGTTCGGCAGAGAGCTTGACTCGCTGGGCTTCACCGCCGGAGAGCGTCGGTGCGGGTTGGCCGAGCGTGACGTAGTCCAGACCGACGTCGCACAGCGTCTGCAAGATCCGTCTGATCTTGGGAATATTGTGAAACAGTTCCGCCGCTTCACCGCAAGGCATTTTCAAAACGTCGTCAATCGATTTGCCTTCGTAGCGAACGGCCAAGGTTTCATCGTTGTAACGACGGCCTTTGCAAGTTTCACATTCAACCCAGACGTCCGGCAGAAAATGCATCTCGATGCATTTCTGTCCGTTACCCGAGCATTCCTCGCAGCGACCGCCAGGCACGTTGAAGCTAAACCGTCGAGCGGTATAGCCGCGCAATTTCGCGTCCGGCAAATGCGCAAACAATTCGCGAATGGCATCAAACGCACCGGTGTAAGTTGCCGGATTTGAGGACGGGCTATTGCCCAGCGGCGTTTGGTCGACACGAATCACCTTATTGATATGCTCGATACCGCGAATGCCGCGATGAGCCCCAGGCGATTGCGTCGATCGGTGAAGTCGGCGAGCCAGGGCCTTGAACAAAATGTCATTGACCAGCGAACTCTTGCCGCAGCCGGAAGGCCCCGTCACAACGGTCAACGCTTCCAACGGGAACTTCACTTCAATGTTCTTCAGGTTGTTATGTTTTGCGCCGACAACATCCAGTGTGTTGGCCATTTGAACTGGCGTCTTCTGAACCGTCTTCTTTTTGGTCGCTTTTGTTTTCTTCTTGGTCGTGGTCACGTCCAATGAAAGAGCAGGCCGGCGGTTGGACGGGATCGGAATCGCTTTTTTACCGCTCAAGTAAGGACCGGTCACCGAACCACGTTTTTTGCCCAGCTCCTCCGGCGAGCCCTGAGCGACGATTTCGCCGCCACCGATTCCCGCTTTCGGACCAAAATCGCAGATCGCATCGCTGCTGGCAATCACCTCTTTATCGTGCTCGACCACGATCAGTGTATTCCCAAGATCACGCAGTCGGTGGAGTGCTTTTAGCAGGCGAGTATTATCGCGAGGGTGCAGTCCGATCGTGGGTTCGTCCAAAACGTACAACACACCGCACAGCCCACTCCCCAGCTGGCTGGCCAAGCGAATCCGCTGAGCCTCGCCGTTGGACAACGAAGCGGCTGTTCGGTTGAGCGTTAAATATTCCAAACCCACGTCGTTCAAGAAGTTGACTCGTCCGATGATTTCGCGAATCAATTCACCCGCGATTTTTTTCTCGCGAGCATTCAGCTTCCAGCCTTTGAGAGTTTTGGCAAGACCTTGAATTGGCAAACGACAGATTCCGTCGATCGTAATATCTCGGAACTGGAACGAAGCCGCGTCGTCTCGCAAGCGACTGCCGCCACAACCACCACATTCAACTTCGCCGATCAACGACTGCATTCGCTGGCGCAGTTGCGGCGAAAGTCGCGACGCTTCTTCCATCGTCGGGTAGGCGCCTTTGTACTGGAACGAAAACAGCACAACGCCGGCTTCGTTTTTGGCTTCAAACCAGCGATCGCCGGTGCCGTAGAAAACCATCCGGCGGTGCCGAGCTTCCATCTGCGAAAACGGCGCATCGATCGGCACGCCGGTGCCATCGGTCCAAGCCTCCAGCATCGCTTGAGAGATCGGCGACTTCATGTCCGGCCACAGCAAAATTGCGCCTTGGCGAAGCGAAAGCTCCGCATCGTTCATGATCGCAGCTGGCGTGGCGCCCGTCTGAGTTCCGATGCCTTCGCAGTCCTCGCACCAGCCCAGTTGGCTATTGAAAGAAAAGTTATTCGGCGTCAACGTATCAAAACTACGCCCGCAGCATCCGCATGACAAATGCTGACTGTGCTTGGTCACCTTCCAATGCTGTTCAGGAACTTTATCGCTCGGTTCGGCCACATTGATCACGCCCTTGCCGATGTCCAGCGCCGATTCAACGCTGTCGGCAATTCGTGAACGCGACGATTTTTTGACCGCGATTCGGTCGACCACAATTTCAATGTCGTGTCGCGAGCGGCGGTTAAGCACGGGCACTTCGTCGATGCCATGGGTCACTTTATCCACACGCACACGAATGAAACCGTTGGTTTGGATTTCCGCAAATAGCTGTTCGTAAGTTTGATTCGTGTCCAAGGAAACCGGCGACAGCAACAGCAAACGTTGGCCTTCGTCGTAGGCCATTATTTTGTCAACGATCTGGTCGCTGGTCTGAGTCCCGACGGGAGCATCGCATTCCGGGCAATAGGGCGTGCCCAGTCGAGCCATCAGGATTCGCAGGTAGTCGTAGATTTCAGTGACCGTACCGACGGTACTCCGTGGCGTGCTGCCAAGATTCTTCTGCTCGATCGCGATCGCCGGCGAAAGCCCTTCAATCTGTTCGACCTTCGGTTTTTCGAGTTGATTGACGAACTGCCGAGCGTAAGAGCTGAGGCTTTCGACGTACCGCCGCTGCCCTTCGGCGTAAATGGTGTCCATCGCCATCGAGCTTTTGCCGCTGCCGGACGGGCCTGAAAAGACCGTCATTTTGTCGCGTTCAATGTCGACATCGATCGACCGCAAACTGTGTTGTTCGGCTCCGCGAACTTTAATCGTCGTCGCTTCGATCGGTTTCTGCGATTTGGCTTTCGGCGTTTTGCTGATTTCAGGCCGCGGCGCCAACGCCTTCTTCAAAGCCTGCCCCGTGTACGACTCCTTGCACTCGGCAACCTCTTCCGGCGTGCCGCAGCAGACCACCGTACCGCCGCCGGATCCGCCTTCGGGGCCGATATCAATGATCCAGTCGGCCGTCTTAATCACATCCAAATTGTGTTCGACCACTAAAACCGTGTTGCCCGCATCGACAAAGTTTTGCAGCACTTTCAACAGCATGCTGATGTCCGCAAAATGCAAACCTGTGGTCGGTTCGTCCAGCAGGTAAAGCGTTTTGCCCGTGCTACGTTTGACCAATTCGCGGGCCAACTTAATTCGCTGAGCTTCACCGCCGGAGAGCGTGGGGGAGGGTTGGCCGATCTTCAAATAGTCCAGCCCAACCGCGTGCAGCGTTTCTAGTTTTGCCAGAACCTTGGGTATGTTTTGGAAGAACTTCATCGCTTCCTGGATGTCCATGTTTAAGACATCGGCGATCGATTTTTCGCGAAACTTGACCTGCAAAGTTTCGCGATTGAATCGTTGGCCTTCGCAAACTGGACACGTCACCCAGACGTCGGCCAAAAAGTCCATCTCCAGTTTATTCGAACCGTTCCCTTCGCAGGCTTCGCACCGACCGCCTTTCACGTTAAAGCTAAAACGTCCCGGAGCGTAGCCGCGAGTCTTGGCTTCTGGCAATTGAGTAAACAGCTTGCGGATTTCATCAAACAGTTTGATGTAGGTCCCCGGATTGGATCGCGGCGTGCGACCGATCGGCGACTGGTCGATGGCAATCATCTTGTCCATCAGTTCGACGCCTTCGAGCGAATCGTATTGACCGGCTTCGCTGATTCCGCCGTTTAGTTTTTCTCGAAGTTCTTCTTTGATAATGTCGTTAACGACCGAACTCTTGCCGCTGCCACTGACGCCGGTGACGCAAACAAATTTGCCCAAGGGAATTTCGACATCGACATTTTTTAGGTTGTTATGCGTGGCGCCGTTGACGCGAAAAACGTGATTCCCATCAAACTTACGACGCTCCTTGGGTACTTCGATTTCCAGGCGGCCCGACAGGTACTGGGCGGTCAGCGACTTTTTCGATTTGATGATTTCCGCCGGATGGCCTTCGACCACGACCTCACCGCCGCGAACACCGGGGCCCGGACCGAAGTCAATCAAGTAATCCGCCGCGCGCATCGTGTCTTCGTCATGTTCGACCACGACCACCGTATTGCCGATATCGCGCAAATGCTGCAGCGTACTGACCAGCCGATCGTTGTCACGCGCGTGCAGACCGATCGAGGGTTCGTCCAAAATGTAAAGCACGCCGACCAACCCGGCACCAATCTGCCCCGCCAAACGAATTCGCTGGCTTTCGCCGCCCGAAAGCGTGGGGGCGGTGCGATTGAGCATCAAATAGTCCAGCCCCACGTTCAACAGAAAACTCAGCCGGTTCCGGATTTCTTTGAGCGGTTCGGTGGCCACGAATTGTTTGGTCCCGCCGAGCTCCAAACCCGAGAAAAATTCGTAGGCGTCTTCAATCGATAGGTCGCACACCTGCGGCAACGACAAACTGGGCCGATCCGCGAACCGCTGGCTGCTGGTTTCCAAGCGGAAGTGACGCGCCTGTTCGTTCAGTCGGTCGCCACCACAACGAACGCAGTTGAGCTCAGACATGAACTGTTCGAGTTTTCGGATCTTTGCCGCACCGCTGGTGCTGCGGTACTTTTCGTCCAGCTCCGCAATAACGCCATCGAACGTGCCGCCGTACTTCATCGGCGACGCGCCACCCTTCCAAGTGTACGTAATGTTCAGCTCGCCGGTTCCGTAGAGCCAGAAATTCTGCTGCTGTTCGGTTAGATCCTCCCAAGCCGTCTCCAGCATCGTGCCTTTTTCAAAACCAAACTCGCGCTCGACCGTGTCCGCGACGCCTTGATAAATGTGCTGTTTCCAACGACCGAGGTCCTTCCATTTGCCCAGCAAATCGATGCAACCCTGCTGCAGCGACTTGCCAGTGTTCGCGATCAACAGATCCGAGTCGAACGTGAAAACTTCACCCAATCCGTCGCAGCCACCGCACATACCTTGCGGGCTATTGAAGCTGAACATCTGAGGCGTCGGCGCGTTAAAGCTGACCCCGCAAGCGGCACAAGCGTAGTCCGAACTGTAAACTCGATCGCCGGTCGGTTTGGAGCTTTCCCTTTCCTTAACCGCCTTGCGGCTGCGTTTAACCTTTGTTTTTTTAGCGGCCGGCTCGACATCGGATTCCATCGGTTCGCCCGGTGCGTCGGGCACGTCGGGAACATCCGCTTCCTCGGCATTGGTGATGATCAACGAGCCCTTGCCAAGCTTCAACGCCGTTTCGACGGATTCGGTCAAACGCGACTTAATGGTCGGCTTGAGGACCATTCGATCGACCACCACTTCGACATGGTGCCGACGCGAGCGGTCGAGATTGATTTCAGAGCTGAGCGAAACGATCTTGCCATCGACGCGAGCCCGAACGAAGCCGCGTTTTACCAGTTCGACGAACAGTTCGCGGTGCTCCCCTTTTTGAGCTCGAACGACAGGAGCCAGCACGTAAAAATCGGTGCCCGATTTCATCTGCAAAATGCCGCCGACGATTTGATCGCGAGTTTGGGCCGCGATCGGCTGGTCGCACTTGGGGCAGTGACCTTGGCCGACTCTAGCGTAAAGAATTCGCAAAAAGTCATAAATCTCGGTGATCGTCCCGACGGTCGAACGCGGGTTATTACCGGACGATTTTTGCGAGATCGAGATCGAAGGGCTCAGGCCTGAAATCAAATCAACATCGGGCTTGGGCATCTGTCCCAAAAATTGTCGCGCAAAACTAGACAAGCTTTCCACGTACCGCCGCTGGCCTTCGGCAAAGACCGTGTCGAACGCGAACGAGCTTTTCCCGCTTCCACTAACGCCGGTCAGACAGATTAGCTGGTTGCGGGGAAGGACAAGACTGACGTCGCGAAGATTGTGTTCGCGAGCACCTTTGACGACGATATCCGAAGCTGGCATAGGGCCGATTCAATCCAGTTGAGCATGGCAAATTTCGAACAGAGTATTGTATCGCCTAAACCAAGAATGCTAAACCGCCAATCGCAGCTTAACGTGAACTTGCTATCGGACTCACACGACGGGAAGCCACTTTGAGATTACGAACACTTGAGGGCGGACAATCTTCCGGCGTCGCCGCAGAAAGCAGTGAAACGTTCGCCTGCTTTCCGGGTAAACCGAGCTTTGGCTTTTTGTCGATTCCATTATTGGGTGGCGTTGCCTACTATTGCGCCGGGTCATATCGATTCCGCTAGTTTATATCAGTGACTTCGTTGAAATTGTCCGCTGCCAAACACGGGGCGAAATTTGGCACGCTGGGCACCTCGGCGGTTGATGACTGGACCCAAGCACGCTGGGAATACGGTGTTGATCTCGAGCAGGTCTTTTGAAAAAACAATGAAAAAAATTATTTCGATAAAAATGCTGGTCGTCTTCGCCGCTGGCTTTTTGGTCGCCATCAGCTCAGGCCCTTCTTTGAAACAGTCACCCGCGCTGCAGGTCGCGGAAATCGACGAAACCGATGACAACGACGAAACCGATGAACGCGAAGTCGATGAAAATCGAAGCGAAGGGGACGATGAAGTCGAAAGCGAAGCAGAGATCGCGTACGAACGAGCGGCCGAAAAGGAAGCGTTTCCTGCCGTGCCAAGCTTCCACCCCACCGACCTGCAAGGGAAAGCATTGGACGAATACCAGGCTTTCACAAAACAACTGGCCCTGAGCGGCAACCAGTTTAGCTCGGCCGAAGTTTTGGCGACTTATATCGAAACCGCCGCCAAACCGTCTGCTGTTTCGACGCGATCCAAGCCGTCGTTTTATGCCAAGCGGCGTATCAAGGGCATTTGGGACCAGAAGAATTTCGCCATGAACTCGGTCAATCGGCCGTTTTATGCCGAGGGAGGATCGCGGGTTGATGGGGCAACCTTTGACCCCATTAAAAAAGTCTTGTACGTGGTTTCTCACGCCGGGCATTTGTACAAAATCAACCCGAAAGGTAAGGTGAAGTGGTTGCTGCGAAATCACAAAAAGGATTTACGTGGCGATGATTTCAATGGCGTTAACTTAACCAACAAATCGTTTCGGCTACTTCACCAAAATGCCAACGGACCGATGGAGTTTTCCGACGACGAGGGGCGCACTTGGGCCAACGCCAATGGAGCTTTTTTTGAAAATTCGTGGAACTTCAAAACGCTGGTGACCAAGCGCGGACGCAACCGGCGGGTTGTCGCTCACGGCGGCAGGTACGTGGGCCCCAAAAATATCGGCCACCATCGGATTTACCTCTCCAACGACGGAGGACTGAATTACGCCACCTCCCAAACGACCGCCCACCTAACGCTGGCTGATTTTTCAGTTCAGATCTGCAAACCGCACAACAGCCGATCGGTCTACTGCTTTGCCAGACGCAAACGCGACTCCGAGGTTTTCCTGTACAGGATGACCGAGAAAGACAATGACTTCATCTACCAAGGCAAACCAACCCGCCTGGCTGGTTTGGAGAATGTTGTCGGAACTGAAGTTGACGGTGCAGTTCATTTTTATATTAGCTTCAATAAAACGGACATCTATTATTCCAAAGACGAGGGGCAGACTTGGAAGCAAATATCTAGCACCAACCGAGACCAAAACATTTTGGAAGTGCATCCGACTCAACCCAACATCTGCTTCAAGGGCTTTACCGACTTGATGATTTCGACCGACTATGGAGCGACTTGGACGGCGGCCCGACACGCGATCGGAGCTGTCGCGAGGGACCAGCAGCGGCAACATTACGTCTGGGATTTGCAGTTTTTGCGAACGTTTGACAAAGAGAAACGCGGCAACGTCACGGTCGCCGGCTTTGACTTTGGCGTTTATGTATCGTCCAAACCAGAAGATGGGTCTTCGTGGATCAGCGTCAACCAAGGCAACCCGATCATGCTCAGCTACGACGCGGCGACCAGTGAAAAGTACGACCGGGTTTACTCGGCTAATCAAGATCGAGGCGTGCAGAGTTTCACCGACAACGGCTCCGGCGAAAACCACCTTTCGGCCTGTCAACGCGAGGCCAGTACGGACATTCTGCGGGTCGCAACGACGCAAGGTGGCGATTCGGTTTGGTTCTGGTACTACCACGGCGCGATCGGCGTTGGGTCGGGCGTGCGAGGGGGAAATTACAGAGCCGTAATCCAGAAGAAGCTTTTCCCGAAATTCGTGGCCACCAGCTTGGTTCCTTCGCCGAATCCCAGCGAGGATGCCGTTTACATTCCGTGGGGCAAGCAACTGCAAAAGCTTTCACGCACTGGCAAAACAATCGTCAATCAATTGCACGAATTCACCTTTCCCGAAGAGGCGTGGTCGTTTGGTTATTCGAAGCTAAACACCGACCGCTGGTACGTGGGACTGAAGTCAGGTGCTTTGATGTTTTCGACCGACGGCGGTAAGTCTTTCAAGGCGTCGAGGTACTCGGGCGTCTGGCCGCGAGGCACGTCGTCCCACCGTAAAACGAGGGCCGTGATCGCGACCAGCCCGGTCGACGAACGGAGCGTTTTTTATGCTGGCACGGGAAGCAGTTTTTTAGTGTCGACCAATGGCGGGAAAACTTTCATGAATCAAAACAATGGCTTGCAGGTCGCTCGGATCGTCGACTTGGCCGTTTCAGAAAACGGTAAATACGTTTTTGCAGCCTGCGGGTTTCGCGGTGCCTGGGTTTTTTCGGTGCAGCAAAAACGATGGTACAAAATGGACGGTCCCGACGTGCCGGCTCGGGTCGCCTTCACGGACGTGCAGTACATCAGTTCGAAAGACACCGTGCGTTTTGCGACCTACGGCAGCGGAATTTTAGACTTTCGAATCAGTCAAATTCGCTAAAACAAACTCAGTAAACTACCCGAATGACCCGCGCTGCCGAACTTGCCCAATTTGTCGATGGGCAAAACAAGCCGCGGGCAAAATCAGTCGCAACGCAAAATCAGCATCGACCGAATTTCAAGCTATTTGCCGGACTGCAAGTG
>CAZROJ010000169.1:0-11203 GCA_964601665.1 uncultured Pirellulaceae bacterium
AGAGAAATCATGCTAGCATCTTAAATTCGTACACAATTCCGGTTTCCGGCACTAGCGCCGTCGGCTCATTGGTTGTGCGGTCAGGCGATCGGCAGTTGAATTTCTACCGCTGATGTTTGCAACGATTGCGAATCTTGGGCATCTTGCCCGGTCGTTTCTCAATCGCCTTTCGCCCAAGCGCTAAAAACTTATTCCCAGCGAGCGAACGAGATCGTGTCAAAAGTTTGTATCATTAATGTTGTCGGGCTAACTCCCAAACTGTTGCGGCACGCACCGGCTTGTCGCGAGATCGGTGCGGCGGCGGCCTGGACGTCGCCCGTGCCCGCGGTCACTTGTGCTTCGCAAGCGACGATGTTGACCGGCAAAACGCCTCGACAACACGGCGTGGTTGGCAACGGCTGGTACTTTCGCGATACGCAGGAAATTCGATTTTGGCAGCAAGCCAATTCGCTGATCGAAGGTGACAAATTGTATGACGGGATTGATACGGCCAAAATGTTTTGGTGGTTCAATCAATCGTCCGGCTGTCGCTACTCCGTCACGCCCAAACCGTTTTACGGAAGCGACGGTTCAAAGGTTTTTGACGTGTTGGACAAAACGGGCTGTAATTTAACTGACCGCTTGGGTGCGTTTCCGTTTTTTAGTTTTTGGGGGCCCAATGCGGGGCTGCCCAGTTCGCAGTGGATCGCTGAAGCAACTGCTTTGGTGATGCGCGAGAAACGACCTGAGTTGACGCTGGCCTACTTGCCGCATTTGGACTATGACTTTCAAAGGCTTCCGGCTCAAGACCCGCAACGGGTGGCCGAAGTTGATCAGTGTGTGCGAACCATCGTCGACGCCGCTGATGCGATCGATGCGAAGGTCGTTGTCGTTTCGGAATACGGTTTGACGGCGGTCAAGCGGCCCGTGCATTTAAACCGAGTTTTGCGGGCTAGCGGTTATCTTGAGCTCCGCGATGGTCCATTTGGGGAGAATTTGATTCCCGGTGAATCGGCGGCGTTTGCGGTCGCCGATCATCAGGTGGCTCATATTTACGTAAATCGCTCCGGCGAAAAACAATCGGTTCGCAAAAAGTTGCTGGCTTGCCCCGGCGTGGCTGCCGTGGTTGATCCGGCTGAATTAAATTTGGATCACCCCAGAAGCGGCGATTGGATTGCGTTGGCAGAACCGGACAGTTGGTTCACGTATTACTACTGGGACGACGACGAAAAGGCTCCTGATTTCGCGCGCTGTGTCGATATCCATCGCAAACCTGGCTACGACCCGTGTGAATTGTTCATGACTTCGAAAATCCGCGCGGCCGTTAGTTTGGCCAAAAAGAAGCTCGGCTTTCGCTACCGCATGGACGTCATTCCGCTGGACGCCACCTTGGTCAAAGGCAGCCACGGTTTGCTTCAGCAAGGCGAAGACGGCCCGCTGGTCATCGGGCCGGGAGTATTGCCAGAATCCATGACCGACTTTCGGCGGTATGTCGAAGGTCTGCTGCGGTGATTGAATTGACTTCTGGTGAGAAATACTTTTGTCAATGTTAGTCGGGTGATTAATTTGCGGCCTGCAGAGGTGTGCGAGCTGCATTGACAAATTATCTTTCCGTTTCGAAACAGCTCGCGTAGTCTAGAGCAGGGCTTTGCTGCTCTTTAACTTTTTAATTCTCGGAAACCAAAGCAGTATACAATTGCATAGGTCCATTACATTTTCACGTAGCAGCCTAGGGGCTCCAATTCGTCGGCGATGTCGTAGCCGGCGTCTTCGGACATTTGGTTGGTGAAGGTGATGTCCAAGAAACGAAGGCCAGTCATCTTGCGAAGCACTTCGGCGCTGTCGTCGGTGATGTCGGTTTTACCTAAATGCAACCAATTCAGCTTTTTCATTTGACCGATCGCTTGGACAGCCGTGTCACCAACATCGGTATCGTCAAGGTTCAGTTTTTTCAAGTTTGGCAAGTTTGCCAGCATTTCCACGCCCGAATCGTTGACCTTGGTTTTCCACAAATTGATGTCTTCTAACGACGCGATTTTCGACAGGCTCTCACAGCCGGCGTCCGAAATGCCGGGCGAATTGCATTCGCTCAAATCAATGCGTCGCAGTTTTGAGCAAGTGACCAACGCCGCCAAAGCTGCGTCAGAGACTCGCGTGTCCCGCAGGTTCAGCGTGGTCATGTTCGGCATCTTGGCCAAGACTGAAACGCCCGCGTCACCGACGGAGGTGCGGAAAAGATGGACTTCGGAGAGATTTAAACTGGCCAGTTTCGCGATGCCCGCATCGGTGACGGCTGAATCGTTGAGCCCCAAAACGCGTAGCGATTTCATGCCGCTGATAATGTTCAACGTATTGTCGTTGATGGCGGTTCCGAACACCTTCAAAAATTTAAGTCGCGGGCACTGGGCAAGGTATTTAACGCCTTGGCTGGAAACGCGATTGCAATCGCTCAGATCAATCGCTTCGAGCGTTTTGATTTGCGCCAGGTACTGGAGTTCGGCATCGCCCAAGCGAGTTTGGGCGCAACGGATTTGCTTGAGAGATTTTGATTTCGCAATCGCTTGCATCGAGGCTTCGTCCAGCGTCGCCTTGCGCAGTTCCAGGAAAGTCAAATTTGGAAGCGAGGCTAACAGGGCCATCGATTCGGCCGAGGGTTTCGAGTTGGGCAAATCCAATCGGTCGAGCGTTCGAATGTTGGCCACGATGTCGAACGTGTCGGCATCGGTGTTATTGCCGGCGTAAGTGATGCGTTTTAGTTTGGTGAAATTGGCAATCTGTCGAGTGATCGGATTGACGTCTTCGGGTTGGCATTCGGTCAGGTCAACTTCGACGGTGAAGCCGGATTCGTCGGTTGAAAAAAAAACATTTTTCGATTCCAGTTTTGTGCAGATCGCTTGTTCGGCCGCCGCCGTTAATTTTACTGGAGCTGATGCTGATGCTGAGGCCGGAGCTGATGCTGAGGCCGGAGCTGATGCTGAAAAGGGAGACGGGCTTAACACGGGGACGCTTGGGCTGATGCCGACTTGCGGAACCATCGGAGGCATGTTGGGGCTGGATTCGAAAGACGACGTGGCGTCGCCGCCGGAGCCCAGCTGCTGGATCGCTCGGCGTAGCGATTCATTTTCGTCACGCAATTCCTGGACGCTTTGTTCGAGTTCTTTCAGCTTGCGTTTGACGCGTAGCGGTTCGTAATCCGTTGTTTCGCAGCCCAAGGTGCAACAGATAAACGCTAAGCAAATAGCGACGATTAACGAGTTCTTGTTCATATCAATTTTGGCAGCGTGACAGTTTGTTGAGGACGCAACGCATCGACTTTGGCAGACGAACGCGAGCTAATAGTTTAGTGGAACGATAGGAATTAACAAATTGGCTAGGCCCGATAATCGTTAAAGCTTGACCGTTATATTCGTTACGACCGATCCATCAGGAACCATGAGATCCGATTTTGCCAAAAAACCGGATTGATCCGATCTATTGGAATATGAAACGAATATCGGACCATTTTCAGAGTCAACCGCTATGAAATCCTCTGCTGGCCAATCAATTACTTTATCAATCGTCTTTGCGGCGCTGGGATCGTTTTTCGTCAGCGAGCTTGAAGCGCAGCAATGGCCTGCTCGAAGGCCGCCGGTCGAAAATCCGCTGCCGCAATACCGTTCGCCAGCAACCAATGACGCCGGCCGCTTGCCGCTAAATTTTTTCGATGATTCGTCAACAGGTGCAAAGGTACCACCTCGATTGCCGGCGACAAAAAACTTGAACCGCGGCAATCCAAACACCCATTTGCAAGTTGCACCGCTTGCTGCGCCGGCCCCAATGCTTCCAGCGCCCGCCGCTCGACCGTTGAGCTCGCTGGGGGGGCATTCATCAAATTCGGAAATTGCCTTGCCAAAATCGCCAAAGCAAAATGCCGCGGCCAAGGCGAAATCAAAGAAGCGTTCGAAGCCGTTGCCAGTTATTGACGATTCCATTTTTCGCGATACTTCGCCGTACCCAATCGATCATCGAAAACCCTGTTGGCAATGCGGCCAAGGAGATCGGTGTCCGTCGTGTTTGTCGTTAGGAAACAAGGGGCGACCGTATCGTGACAAAGTGTATGGCGGTTGCGAGTGCGATTCACGCAAGCCTTTTGCTCATCCTAACTTTTCGGTGCATTGGCCGCGCCCGTTTTCTGCCTGCCTGGATGAACGCCATCCTGAGCGTGCCGCCAAACGCTATGACGCGTGCCCAGATAAATACATTGTCGATGTGTTGAATCCGCTGTCGAAATTGAAGCTGAGTAAATACAAGCGGACGGACAATGGCTACTGCGGGCGTGGTTCGGATCCCTACGGTTGCTTGGGCGAAAGCCAATTGCAGTCGCGCTAGAAAAATTAAACGTCCCAATTGATTTTGGCAAACAAGGTTTCAAGTTTTTCGCCTCGAGCCGGATTCAGTTGCTTGACCCAGTTAATGCGGCCTCGCAGGTGGTCGGCAAAATGCAAAACCGATTCCCGGTTTTGGCTTGCCGGGCCATGCTGGATGCAATTATGCAGCGTGGCTTTTAGTCGATCGAAATCTTTGCGGCGAATATTGGCGTGGCGGTTTAATACGACACCCGTCGCAGTTTGCCGCTGGCTCGACCGCTGGATTCGGGTTTTGTGAAAGTTAACTTGAAAGCCCTCTTCGAGTGCAATCGCGCCGACGGTCGCAGCGAAAGTTTTGGCCGAACGTGAAAATGGTTCGTCGCCCGAAAAAAGTAAATCGTCTGCATAACGCGTGTAATGAACGCCGGCCGATCGAGCCAAACCGGCCAGTCGAGCGTCTAAACGGAAGGCTAAAATGTTGGCGATCGCGGGCGATGTTGGCGCGCCTTGAGGCAGATGGCCGGGCAGGTACAACTTGGATAGTTCAAACGCGCCTCGATGGCCGGGTGGTCGTTGGGATTGGACGATCGCAACGGGTGTTTGGGTCGTGGTCAATGCGGTCAGGCAGCGAGCAACCGAACGGTTGTATCCGATCGAACGGAACATGCCCCGGACTCGACTGGCTCCAATGGCAGGAAAGAAATCTTGCAGGTCCATTCGCAAGCAACAAGCTTGGTTGATGTGAGGTGCGGTGAAGGAAACGACATTGCGTCTGGGGCGAAAACCATGAGCCGCCCGATGAAGTGGCACTCGGTTTAGAATGTCCTGTAGGATCAGTCGCTGTACCGATTTTAGTTGAGCCTTAGGAGACTCGATCAGCCGCGATTGGCCGTTGCGTTTTTTGATCCAGCGAGCGGCGTAGTGTCGAGGCCGAGTTTCTGGGCCGCGGTGAAGGCTGGTCAACCAGTGCAGCGTTGTTCCGGAAATGCCAAGCTGTGACGCCAGAGCTTGCTCATCATCAAACGGAGGGAGTCGCCAGTCGATCCAGCTCAAATGGCGAAAGGCGAACGAATTTTTTCGGTGTGCTTTTTTGGTTTTGGCCAGCGAGGCTGCTTGCTGAAAAGTTGAATCCTTGGCAATTGCCTCCAGCAGCGTTCCGAAGTTGGGTTGATCAGGAAATTGTTGACGTAGCGAAACGGCCAGTTCAGCGATCCACGACTGCCGTTTGGTAAAAACGGTTTGGCCGGCTGTGGCGATTTCTGCGGAGCTCCAGCAGGCCTGCGAGATCGCGATGGCGAGATTTTCGGCGATCGAACGGGGAATATTCATGCGTGTTGGAATATTCGTACGAGTTGCTTGGAAGAAAAAAGCCGCTCTTCGACTTAACCAAACTAGCTTCGTTGTGAAATATTGTGCGTCGGTAGACGCACGGTGTTTCACAAAACTGAAATGCGATGTTCTTTGAATCTTTGGGGTAGCCCCAGAGTGTTACCGAGAGTCGAAAACTCAAGCGGCAACGAACTTAAATCGAAGAGCGGACTAAGGATTGGAACAAAAGCTCGTCGCGGCGTCAAACTTCAGTCTGAAGTTCTCGGGGCAAATTGTTCCCAGCGGCGAATCCAGTTTCTAATTAGAATCAAAACGTGGTACCATTGGACGACGAGGATTGCAGAACGGGTGATGCGGTTTCAATGTAGAGCTAATTGCCATTGTGTTGCCCAAAATCGATAACCGAAGCTTTTTCAAGTTAAAGTACGAAACCTTGCGGGCACTGTTTGATATGCGAATTTGGCAATGTATTACGACCGTTTGTTTCTTGTGGGCCGTCAGTGGTTTTTCCGCGGCGCAGGTACCCGTTGATTTTGCCAAAGACGTGCTGCCGGTCTTGTCGGACAATTGTTTTAACTGCCACGGACCTGATGCTGCAACGCGTGAGGGTGGCTTGAGATTGGACGTTCAGGAGCGTGCTTTTGGCGAAGGCGATTCGGGTGCGCCTCCGATCGTGTCGGGCGATCCAAACGCGAGCGAAATTCTTGCGAGAATGCTTTCAGACGATCCCGACGTTGTCATGCCGCCGCCCGATCAAGTCAAACGACCAACGCCAGAGCAGATCCAGCGAATAAAAACGTGGATTCAACAGGGAGCCCACTGGCAATCGCACTGGGCTTTTGACAGACCAAGTCGCCCGAATTTACCGGAGGTGAGCGATCCGGCTTGGAATCAAAATCCGATCGACCGCTTCGTGTTGGATAAACTCCAGCAGCAAAAACTTGCGCCTTCTTCGATGGCAAGCCGAGCGACACTTGTTCGGCGATTGTTTTTGGATGTCGTTGGTTTGCCGCCCAGTCCTGAACAGGTCGACGAATTCCTGAACGATCAATCTGAGGATGCCTACGAAAAGTTGGTGGACCGGCTTTTGGCTTCGCCCCATTACGGCGAACACATGGCAACCTTTTGGTTAGACGCCGCTCGGTTTGCCGATACCAACGGCTACCAAAACGATTTCCGACGTAGCATGTGGTTATGGCGAGATTGGGTCATCAAAGCCTAT
This sequence comes from uncultured Pirellulaceae bacterium, assembly GCA_964601665.1. Taxonomy (GTDB): domain Bacteria; phylum Planctomycetota; class Planctomycetia; order Pirellulales; family Pirellulaceae; genus Mariniblastus. The sequence goes on from CAZROJ010000169.1 coordinate 6,877, forward strand.
AACGACAATCTGCCTTACGATCAATTTACGATCGAGCAACTGGCTGGCGACATGCTGCCCAATCCGACTTTGGAACAAAAAATTGCCAGCGGTTTCAATCGAAATCATCGAAGCAATACCGAGGGTGGTTCGATCAATGAAGAATGGCGAGTGGAAAATGTAATCGATCGAGTGGAAACGACTTCCACAGTTTTTCTGGGCCTAACGATGGGGTGTGCTCGTTGCCACGATCATAAATTTGATCCCATTTCGCAGGAAGAGTTCTATCAATTCTACGTTTATTTTAACAACGTCGACGAAAAAGGTGTCTACATCGAAAAGCGTGGTAACGCGGGGCCGATCGTGGCCAAGCCGACCGACCAGCAAAAACAGCAGCTGGCCGAATTGAACGCTCAGCTCGAACTTCGTCGCCAAATTGTTGATCAAAAACGAGCGACAGACCGGCTGACTTGGGCGACGCGGCGCGCAGAGGCGAAAGAGTTTTCGACGCCGGAAGTTCAAGGCGAAGCATTGGTGTTGGCTTCTCGGTCGGGGGACGATTCGTCGCAAGTTGAGTCCGTGGCAAAATCGCTTGTTCAGGACCAACGAATCGCAAGCTCGCTGTTCGGACCTGCCATTTCTTTTAACCAAGGCGTTGGGCCGCATGTGGATTTGGGGGCGGCTTTTGAGTTCGATGCGGAAAAAGATTTTACGGTTTCGACATGGGTGAAGCCAAAACAGTTCGGCGCGATCGTCAGCCGGATGGATGGCGGTCCAACCTATCGCGGGTTTGATATGCTGATTTCTCCCGATGGCCGGCTGAGCGTTCACTTGATTCACAACTGGCCTGGCAACGCTACCAAAATAACGGCCGAGGTGAAAATTCCGCAGGACCACTGGTCGAATGTGGTCGTCGTCTGCCAAGCACCCGGCAAGGCCGAGAATATTCAAGTTTACTTAAACGGCCAAGCGGTTCGGCAAACCGTCAACAGCGATTCGCTCGATGGATCCATTTTGACCAAGCATCCGGTTTGGTTGGGGCTTCGCGAACAAACGCCGCCTTTCTTGGGGTTGATCGGCAGCTTGCGAATTTGGCCCAAGGCGTTGAACGACCAAGCAGTGCGGCAGATTTACGACCATTCGATGGAGCACATGATTCAGGCATCACCAGACGAGGCGTCGGAGGAGGTGGTTGCCGAGATCAAACATCACGACGATTTTGCGGTGAAGATTCAGCGACAATCCACCGACCGCCAACTTCAACAGTTGCTTGCAAAAATCGAACGATTGGAGAAGGCGATGCCGACCACGATGGTGATGAAAGAGTTGGAGAAACCTCGCCAAGCCTATTTGCTAAACCGAGGCGTCTATGATCAGCCGGATAAATCAAAACCTGTTTCTGCTGCCATTCCCAAGTTGTTTAAATCTGGCAAAACGCCCCGCAACCGGCTGGAGTTGGCTCGCTGGCTGGTCGATGGCGAAAACCCGCTGACCGCTCGGGTGGCGGTCAATCAAATCTGGGCCAGGTACTTCGGCCAAGGGCTCGTCAAAACATCAGAAAACTTTGGCGTGCAAAGTCCCCCGCCGATGTACCCGGAGCTATTGGATTGGCTCGCGTGTGAGTTCGTCGATTCAGGGTGGGATATGAAAGCATTGCATCGTTTGATTTTGACCAGTGCAACGTATCGGCAAACGTCCAACTCGCCGCGAACCGCCTTCGAGTCGGATCCGAACAATGAAAGACTATCGCGCGGGTCGCGTTTTCGATTGCCAGCGGAAACGATTCGAGACAACGCTTTGGCGATCAGCGGTTTGTTGACCAAAAAAATTGGTGGACCCTCGGTCAAACCTTACCAGCCAGCAGGCTTGTGGGCGGATCTTGCCGGCGGCGCTGGTGAACCGCCCTATCGACAGTCAACCGGTGACGATCTCTACAGACGGTCTTTGTATACCTATCGCAAGCGAACGGTTCCTCACCCGACCGTGGTCACATTCGATGGCGTCGGTCGCGATATTTGTGCGGTGTCGCGGGACCGGACCAATACGCCGCTGCAAGCTTTGGCGCTTTTGAATGATGTGACCTATGTCGAGGCTGCCATTCGATTGGCGATTCGGGTCGTTGAATCGGAAGCCGAGCACCAGCAGCGGGTGCGACTGGCCTTTCGACACGCCACCAGTCGCTGGCCGGATGACGAAGAGCTGGGTGTTTTGCTGTCGGCTTTTGAAAAGTACAAACGACAGTTTGACGCCGCTCCCGAGACCGCTCGACAGTTTTTGACGACGGGAGACTCGAATTTGGCGACTAACAATGATTCCGCGTCACCCGTTTCTTTGGCCAGTTATGCGGCAGTCTGTAGCGTGATTCTAAATCTGGATGAAGTGATCACTCGTGAATAGGCCAGACAACGTTGTCGAGCGATGCCGGAAGATGCTGGCGAAAAAATTTACTATCGGAAAATCTAAACCATGAATCCACTCGACCAAACGCTTAAATTTAATCGTCGCCAGTTTATGACGGCCGCCGGGATGGGGTTGGGGGCCGTCGCGCTCAATTCGATGGCCGCGTCGCCGTTGCTGGCTGGCGGCAATGACTTGCCGCATCACGCTCCCAAAGCGAAACGCGTGATCTATTTGTTCCAGTCGGGTGCGCCATCGCAGTTGGAGACGTTTGACTACAAACCGGGGTTGGTCGATATCCAAAAAACCGAGCTGCCCGATGAGATTCGTAAAGGGCAACGGCTGACGGGAATGACCAGTGGTCAAAAAAGTTTTCCGATTGCGCCATCGAAGTTTGCATTTGGGCAGCATGGAAAATCCGGAGCTTGGATCAGCGAACTACTACCCTACACGGCCAAAATTGCGGACGACATGTGCATCATACGGTCGATGCAAACCGAAGCGATCAATCATGACCCGGCGATTACCTTTTGCCAAACTGGTTTTCAATTGGCGGGACGGCCAAGCATGGGAGCGTGGATTGCCTACGGCTTGGGCAGTGAAAATCGTGACCTGCCGTCGTATTTGGTTTTGGTCTCTCGAGGAACAGGGCGAGCGGCGGGCCAACCGTTGTACGATCGGCTGTGGGGCACGGGTTTTCTGCCAGGCAAATATCAAGGAGTGAAGTTTCGCAGCGGAAAGGAAGCCGTTCTGTATCTTGAAAACCCCGCCGGCTGTACGACTCACCTGCGACGTGAAATGCTGGACGACATCGCGGCGTTGAACCGACGCAAACTGGCCAAGGCCGGCGATCCGGAGATCCAGACGAGAGTTTCGCAGTATGAACAGGCGTTTCGAATGCAAGCGTCGGTGCCTGAATTAACGGACATTTCGGACGAACCGGAGCACATTTTGGATATGTACGGGCCGGATGTTCGCAAGCCCGGCACGTACGCACGGAACTGCTTGCTGGCTCGGAAAATGGCCGAACGCGATGTCCGGTTTATCCAGCTATTTCACATGGGCTGGGATCAGCACGATGCGTTACCCGATCACATGTCGAAACAATGCAAAGACACCGACCAAGCGTCGGCGGCGTTGGTCACGGACCTGAAGCAACGCGGCCTATTGGACGATACCTTGGTCGTGTGGGGCGGCGAGTTTGGTCGGACGGTTTATTGTCAGGGGCAATTTACGAACAAGACTTACGGTCGTGACCATCACCCAAAAAACTATTCGATCTGGATGGCCGGCGGAGGAATCAAGCCGGGTTTAACTTATGGGCAGACGGATGATTTCTCGTACAACATCACGCAGGATCCCGTCGAAGTCTTCGATCTAAATGCAACTATCTTGCATCAACTCGGGATCGACCACGAACGATTGACTTATCGCTTTCAAGGAAGAGATTTCCGTCTGACGGACGTGCATGGGAAAGTAGTCAAGGATATTTTGGCGTAGAGGGCGGTCGATCATTGAACGTCTTAAGGGGATCGGCAGTTGAATTCCTACCGCTGATGTTTGCAACGACCGCTGGGTCAATTTAAGAAAGGCGAATTCGGAACCGCCGTCGCCGATGAAGTTTGTGGCTCCGATGGAATTCGTCGCCGAAGCAAGAAATTTGTAGCCAGAGCATGCATCGCGTTTTATCTGAATCGGAAAGTGAAGGGGCGAAGCGGCCGAATGTTTTAAAACGTAGTTAAAACGCCGGTCCTTGTAAACCTTCTCGAGCGGCGACTACGAGGTCGCGATCAAAAAAACAACGATTGTCCGTGTCGGTTCTGCGCGGCTTAAAAACTAACCTTAAAAGCTGTTCTTTGCGAACCGAACTGTCGCGATTTTCGTGACGTTTGCTGATTGTTTGCACGGCGCAGATCTGCGTCTATCGGCGAAATCTGCGGACAAAACCTTT
>CAZROJ010000170.1:0-6862 GCA_964601665.1 uncultured Pirellulaceae bacterium
CCCTTGCGGGGCACATCATTTCCAATGATGCCGCTAGCCATTCGCTTACTATCCAGGTTTGCCGCGACGACAATCAGATCGCCCACGCTGCGGCACAAATGATACTCGATTATCGACAGGTTAACAGAGCACTTTCGCCGGAAAATGGTTCGCCTCGAGCGGACTAGGTTCACTGAGTGGCCCACAAATATTGTCGAATCAACTGTCCTGTTAGCCAAACATTATGCTTAATTTTGGCTCTGAGCTTTCGCGGAACCAAGCGAGTACGCAGGATTGGGACTCGCCGCGTATCCCATCGCGACTTGTAGGGCTCGTCGCCCCGCAGAAAGTCAAATTTTTGGTAGCCATTTTCGATTGATTTTTGAATCGCAACTAGCGCCAATTGGTAGCCGGGTTCGAGCTTCATGCGCTCGCAATCGACGCCGCTTTGATACATGTAGTTCGTTGATACGTCGTTGAACAACAACATGGATGCCAAGGGCAAACCCTCAAAATTAATCAGCATCAAATCGGCGCGACGTTCGGCGATCAGTTTCTCACTGGCTTGCTTCAAGAATTGCCCGAAAGCTTGATCTGCAAAACATCCTGCCTGCCCCAACATCTCGCGACGTTGTTGATGCAGGGCGACGAACTTGGGCCACAGCCATTCGAAGTCGACATCGTCGCTAGAAATAATCTCGCAGCGTTCGTCTGAAGTTCGTTGCACCGCTTTTTTCGTTTTGCGACGCATTGATTTACTGAGTCGTTTGTTCAGTTCTTCCCAACTAGGTGGCAATTGCGTTTCCCAGCAGCCTTCCAATTCAACCGAATGGGAATCAAATCCGTTGGCTTCAAAAATTTCAATCACTCGTTGGTCGGCCGATCGTTCCGCGGCAAGGCCTTCAAGTTCGATCAGGTCGACATCTTGGAGCAAGCCACCGCTCAGGCCTTCGTTGGAAATCCAATCCACGACGGCCAGCACGAAATCGTCACTCTTGTCAGGTTGGCAGATCAAGCCCGCGTAGTCCGTACACGCTTTGCCACTCCCCCAAAAACGCAGGCGATGGTCACGAGTGTTTCGGTTAATGAAGAGCGGTGCGATTCCAGTCCACACTCCGTCTTCGACGGCCACCAACACAACCGGATCGGCCTCTTTGGCTAGATGTTCAAACCAGCTACCCAGCCATGCCCAGCGTTGAAACGGAAACGCGCCGGCGACGCGATCCCAGTTCTTGCTCTGCTGGCGAAGCGTTTCAAAGTTGTCGAACAGTTGCAGTTGCATCGTCGGTGATTGGTTGGAAGGCGGTGTAGCAGGAACGGAAGTAATTGAGGAATTCATGTTTTGTGCGAATGGGTTTTGGTGAATAAACTGGGCGGTTTGTCGCCGGATACTTTCGCTTTCATGTCTGACTTGGATTGGTTTCGAAGTTTTGCATTCGTATAGTGTTCGCGTAGCCATTTTGTCAGCGGTTGCTCGAACCAAACCGTGATCGCATGAGCAACGGCGAACGCAAGTGCCGTCGCAACAAAAATCGAAGCAAGCGGCGGGAAGCCAGCGAGCTCGAGTTGCTGGATCAACGCTGAACCGAGATTGTTGTGGAACAAGTACAGCGAATACGAGATCAGGCTCAGGTAAACAAAGCCTTTCCATCGCAGAATAGGGATCCGTCCGAATGCGCCGGCCGTTAATACTCCAAAAAGTAAAATCGTCGCTGCCGGATTGTGGCCGCGGAGGTCAATGATATGAAAAATCGTGGCGCTGGCGACAATGCCCAGCCAGAGTTGCCATGGTTCTCCGCGTTGGCAACGCAGTTCGTTTAGTAAAATTCCCATCGCAAACAGCGGCATGTTGCGAACAAAAAGTAATTGGTCAACAACGTAAAGTCGTGAATTCCAAACCGATTCTGGGTAAGCACTGCGAAAGTGGTTGATGAACAATCCCATGACCAAGCAAAAGCCAACCGCGACCATCATCGTGCGGACGGGTTTGTCCAACAGGCCCAATGCGAACAAGGTCATCAAGAACAAGTAGAACAGCATCTCGACTTGGAGTGTCCAAGTGACGGGTTCCATGTTGGTGTAGCCCAGCAGCATTGGCATGGTGGTCAAGTTCGCTACCGTTTCGTCGATCGATATCGAATGATGGAACATCGGGATGGAAGCGAACATCACGATGTTTAAAACAATGACCAGCCAGTACGACGGAAAAATTCGAATAAAACGGGCGGCCAAAAAATCGCCCGCCTGGCGTTTGCTCAGCAGCGTCATCGCGTTGACCATGCCCGAGAGCATGAAGAACAGCTGCACGCCGTATTTGCCGTAGGGAAAAGTGAATCCAAGCGGCGAAGCGAAACCGTATTTGTTTTGGTAGACGTAGGTGAAATGGAAAAGCAGCAAATTGAGGCACGAAAATGCTCGCAGCGCATCAAGTTCGATGATGCGTTTTGACTTCGCAGGCGTTTGAGTTGGGGTGCTGGTTTGGAGCATGAGTGGTAGTGGAAAAATCGTAACCGCTGGGCGGAATGGTCGCTCGATTCTCCGAATCGAAAGCGCACCTAGGTCTAAAGCGCCCCGTCGGAACCGCGTTACCCGCACTCATCGAAGTAAAACTTGTGAGCAGTCGGAAAAGCTCAGCGGCGTTCGGGTTTTTACACCCCAGCCGCAACCGGTTAAAACAATAGGACGCGAAAACCTATTTCGTAATAACCGCTGAGGTCTCAGATCTTGCGGCGAATGCAGGGATTCGACACTTAAACCGAATCGGTTGCGCCGGTTATGACGCTTCAGCAAGGCGGACGGGCGTGTACGTCAACGTGAATCGCATTTAGTGCCTATCCCAAAACTCAAAATGCCCGCGGCTAACGCCGGCCGTCGGCTCACTGGTTGTGGGCTAAGCTCTAAGTTCAACGGCGGGCTTTTAAACCAACGACGGTGTAGTTATTGATGTACCAGCGTTGGTACGCGGCTTTGGAATAGCCCAGATCTTGCTGAGTGATTTTCTTTAGTGCTTCGAGCACTGCCACGTTTTTGATGGGCACTGGAGCAATCTTTTTCGATCCAAACTGCTGAGACCCGCCAGTCACGTTATTGAACGAAGTCGACATTCTTCCGGGGTCACCTTGGGGGACTTTGTGCTTGGTAATCAGAGCGTTGGAGAGTGCCAAAATCGAATAACGTGATTCAAGTTCGCCCAGCAAAAACGCCGCTCGGTTGATTTTTAAGTTGTTTTTGTCTTGCAAAAAGGAAGTCAGATACTCCGACGCAAGTCTTTGGTTGAACTCGTCCTGCATCAAATAGTCGAGCGCCTTGTCGGAATTGAGATTGATCGCGGCATCGACCAAGCCTTTGATTTGCAGATTGTGCAGTGGCCGCGCCGCCGCAAAAACCTCGATGTAAACAGCTTTTACGATTGGGTTTTTTTCTTCCTGATAATTTGCGTAGATGTCCGGTATCAAACCGGGCTCAGCAATGGCCATCAACGAAGTCACCGCTTCGGCAGCGGACATTTTACGCAGGTTCCGCGACCAGAGGTTCAGTTTTTGCTTTCGCGCGGAATAGACCTCATTGGCTTGATCCTTATTTTGATCGATACGATGTTGAAGCCGCGGGACCCATTTTGCACCCGATCGAACGTAGCCTTGCGAGGTCCAAAATTGATTTTCGGGGACCCAGCGGTTTTCGTCTTTTAAAAACTTGTACTTCAGATCGCGTCGAGCCGCGGCGTCGTTGGGATCTAACCGGATGATACGTTTATTGTGAAACGTGATTTGGCGTTTGAAACGAATCGATCCATTGTCTTGCTGTTTACACCAAGTAACCATGTCTCGATGGGCTGCAGCGTCGTCGGCCAGTTTTGAAATCATGTCGTTGTAACGCTGCGACACATCGTCTGTTTTTACAACTTTGGAAATGAGCTTGCGATCCAAAACTAAATCGATACCGTCCAGCGTTTTAAAGCTGACGGGCGATTTGCGGTCGTCTGCGACTTTCAGGATCGTTCCGCTGAGCGATTCACCGGATTTTAATAAAACCTGATCGACGATTTTTAGACTGTCTCGGTCGAACGGGCGATCGTCGTCTGCCAATGAAACCGAAGCGATCGAGACAAGAAACAACGTTACGAGCGTGAAGCAGGCGAATCGATTTTTCATGGCATCGGTCTTCCGTTGATCACTTTAGTGCTTAATTTCCGTCGGCCGGTCGACGTCTGGCTCATTATCGCTTTTCATCGGCGGTGCGGATAGAATAAGTAAAACACATTTAAATTGCAAAAAACGATTTTTCACGGATTGGCTGGGCTGATTGGCTGGGCTGCTTGGCGTGTGGTGTGCCCGTTTTTTGCAGATTCGAGTTGGCCACTTAGGGGGCAAAAAATTCATGGCAAAAATTAGCCAAAGCAAAATGGCAACGCTTTTTCAGCGGTTGGCCACCAGTTACAAAGCTGGAATTGACATCCGTTCGGCGGTCAAACGCGAATCGCAGATCGGTTCGCCCGCCTATCAACAAAAAATGAAAACCGTCGTGCGGGCTTTGAAAGGTGGCGGCTCGCTGGCGGATGCTTTGGGGGCGACGGACGGGTACTTTCCAGAATTGGTTGTGTCTGTGGTCAAGGCCGGCGAGGTCGGTGGGCGGCTGGAGGACTCGTTTGCGCGACTGGGAAAACACTACAAAGACCTGGTGACGTTCCGCAATAATTTTTTACGAGCGATCGCTTGGCCCGCGTTCGAATTGTTTTTTGCTGTCATGATCATCGGTTTGCTGATGGCGATCTGTGATTGGATTTTCAGTGCGCTTCAAATTCAACCGTTTGATTGGTTTTGGATGGGAAGTACCGTCGGAAACGTGATTGCCTATTACGTTCTGGCGGCGTTGACCGTGACCAGCTTGGCTCTGCTGGTCATTGGCACGATGCGAGGTTGGTTTGGCGCGGTGCCATTGAAATTGGCGATGAAGATTCCGTTGATCGGTAGCACGATTCGTTGCTTGGCACTGTCGCGTTTTGCGTGGACGATGTCGGTTGCTGACAACGCGGGCATGAATGCCTTGGATATCGCGGAGCTGTCGCTTAATTCAACCGAGAATTTTTATTACACGCAGTTTAAATCAGAGGTGAAAGACTCGTTGCGAGCGGGCAATCAGTTCTATCCAACTTTTCGAGATACCGAAGCGTTTCCCGATGACTTGCTGATCCAAATCGACAACGGTGAAACGGCCGGCCAATTGGCTGAATCGATGGCTTTGATTTCTGAGGATTATCAAAAACGTGCCGAAGCCAATTTGGAGGCGATCGGGAAAATTGGTTTCATCTTGATGATGTTGTTCGTCGGCGGCGTGGTGGCTTTCATCTTGATTTTTGCGATCTCGCAATACGCCAACTTGATCAATGGCTTGGCTCAACCTGGTGGGTTTTAGTGATCGCGAAAGCCAAAAAAAAATCCGCGTCGGCTGAAGACGCGGATCATTAAGTTTTAAAAACGAATTCGATGGCCTCATCGAATCGTGTGAATTCTCGCGAAGAGAATTACTTGTCGATCAAGCGATCGATACGCGTCTGAACTCGTTTTTGGATCGATTCGACTCGTTGCTCCAGCAGTTTGTTGGCCTTTTCTTTGGCCACGGCAACTTTCTGCTTCACGTTGTCACCGCCATCTTCATGAATCTGGCGCAACGCTTTGCTTAGGTCCCGCTGGTGAATTTGTTTGGCCTTTTTTAGCTGGCGGACGAGCGAATCCTGCAGCTTTTTGACGCGAACATCATTCGAGCTTGCGTCGGCTTGCATGGTAGGATTTTTCTTGTCCGCTTTTTTGCCGGCCGACTTCTTCGTGCCTTTGGTGGATTTTTTGTCTTGACCAGCTTTCGCATTTTTCTGTTTGGCATCGCTGTTGCCGGACCGCAAATTTTGGCTCAGCTTGTCTTCTGTCGGCTGAGCACTTCGTTTTGCTTGGTCGGAAACTTTTTCGGCCTCTGCTTCTTCCAGTTGGGTCAGCTTAGTCTGGTAAGCGGCAACTTGCTGTTTGAGTGCTTGCTGGGATCGAGCCGATTTCCGGGCTGCGTTAGCGGCAGTTTTGGCTTTGGCGGCCAGTTCAGCGGCAGATTTCTTTTCCGCTTCTAGAGCTGTCGCCAACTCAGCCAGCTTGGCTTGTTCGGCTTCGCGTGTTTTCAATTCCTTTTTCAAAGCCGCAAATTCCGCATTGAGATTCGCAATCTCAGCATCGCTCTTCGTCTGAATTTCGGCAATTTTTGCTTTCAAAGATTCAGACGATTTCTCGGAAGCGAGTGCTTGTTCTTGCATCGCACGGATTTGTTCTTTCGCCTCAGTGAGTTGTCGGTTGGCAGTTTCGAGTTCTGCGGAAGCTTTTTCGACAGCCGCGGCTTCTGGCAATGGATTATCGCTCTTTGCGGCTGGTTGGTCGGCCGAGTTATCCTTGGCTGGAGGCAGTTGATCGTTTGGCCCGTTGAGATTTGGTTCGACAGTCCGCATCGTTTGCTCGTCGTCGGGTACGACAATTTCGCCAGAAACTTTTCCGATTTGCGAATCGTCGCCTGCGGCCGGTTCGGTTGTGATTTGGCTTGCCGATTCGATTGCTGGCGAGGTTGAGCGCGAGGTTGAGCTTAACGGAGCGATGATCGCAGGGAGCATGCTGTCGTCGGGAGTGGAAATGGTTCCGACGACGGCGCCGGGAAGTTCCATCGGAAACGAGGTCGACTCGTTCAATGGAGTTTGTCCTATCGATTGCATCGGCACCGAGTAGCTCGGCGGCAGGTTGATCATAGGCTGTCCTAAAATGATCGGCGGTTGGATGATCGGCGCTTGGATGATCGGCGGTTGCCCAATGATCATTGCTGGCGATTGAATCATTGCTGGCGAACCAATCATTGCTGG
>CAZROJ010000170.1:6962-11098 GCA_964601665.1 uncultured Pirellulaceae bacterium
GAACCAATAATCGGAGATGCGTTTGGCAATCGCGTTGGAAAAGAGGGCGCCATCGATTGGAAGGGCATCGCTGGTGCGAAGGTTGTCAGCGGAGCAGATGGAAAAGCCAGCGTATTTGTTTGCCGATGAACGTGCCGTTGAAATGGAAAAACAGTTGGGCCGACGGCGGTCCGATTTGCGGTCGGGTATCCGAAGCAGCCGCCGGGGCAACTTTGGCCGAACGAGCTTTCAGCGATCGTAAATACCGAGGCAACTAAAATAGCCGTCGCAGTAGCAAGTTTGTTGTGTGTAGTTCTCATAATTTGTGCTGCCGATAGGGAGGCTTGATGAAATCGTTGCTTTGGTCATCAATTTAATTACTAACCGTGATAGTTAAAGTTCCTCCTTTAACAATAAAGCAAAGTTGCAGGCATCGGCCGCCGCTAAATGTCGCTTCGCAGCCGTGCCGGGCAAAGCGAGCAGGCGAATTTGGCCGCAAAATCCTTTGATCCGATAGATCTGGCAACAATTGGGGCGTTGACGACCTTCGTCCGGGCCTTCTTTTGAAACACCATTTTTCAGCTTCCGACGGCGGTGGCAAAGGCAACTGCGTATTCATCGCAATGAGAAATGGTGATCATCACTTCGGAGATTCCCATGGACTGGCTGATCCGTTTTGCTTGGCCGGTCAAGTTGACGACGGGTTTGCCACCGGGTTCGTTGACCACTTCGATGTCCGTCCAGTGAATCCCTTTGGCCCAGCCCGTGCCCAGTGCCTTTAGGACGGCTTCCTTGGCGGCGAACCGGCCGGTGTAATGTTGAGCGTAAGCCTTGCGGTCGCCGCAGTAGCTAATTTCGTTGGCGGTGAAAATTCGCTGCAAAAAAACGTCGGCATGCTTCTCGATCATTTGGACGATGCGAGAGCACTTCGTTATATCTGTACCGATGCCAATAATGTTCATCTGCAAATGGAGGTAAGGTGGTTCAGTTGTTTAAAGCTCAAACGCCACAGGCTTTTTTGGCTCGAGCCAAAACTTGGCCGGCTTTCTTGCGGGCAACTGCCGCGCCGTCACCGAGAATTTGATGGACTCGATCTAAATCCGATTCCAATTCGGATCTTCGTTGCCGAGCGGGTTCGAAATAATTTTCGGCCGCCGTCGCGATGGCTTTCTTGACGTCGCCGTAGCCAAAACCGCCAGCTCGATACATATCGGCCATCGATTTGATTTCGTCGTCGGAGCCGAACAGGCTGAACAACTGAAACAAATGATCGCCGTTGGGTTCTTTGGGATCCTCCATCGGTCGGGAATCGGTCGAGATTCGCATGACTTTTTTCTTCATTGATTTTACCGATTCGAAAACCTCGATAAAGTTGCCGTAGCTTTTGGACATTTTTTCGCCGTCGGTGCCGGGGACTCGGGCCGACGAATCGAGAACTCGCGGCTTGGGTAAGACGAATGTTTCGCCAAAGCTATGGTTGAACGCTTGCGCGATATCCCGGCAGACCTCGATGTGCTGGATTTGGTCTTCGCCGACGGGAACAATATCTGAATCGTAGGCCAAAATATCGGCCGCCTGTAAAACAGGGTAAGCGAATAAGCCAGTAACGACTGGTAAACCTTTTTCGATTTTGTCTTTGTAGCTGACGCAACGGTCGAGCAATCCTTTGGGGGTACCGGACATTAGCAACCAGCAGAGTTCGCTGATTTCGGGCACGTCGGATTGAATGAACAGGGTCGCTTGGTCTGGATCGAGGCCCAGAGCCAGCAAGTCGATGGCGGCATCTAGCGAGTTTTGCTTGAGTTGTTCACCATCGCGAATGGTCGTTAACGCGTGTAAATTCGCGATAAAGTAAAACGCTTGATCTTCGGACTGAAGTTGAATGTATTGTCGAATGGCGCCGAAATAGTTGCCCCAGTGAGGGCGGCCGGTCGGTTGGATGCCCGAGAGGACTTTCATAGGATCCAGTGCTGAGATGATGGCTTGGGGGAAGATTTTTATTTAAGCCAAATTATCGTCTGTTGATTGCATAATTTCTACGGCAACCGCCTAGATTACGCCGAATCACGCATAATTGATTGGGCTATTTTGTGAACACTCAATTACGATTAAATTAGAGCAAGTCGGGCGAACACGTTGCCTGATGGATTTAGGCCTTGAGGCAAAGCAAGGTTGAGGAATTACCCTGCTATCGGGCTGATCCTCGATCATTTAGGAATTTGGTTGGCCTGATCATTTTCTGTCGACCGCCTAAGTACCGGTAAACCTGTGTCACTGAGTTAATTTTTCGCAAAGATGTCAAAACAAGTTGCAGTTACCGGGATTGGGCTTCATAGCTCATTAGGATTTGGATTGGATGTCAATTCGGCCGCGCTTCAAGCTGGACAATCCGGCCTGGTGAGGGCGCCGGAAAATTGGCGCACCTACCGCCTGAAGTCTCAAGTTTGCGGAAACATCAATTCCGAGGGCTTGGAGGAGCGTTTTGATCGACGCCAGAATCGCTTCATGTGCCAGTCGGCACTGCTGGCCGCGGCTGCCATGCAGGATGCGATCGCAGACGCTGGGCTGAGTGACGATCAAGTTCAGGATCCCGACACGGGGTTGATTATTGGAACCGGAGCCGGAGCCAGCATCGATGATGTTTTGTTCTTCTGCGACCGAGTTCGCGAACGTGGTGCTTCTCGTGTTGGGGCCTATCATGTGCCCGTGATCATGGGGTCGTCGCTGTCAGCAAATCTGGGCAGTATTTTTAAGATCCACGGGCATTCGTATTCGATCACGTCAGCCTGTGCGACTTCCGCTCATGCGATCATGATGGGAATGGACACGATCCGTTCGGGCCGGCAAAAACGTGTTTTCGTTGGTGGTGCCGAAGACATCAGTCCATTTTCGGCGGGCTCTTTCGATGGGATGCGGGCCCTGTCGTCCAAGTTCAATGATCGGCCGGAGTTGGCCTCGCGGCCGATGGACAAAGGCCGCGACGGTTTTGTTTTTTCTGGCGGTGCCGGAATTTTGGTTTTGGAAGAGCTCGAGATGGCGAAGGCTCGTGGAGCAAAAATTCACGGCGTCATCGCGGGCGCGGCGGCCAGTTGCGACGGCGATCAAATGGTCGCTCCCAACGGAATCGGTGCCGCTCAAGCGATCAAAGCAGCCCTGGCCGATGCCAATGTGACGCAAGAACAAATTGATTATGTCAATCTGCACGCGACGTCTACGCCGGTCGGTGATGTGGCCGAACTCGAAGCGACGGCCGGGGTCTTTGGCAAATCAAAAATGCCAAAGTTTTCGTCGACCAAATCGATGACCGGGCATAGCCTAGGGGCTGCCGGAGCTCATGAAGTGATTTTTTGTCTATTGATGATGCGTGACGGTTTTTTGGCGCCGACGATTAATTTAGAAGATCCCGACGATTCGGTGGGCGGTTTGCCGATCGTCAGCGAAACTGAACAAGCCAAACCTTTTTTCGCGCTCAGCAATTCGTTCGGGTTTGGCGGAACCAACTGCAGTGTCGTCGTCGCCAAAGAGCCGTTTTAAAAGAAGGCTGCTGGGAGGGGCTGCTGGGAGTCGCGACTGAGCCAATTAGATAGTTCAGGCGGATTTGGTCGGCGTTTCGAAGCCCAATTGCGGGCGGTCCGGAAAATTCGGCAGCGAATGCGAACCATTTTCAGGATCTGGGCTCAATGACACTTGAAAAGACGAGCGGAATTTTGCAGAATCTGGCTTGTCAGGTTTCAGTAATTTCTGTGCGGTGACGAAAAATTAGATTCCCGGAGAAGTGGCTGAGTGGTCGAAAGCGCCTGATTGCTAATTAGGTGAACGGGTCAAACCGTTCCGCAGGTTCGAATCCTGTCTTCTCCGCTTCGCATAAAAACCGTTCGAGGCCGCTTTGGCTTCGAGCGGTTTTTTTGTTGGCTCAGGTTTTTTTTCGCTCAGTTATCGGATACCGGCTGCCAATCCACGTCATTGGCACACCCAACGATTGCCTCGGCTAGTGCTTTGCCAACGCTTGATTTTAGGATGAGCCGTTTTGGCGATGACCTCGGTTGCAACAGCGAAAGCCGAGGCGATGGTCGAAACGGCTCAAATCTACATATTCCACGTTTAAGCTTTGACGCAGCACTAGTGCCGGAAACCGGAATTGTGTACGAATTTAAGAT
>CAZROJ010000171.1:0-1869 GCA_964601665.1 uncultured Pirellulaceae bacterium
GCACTAGTTTGAAAGTTTCGGCGGGCGAGCTGGCTGCCGAGGCGACTCACACTGATCTTTAAAACCCGACAGCGGAGCCAAAAGGTCGGGCGAGCGGTCCAAAAATTTAGAATTAAAAGATTAGTTCTGATCCGCGTTTGACGGCACGGTTGCTGCGGAGTCAATGCGATCGGTTTCGAGTTTGCCGCTGGTGCGGCGTTCGATCGCGATTGGTTTTGGACGAGGTTGAGGGTTATTGGCAAGTAGATGCTGTTCAATCTGCTCGGTAACGCTCAACAAGTTTTTTGTGATTTGGTGATGCGAAAGTGTTTCTGTCCCCGATCCAATCAGTTCAATCCTGCCGAATAGGCGTTCGCCCGCAATTAACGGAATCTGGGTGTACCACTCGTGGTTGCTGCCGCGAGGAATGTCTTTCCGACGTCGCGTCGCATGAAAGGATTCATGGATCCAGGGTGCATTGAGATCCAAGGTCAGCTCAAGCAGCCCGTGTTCGTCTGCAAAATCTGAAAGCCGTTGCCAGAGTTGATTCCAGTCGCGGTTTCCTTGAACGTGAACGACGCTCTGTTGCACATTTTTTGGAACATTGTCAGGGGCTTTTAATATCGATTTTGCGAAGACGTTAGCCTTGCGAGTCACCAGTTTGAATTCCGCGTTTCCAAAAATTCGGTTGGCCATCATGACGACGACGACCAAAACAATGGAGGCCATCGCATAATGACTGTGTTGATTGACGAGGCTCAGCACGCCGCCTGCGGCCGTAGTCAGCGAAAGTAAAAAGACCCATAGCAAGCTAACTCGAGCACTGAAGCCGCGTTTCATCAAGTTGTGGTGCAGGTGGCCTCGATCGACTTCGAAAATGCTTCGCCCCGTAAGTCGTCGACGAATGATCGCCGCCGCGGTATCGATAAAGGGAATCGCCAGCAGAGCCAACGGAGCGAAAAACGCAAAGGCCGACGTTTGTTTGGACATGCTTCGAATTGCCAAAGCACTTAGGATAAACCCGATCAGCATACTGCCCGCGTCGCCCAGATAGACTTTGGCGGGCGGGAAATTGAATTTCAGGAAACCGATCAAAGATCCGGCGAAAGAAAAAGCGATGATCGCGTTGAGAACTTGGCCAAGATGAATCGCCATAATCCCAAGGGCAACGCTCATCACGACACCGATTGTTCCTGCGATGCCATCGGCGCCATCAAGAAGGTTGACCGAATTGATGGCTGCGATTACCCAGCCGTAAACGAATAGAACCGAGAACACATCAAAATTAATCGTGAAGCCGGCGAAGGTGACTTTTTCGAAATGGTATCCAAAAACGATTAAGACCGAGGCAGCCAAAAATTGACCAAATAGTTTTTGCCGCCCGCGAATACCAAAACGATCGTCCAAGACCCCTACGGCAAGAATGATTGCAGCACCCAACGCAAGCCCAAAGAGTTCCCAGTAGTCAATCGGGCGAATGGACAGAACCGTTTGAGCGTATTCGCCAAAACCGCTGGCAGATAACGGCCGGCTCCAGTCAAGAAATTGGGTCTGGAATTTGAGCCCCAGCCAAGTCGCCAGCGGAGCAATGACTAGCGTCGAAGTAAAAACCGCGATTCCACCGATGAGCGGGATGGCCGATTTGTGCAGCTTTCGCTTATTGTCGGGCAGGTCGACTAGGCCTACTTTTTTGCCAACCATCGATGCCACGGGCACTGCAATAAATGCAGCGACGATGGAGGCAAAGAAGGCAATTGCAACAGCGATCATGTGGGCGAACGAAAAAGAGCCAGGGAAACCTTATCGGAAGCTGATAGCTTAATCTATTGTGATGGTTGTATGACCCCAATAGTCCCCAAACAAAGCTCAGTTTTAGCGATTGGTTGATTG
>CAZROJ010000171.1:1969-7713 GCA_964601665.1 uncultured Pirellulaceae bacterium
ATTGGTTGATTGGGGGGCTTGGGAGGATTGTCTTGAGTGAATCGGGGTCGTGTGGGGTTAAGGTATAGCAGAATTTTAATGCTCAGTTATTTCGCTGATCTCTATTCTGCTTGTCTATCATGCGTCTGAGCTTTCGAACGAACGCTTTGTAAGGTTCGGGTTTGGTTGCTTTCCTCGCCAGCTTATCGGCGTCCTCCAAGGCCAGCTTAAGGTTGCCGAGGTCCACGTTTAAATCGGCTCGCTTTTTCAAGTAGGTCAGATCGTTCGGTCGAACTCTGAGATACGCACTGAACTCTTCGATCGCTGCTTCTTTTTTGCCCAGCTCTGAGAGGATATTTCCCAGCAGAATTTTGTCACTTGAACTGCGATAGTCCATCGCGAGCAAGATTTTTTCAGCCCTTTCGAGTGCGGCAATTTTCTGGGCTGGGTCCGCGACATCGTAGCTTTTCACAAATCGAAAAAGCATGTTGGCGTCGTCAGGAATTAGATCCTTGCAAATCAATTGTGGGTCCAGCGGAATGATCGACCTATTCGTGCGGCCAGTTACCAAGTCCATCGTCACCCCAAATTTGTTTGGGGCAAGCTCCAAATATTTTCGCAGATGCTCGACCGCCACTGCGGGACGGCCCGATTGCAAATAGTAAATTCCGGCGACATATTGAAACTTCGGATTGGCGGGCGCGATTTCAGTGGTGCGGCTAATCGATTCGTCCGCTTCGCTCTGGTTGCCGGCAATGGCCAAGATCTGACCGAGGCGTAAATGGGTGATTGGTTGAAGCGGGGATAGTTCACGACTCCTTCGAAGTAAGATTGCCGCTTGAGGTAAATTCTCTTGGATGGCAGGCTGTTCGAGAAATTTTCGAAACTCTTTCAAAGGCGATTCTTGCCTAAGGTAATACGCGTTTTCTTGTAGCTGCTGCAGGTGAGTTAAGTCCCACCAGTTTTGGTAAATGGATTCGAGCGACTTTTCCGAAAGAGAATCGTTAGTGACTGCTCGTTTAAATTCATCCGAATCGCTAATGGTCTCAAAGAGTTGAAGCCGGCAACGGTGGACGTAGAGTCCGGCTAAGTAGTTCAAGCTTTTTGGAGTTGGGTTGTTCAGTGCCAGGGGTTGAAGGCGAGCGATCCGATCTTCGGTTTCTGCCAGCGGCATGTTCGTGCGATTGATTTTGTTGTTTTTGGGCGTGCTGATTGATTCAACTTTTGCTTGTTTGTGCAATTCGTAAGCGACAAGGCACGTGCAACCAAATAGAACAATGACCAATGTTTGGATCGCTAAGTTGGGTAGCTGGAGGCGGATCCACGATTTCTTTTTCAGGCGGTTTCCGAGCGATTGAGCGTGGAACGATAAAAAACCGAATACGACTGCCAAGGCCAACATGTTGGCGGGGATATAGAAACCGAAATCAAAAAAGGATGCGACCGCTTGCGAGGAAATGATAAAGGTGCCCATCAAGCCAACACCAACGGTCGTTGCCGATTGGCCTCGGCTGAGCAACATGCTGGCGGACTGGAAAGCGATGACCCAGGCTGACAAAAATAGTAGCAGTGCCGGCCAGCCTCCCTCCACCAAGGCCTGGAAGTATTGGTTTTCGGCAAAATGGAATACCGTAAGTTCGACATCGTTTCGGTATGAACGATGGACTCCGACGTAGCTCCCGAGCCCTGAACCCAGCAAACCAAATTCTTGCGTCGCCGGCCAAGTACTTTGCCAATGGTTGAATCTTCCGTCTTTCGAAATGTCAACGGTTTCGGTTTGTTCAAATCGCTCTGTCAGTCCGTCGCCAAGTGCCACGAACCCAATCAAGAAGCCAATCAGGAGCAGCAATGGAACGAAGATAAACATTGAATTTTTGGGCTGACGAGCCATGCCGTAGGCGATCACGGAGACGATTCCACCGGTCAAAAGCGAGATCACTCCGCCGCGTGAGAGCGAAACAATGATCCCCGTTCCAATCAAAACAATCGCCAACAAGACGGCAATTTTTTTAGCGTTGATGTCTGCAATGAACTCTAAAAGGTGAGTCGTTATCTGTCGCCACAAAGGAATCTCACGACTGACAATCGTTCGCGGCCCCGAGCGGTTTGATGAAGGCAAGAGAATAGGAAGTAATCCAACTGCAGCCGCCATGCAGATCAAAAGGTAACAGCAAGCGTTGTTGCGATTGACGTAGGGGCCAAATGGGTGACCACCTGTAATTTCGTAAACCCAAAAAAGTTTGCCGTTAAACGTCAGGCGATGAATGATTCCAAAGAAAGCAATCACTGCTCCATTGAGTGTCAAGGCTGTCATCAAAATCAATAGGTCTCGCTTGGACCGAAAGTACCGACAGCCTAAAAGCATAGCCGCGAGAGCGATCGTTAACAGGCACAGGTGCCGTTGAGTTCCGAAGCGGTCAACGGAAATTCCTGCGGTCATTTGGCTGTCACCCATCATTTGGGCGTAAATTTCTGTTTGCCGGCCCAAGAGCCATGTGAGCGATTCCGGCAACGGTATCAGCTGAAAAATCGCCAGCAAAATTCCGAGAAAAACTGGAAAGAACAGCAGCGGAAAGACTTGGTGTCGGCGAGTATTCATCGCCGTCTCAAACCACCAAAACGCTAGCCCCGCCAGCAACGAGATGGCGATCCACTTTTGCGGTTGAATAAAAACACTACCCCAAAACCAGGGGGCAAGTAAGACGGCCAGCAACAGACAGGCTCGCCCCGGCCACGATAGTAAATCCGCGAGACCGCTGGCCGGCGTAGGTTGATTTGAGTTTCCGCGGCTGGCTGGTGCTGGCGTGCTACCGTCGCCAAAGGTGGCCCCAAGTGTCATTTTTTTAGGCGTGGCGGTGACGTCTTTCTTACTTGGGCGGTCCGAAGGTTTCATTTTCGCGGTGGCACAATGGAAAGGTTTGCAAGCTGGATAAACTGGTCTCAGCTAATAGAATGACGACTTGTAAGCGATTTGAACAGTCGAATAAGAATCACGCCTGATTGTAATGAGTGTGCAAGGATTCACCGATTCGCTTGCGGCACGATTGAATCGCCAGCAGCCACAAATTGATTGAGACCGCTAATCGTGTCTGGATCCTTGTTGTCCCAGTGATTGAGTGTAAAGGCAAACAATGGTGCCGACCGCAAGTAAGCACCACGGAACCCAATCGTTCACTCGGTAAGGGCTAAGACTTTTTGCTCCGCCGGCACTATTTGCCCCGGCCAGCCCGCCTTGAGGTGTATTTGACTGAAAGCCAGCTTGTAGTTCGTTCGCGATCGTTTGGTTGTTATAGCTTGGCGACTGGAATCGAGACGCACCGCCATAATAGCTCGATGGAAGCGAGAATTCGGGGCGGCTAGGTTGAGTTTGGGGCTGGGCAGCGAATTCGCGGTAACTATCCTGAGCACTCGATTTTGCGGCATTGCCAGCCCGCTTGGCAATGGTCAAAACTCGATTGTTTTGATCAATAAAAAACTGTTCGAACATCAGGCACTGAAGGCCTCCGGCGAACAGGAATATTCCGACTGCAAAGAAAAACGAACGCCACATGATCAAATCCGATTATGCTTGGGTTTCTTGAGAAACAGCAGTTTAGGCTGAGCTCAAAGAAGTTTGAGGTGTAGCGATCCTTCGCAATAAAAATCCTTTCCTTAAATCGGCTGGAAGGAAAGGATTCGTCGTGGAATTTGATTTTGGGCCTAAATCCGGAAAATTCGGTAGGTCACGTTTTATTAAATTTCATACCGTTGTTGCGGCGGGGATGGAACGGTTAAACGTGTTGACTGTTGCTTAATCTCACTTTGGCACTTATTCTCAACGATCCCGCTGCGGGAACTGACCACGGAACTGATTTTTATTCACATGCCAGATTTACAAATCGATTTTAAAGACAAAATGGTTCCAGACTCCCAATCGAGCATCACTGCTCCGCACATCTTAATTGTCGAAGACGACCGAGAGATGGCGAAAATTATTAAAGAAGTACTCAGCGAAAACGGTTATCGAACCAGCGTTGCCAGAGACGGAAACGAAGGTTTAGCAATCGCAGAATCAAAGTCGCCCGACTTAATTGTTCTGGATATCATGATGCCACGGCGAAGTGGTTTCTTGGTGCTTGAGCGGTTAGGCCAAATTTTGGAAAAGCCCATCCCGGTGATCGTCGTTACTGGAAATATGGGAGACCGGCATCGTTCCTACGCTGAAATGCTCGGTGTCAGTGCTTACTTGTACAAACCAGTGAAAATCCAATTGTTGCTCGAAAAAATTGACGAGCTTTTGAACGGTAACGGTAAAGAAGCAAATGAGTAACGCGACAGATCTCGGTTTTACACAAGACGACATGACCCCAGGAGAAGGTTGGCATTGCAGCCACTTCTTCTACTCATTCGATCGAACGAAGATCGTCAATTTGCGAGAAACGCTTGGGACCAAGTTTGATGAAGCGAAAGCCGATTTTGCTGAAGTTTTCGAAACTGCCCAAGCCAGCGGCACCGAGAGATTTCAGCTAGGACTCACTTCCGGGCACAAAGCAGATTTCTCTTTAATGCTAATGGATCCGGATCCAATCAAGATTGAGTCGGTGCATCAGCAATTGCTAAACTCGAAACTCGGCCAGGCGATTCAGACGACTTGGTCCTACGTTTCGATTTCTGAAATTTCAGAGTATGCGCTGTCGGTGCCGCAGTACGCGGAGAGGCTCAAGCGAGAAGGCGAAGATCCCGAAAGCTCGGCGTTTCAGAAAAAAATTGCAGCCTACACCGGTCGCGTGGGAAAAATGAATTTCCAGCGTTTAACCCCGCACTTTGCGGACTGGCCCGTGTCGTGTTTCTACCCAATGAATAAGTGGCGATTGCCGGGAGCCAATTGGTTTGCTCAACCGTCGTCTGCAAGACAGAAGATGATGTCCGAACACGCTCGCAGCGGTATTAAGTTCGCGGGCAAAGTGACCCAACTGATCACGGTCGGGGTGGGATTCGACGATTGGGAATGGGGCGTCACGCTGTGGGCAACTAACCCAAAATATTTAAAAGATATCGTCTACGAGATGCGTTTTGACGAAGCAAGCGCCAAGTACGCAGAATTCGGGCCGTTTTATACAAGCTATAAAGCGACCGCCAATCAAATTCTTGATGTGTGCCGAATTTAGATCTGTGCCTTTGCTCAGCAAGTTTTGTCCCTGATGAGCAGCAATCTTTACCGCTGCTTCTTGCCGAGATCGTTCGTTTCTGAAGGACCCAAACGGCTCGCCTTCTGATTTTCTCGTTTGATCGCGTCGTAAACTTCTTGGCGGTGGACGGGAATTTCCTGCGGGGCGTCGATTCCTAGACGGACTTTGTCTCCACGAATGTCAACAACCGTGATGACAACGTCATCTCCGATCATGATGCTTTCGTCCCGATGTCGCGACAAGACCAGCATGGCTGGCTCCTTTTAAAAACTGAATTTGACTGCCTGGGCTCGAAATCGCAGATGACGATTCCGTGTGCCATTTGTCTACGGGCAATCCCTTGCCGCATGTGAACGCATCAAATAAATGACGCTTGACGATAAACTTCGCCATCGTAGATTTCGGCCTTGTTAACCGATCAATGGAAGAAAAGCGACAAACGACGTTTTTTAACGAGCGTGACGTTTGTGACGTGTCGGTTTATCAGCGATTTGCGGCGATGCGTACGCTCCAATCGGTACAGCCGAAAAAGTTTGACGTCGAGCATGCCGAGGTTCGAAGACAGCCTTCAAAGAACGAATCGTCGCGAGTGCTTTG
>CAZROJ010000171.1:7813-10939 GCA_964601665.1 uncultured Pirellulaceae bacterium
GCGAGTGCTTTGTCACACCTTAATGTTCGGGTTGTCAACTTGCGGAAAGTATGCCGATCCAGTGACCTTCGTCG
Source organism: uncultured Pirellulaceae bacterium (assembly GCA_964601665.1). GTDB lineage: Bacteria > Planctomycetota > Planctomycetia > Pirellulales > Pirellulaceae > Mariniblastus. The sequence continues at coordinate 7,888 of CAZROJ010000171.1, forward strand.
TCGGCCAACCTGAATTTTTAGAAGTCACAAGTCACAAAGCACTAGAACAAACTCGCTACGACAGCACGCTCCAGAGACGCGTTTTTCGTCGGGGCGCCGCGGTGTCGTGATGATTCACAAAGCACCCAAGCAGCCAAGCACTTAAGAACCCGAGCACTTAAGAAGCCAAGCACTTTTACACTTAAGCACTTTTGCGAAGCTGGTTTGGCAGCGAGGACAATTGAAATTGGATCGGCTGAGCATCAGCGGTGACGACCTGGCAACCAATGCGGCGATCCAGATTGATCACCAAAGGGGCTCGTAGATTCATCGTCAAGCAACTTTCTTCACGACTGACCACGGCCAAAACATAAGCTTGATCCACGGCCGTCAGTTGAAGCGAATCAACGTCCGAAGGGTCGAGGTGAACTTGGTAGTCGTCAGCAAATCGACGCGGCGAAACAACCGGTACCGCAATGTCGGCATGCTGCATGCTCTGCAGCCAAGCCACCGCCGCGTTGTCAGCATCGGCGAGTAAAACCCAATGGCGACAGTCTTCGAAACCCAAGAGTCCGTTGCGAAAGAACAGAATGTCATCCGGTTCAATTTCGATCGCGGCGAAACGTGTGGTATGGATTTTCATAGTAAAGGCCTTTTGGGCAAACCCGCTTGGGCGAGCACTGTTTGTTTTTGATTACGCTTGTCGGGCCAGCCCGAACTCAAAACTCGCCTCGCGAAGTTCTTTGTGGCAAGCTACCAAGCAAAACCGACAAATTCAGAACACTTCGGGAGCGAAAATGTGTTTGAGGACGAGCGAACGCCCTCTTCATTGAAATAATCGGAAAGATCTTCGGCCGGGCTTCAGCAAAAAACTCCATTTAATCCAAATTTTCTAATCGTCGAAGTCAGGCAAACCTTGCCGATAATCTCGACATTACGGCGGCTTGCTCGTATCATCAGACCGCACCGATTTAAATGGAGCTGTTTTGCAAATATATTCGTCACAGGCTGAAAATTGGCCCTTACCTGCCCCGCCAATGAACTGTTCGCGGATGTGGACGGCAACACCGAGGAATTTCGTGATGACTTGGTCTTTTTTTTATGACGCAATAAAAAACACCCGCTGCCGTTCCAACGCTATCGTCTTGCTTGCATTGTTGATGCTAGCATCCGGCAACCTGATTGCCGGCCCAGCTTGTGCCTCGCCGCAAGACTTGAGGTCGCTGATCGATCAGTTGGACGATAACGATTTCCAGCGTCGCGAATCGGCTCAAAGTCAGATCGTCGCACTGGGCGACGCAGCCATCGTGCCACTGGCCAAGCGACTGTCTTCCTGCTCGCCCGAAACCTGTTCGCGTATTAAACGTGCGATGTACCAAATTGCTGAAAATTGCAACGAGGATAGTCTTTTCAAAATCCTTTCAATATTGAAAGTGCGTTTCGAAATTCCAGATCAGCAAATTCAGCCGTTGCTCACGCGTTGGGCCGTCATGGGGCGAAAGGCCGTCATCCAACGTTGGCGAGACAGCGGCGCGACGGTTGTTGACCCGAACGAACGAATGGTCGATCAGGGACTCGTTGGCCAGCCCTTCGTGCCCGGTGGTCGCCCGATGGCGTTGAATGGGATTCAAGTATTCCGTGGTGGTCAACAAATTCCGCAAATGCAATTTAGGGTCAATCCGCTAGCGGAATCGCAGCAAGCCAATGAAGCGCTTGGCAATCAGGCGAAAAACGATGAAGCGGACGCCGATGTCCCCAGGCCGCCGGAAGCGATTTCGATGCCCGAACGAATTGATGTCGTGTTGGCAAATTCGACGCAGCAAAACATCGATGACGTGCTTGGCGAAGAGGAAAAGGGGCAGAGTTTTAAAAGTGCTTTAGCGATCATTCAGTCGTTCCCGGTCCAAGTATCGTTGGACGCAAATTGGCAAGGCGATGTCACCGATTTTTCGCGACGTTCTGACGCGCGTACCCTGCCGATCTCGAATATCACGTTCGATTCATTGACCTTGGACTCCGCATGGGCCAAGGTGCTGCGATGGCATCCAATCGAAGTCTGCATGATCTCCAACTGTTCGATCGCGGATGATGTTTCAATCCAGTCGCCGCTATTGCCGCCATCAGTGTCGACTTTGACGATTGGAAAGTCGAACAATCCCGGTGAATTAATTCGTGCTTTGTTACCAAAGAAATCGAAGGTCTATCGGTTTGGGTTGGTCGACAGCGTTTTGGACAGCGAGACGTTTCAAGCAATCCAAGGTCTGAATATCATGTCGCTGGAACTTGAGAATATGGATTTGGATGAGAGGGACTTTAGCAGCCTTGAGGATTTGCCGAGGCTTCGCCAGTTGACGTTGAGCCGGTGTCGGTTTGCTGCCAAAAGTTTTCGTGATTTCGAGTCTGGTTTGCAGGGTCGAGTTCGATTGGATTTTACGGCGAAGGCATTTTTGGGTGTCCGCGGCAACACGGCTCCAATCATGTTTGGCCCAAATTTGGAACTCAACCGAGCCGGTGGCGGCCGTGAAAAAATCGGCTGTCTGATCACGGAAGTGGTGTCCGGAGCTGCAGCTGACGACGCGGGTGTCCAAGCCGGCGACATAATTTTGAAAATTGGCGATCAACAGGTTGACGATTTCTCAGACCTCCGAATCTTAATTGCTCAGTACGGCATCGGAGACCAGATCGTCATTCGTGTTCGACGAGCGGAGAAAGAAATTGAATTGAAGACGACACTCGGCGATTTCAAAGACGCCGACAACAATTAAAGTGGGGATAAAGTGTGCTAAAGTCTGGATAGGCTATTAAGAGCTTATCCCACAACGAGTGCTTTGTGATTTCTAAAAATTCGGGTTGGCCGACGACGAAAGTCCCTGGATCGCCACAGTTTCCGCAAGTTGACAACCCGAGCATAAACGTGTGACAAAGCACTGGTTAGCCGACGGCGGTAGCCGCGGGCATTTGAGTTTTGGGATGAGCACTAAGGTTTCGGCCAGCAATTGAGGATCTGAATTGAGGATCTGAATTGAGGTTTTGAATTGAGGTTTTGAATTTCCGATCAACATTTGGAGCTCGG
>CAZROJ010000172.1:0-6124 GCA_964601665.1 uncultured Pirellulaceae bacterium
TCAACCCTTCTAAAGTTTCTTTTGTTCGGATGAGTAAAGCACAGCGAGCGCCAACAATTTCACGCAAGAGAAGCGAAACGTTTCGGGATCGTCTCCGTCAAGAATTCATTTTGTTTCGTGAAAATTCGCAGCCAACCTTTTAAAACCGGGCAGCAAAGTCAGCCGCTCTTCTTTCTCTACGTAGCTAAAATCAAATACGAATCTTGTGAACCAACCTAGCACTTGGGCAAATCGCAATTCGTTATCCGGTAAAACGAGGACGTGAATGCCAGTAAAAAAATTGGCCAATCTTACAGGCATTCCTTTATTGCAGAGCAATGACGCTGGATAGACCGCCGACACAAACCTACTTTTTGGGTTCGGGTTTTTTCAATGGCACGTTGGCTCGAACGCCCACGTTGTCCATGTCCGTCCACAAAGTGCCCTCGCCGGCGTACATCAGTTTTAGCTCGACATCGGCCGGTAAGTTGTCAGCGAAAATCCAATCGTTGTAGGCTGCCGGCGTGCCAAAGGCTTCAACCGCCAAACGGAATCGATCGGCTTTGGCCTGTTCAACAAGTTGGCGGCCTTGGTTTTCTGCCTTGCCAAGTGCCTCGGTAGCTAGGGCTTTTAGTTCTGCCGTTTCCTTGTCGATGCCAGCGACCAGACGAGCGGTTTCGGCATCGATTGTTTTGGATTCAAGGTCACCCTGAGCAAGACGGCTGCCAAACTGACGCTCGGTGTCGACCTTTACCTTTTCCGATTCCAGTTCCACGTTACGCTCGGCCTGCCGAAACAACGCCTCCGCCTTGGCCGTCAATTGTTCCTGTTCGCGGGTCAACTTCAGTTCATCGGCGACATTCGAAAACTGAATCGGTTCGCGAACTTCTTGCGGAATGTAAATGTGCCGAACCAAACCGTAGAGCAACGTGATTTGTTTCTCGTTAAGGATCTTTTTAAATTCCTTGCGATTGGATTCTTGAAACTTTTCGCGGTCCTCGCCAACCAACATCTCGACGGCCTTGTATTTCGAGCCATTGTTACGGCAGATCGATTCGATTTGCGGCTGGACGACCTTGTTTTCAACTTCGGCAATGTTCCCGAAGGTTCGAACCGCGTGCGGAGCCTGTTCGGGCATCACACCCCAAACCGCGGTAAAGTCCATTTGGATCGGGAAACCATCGCTGGAGGGAAAGTTGATGCCTTCGGTGTCCGAACCGACCAGCGGTTCACCGGCTTTGTCCAGTTGCAACGAGCCATCGGGGTTGCGGAGTTTTTTTACCGCGACGGTTGTTTCGCGGTAGCCGATTTCGACGATATCGATTTGCTGTTCGCGGCCGTTGATCGGGTACAAACCCGGCGGCAAAACGTTGGGCTGGATGCCGGCTTGTTGGTTGGTTTCATCGTTGTCGGTCAAGTTGGTGATGACACCGACGTAGCCTGTTGGAATATCGACCCAGCCAAAATGTTTGAGCTGGTTTCCTGAACGCTCTGATTCGCTGGCGATCTTTTTTACGTCGTAACCGTAGGGGTTGATGCGATAGCGACCGGGGCCCAAGACTTTTCGCAGGACGCCTTTGAACTGGGTTTCGCCAATGTCGCCTGGAACCAAAAATTTACCTTTGGGCAGCGGGTTGCCCAGCAGGCAAGTCACCACGCCGACTTCGCCCGCTTCGATCACGACGTCGGGCACGATCGTGCGTTCCCACCAAACGGGTGAATAGAAATGTCGACCGGGGCCACGCAATTGGCGTAGCACACCGACCTGCCCTTCATCGGCCCATTGTCCTTGTTCGGCGTATTCGGCGGACAGGAAAAAGGGACCCTTGTAACGCAGCAACAGACTTTGGCCTTCGGGGACGTAAACTCGGTTGATCGTCCAGTCGAACGTTAACCAGCCGGCGACCAGAATCAAGCAGGCAACGATAATGGTTGAAATTGATTTCATGATATTGAGATTCTTTGTTTTGATTTAGAGTTTAAAAAACGCTTCGCGGCAGCGGAATTATTCGTCGCTGTCGTCAGAATCCTTTGTGAAGTTGTCGAAAACTCGCATTAGCGGCGAGTCCGCGGTGTTGGTCATAATCGACTTAAAGCCGGGGGCCATTTTTTGGTACAAAACGTATCGAGCGTATGCTTTGCCGTCACCGCCGAAGGCTTTGACCGATGCCTTCCAGCCGGCTGCGTCGGCTTCATTGGCGAAACCGATGACGGCTGCTTCGGCACGTTGTCGAGCCAAAATCGCGGAGGCCTTGTCCTTGGCGGCTTCCAGTTCTTTTTGAGCGACGGCTTTGTCGCGTTCGGCTTGAGCGATCGCGATTTCTTGGTTCTTCTTGGCTTCGGTCGTGATTTTTACGACCTCTTGGTCTGCATCGACCAGTCGTTTGACTTGCGCGACCAAAGCGATCTCTCGAGCCAGTTTGGCTTCTTCGTCTTGTTGCAGTTTTTCCTGTTGAAACTGTTTTAGCTGCTGGCTGGCGACTTCGCGATCACGAACGGGACCCGCGATAGCTTGCGGAGGATTGATCTTGGTGATCAACGCTTGGACAATTTCGATGCCTTGGATTTTGCACGTGTTGCGAATTTCGTTTTGAAATGATTCTTGGAAAGCGGATCGAGTTTCGCCGCCGATAAAGTCGCGGCCCGAGGAACTGGAGCCTTGGATGCGGCAAAATGAACGCGCGTTAGGCATGATCACTTTGCGGATGATTTCTTGATCAATCCCCACTTCGCTGCCCGCGTCGTTCTTGACTTCGTTGTAAGTCACGTAAACGGTGGCCGCTTTGCTTGGATTGACTCGGAATTCAATGATGCCGTCCAACGACACCCAGAACCCGTCGCGACTCGGAAAGCCCATGTCGTAATTGTCCGCCAAATTGAAACGCTGCGATCGGCAATCGATCGCTTGGACTCGATACATGTACGGGTTCAGGTAATAGGTTCCCGCGTTCAGAGTTTCCTTTTGAACGCCTCGGTAATTGGGTTTGACCAGCAGTCCTTTTTCGCGTCCCTTGTTTTCGGCGACGGCGGCAAGGTCGGGGGATGTGGTTGTGGATTCGATGTCCACGTCCGCGACTCGTTCGGGGTCTTCGTAGTGTTCGGGCTGCGTCGGGATCGGGCCGGCCAAGTTGGTGACGACGCCCTTGAATCCAGCTGAAATGGTGACGGGGTCGTGTAGTTCAACAATTTCGACGAAGTCCGATTTGTTGCGTTTGAATCCCGGCAAAACTTTTCCGGTTGAATCTTTGACGATCGCATTGATCGCATAGCGTCCCGGTCGCAAGACTTCTTCCACGATGCCTTTTTGCTGTTCGTTTAACGCCACGAAGTCACCGTAGGGGAGGTCATCGCCGTGCATGCGAATTCGAACGCCCAGTTTGTTTTCGGGCACTTCGACCATGGGGTAAACGGCCCAATCGTAGTGGTACGGGTTTCGGAAATAGCGGCCTTCGGACAACACTTCTTTTTGCAACCCCTTGTGCTCGGGCGAAGGCGAAATCTCGGCATCATTGGGCATGTCTTGACCGGTCTTTTTGGTTAACACGGCAATGTGCTTGGCCGGAACATCGATGCGGCACCATTGATAGCCGAGGATACAAAAGGCGACGAACATCAACAGGAGAACAACGAAAGCCGTGCCTGAGACGGCGGCCATCGAAAACCGATTGTTAGTTCGGCGAGCCGAATGGTTATTCGTAAACGAATCTGACATGGGGTGGATTTCTCGGTGGAATTAAAGCGGACCGGTGAATTACCGTATTTCGAGCTTTCCAATAAACATAGGTCCGCTCGAACCGACACCACCGAAAGAAAATCAAGTCGATCGATCGTGAGACGCTCGGCTGACGGATCTAGGGGTTGTACGTGCAATTCGCAGCACTATTCGGTGGCTGCATGCGGATATTGGAGGAAATCGCCGCTTTAGGCGAAAGGCGATTGAGAAACGAAAGTTTTACTCGGTTCAAGATTTGCAATCGTTGTCAACATTGGCGGTGGAAACTTAACTGCCGATCGCGTTCGTTGGCTGGTTTAATTTTTTTAAAAGCGACTGGGCGGGCCGTTTGCAGACAGCGGCTGGATTGGTCGGCTTACTTTGCGGCTACGATCGAGCGTCAATAAATTTGACGACGCGGCTCTCCAGTAGCAGCAGAGCGATTTGGAATACGGCATAGCTCGACCAACCGATTCCCATGACAAGCCCAGTCGGGCCCATGGCTTTGAAGCCAACGACCAAGATCGCGATTCCCACGGTCACCCTCATTAAAAACTTGATCGAGACGCGTTTGTTAGGGTCCAGCAGCGGCGAATAGAAGGGAAACGATGTTTGGCGTCGATGCAAGAATCCGGCCAGCACCGCGCCAAGATGCCCGATCGCTGTGGCGGTAGAAATTATGACGAGATGTCGAAGGTCATAACCGCCCGGACCGAGGATCGCGAAGGAACCGCAACCGGTCGAGCACAGAAAACCGGTCAGTCCACCAAACACGCCGCAGGCTCCACGGTTGGTTAACATCCAATTCGTGAGTAAGCGAAAAAGCTGCAGCAACAGGATCGCTGGGATCGACATAATCGCGGCGTAGACCAGTCCTATACAAAAGGCAGCCGCCAACCCAGGGATGACAACGACAATCTCCGGCTGCAGTTGTTGTAGGGAAACGGTCAGGCCTTGGCTGAAAGCAAAATAGGTCACGACCACCAAAAAAACGATCACTGGAAAGAATCCACCGGCCAAGACGATGCCACCCCAAGCCGTCGTCAAGGGGTCATATTCGACGTCGCTGGCCGCAGCGTACGCTCGGTCCGTTTCGGCTTCGATCTGTTGGAGGTCTGAATTCATAGCTTGGCTGAACGCGAGCAAATATCGCTACTGATTGTATTCTATTTTGCATCGCTCTTTTCTGAGTTCTCAAAAGGCATTCCGGAGATTCTTGTTCGCCACGCATGTTCGACAACCAGCAGCAAGGTTTGCAGCAGGCCGTACATCGACCAGGCGATTCCGATCGAGAGTCCCGTTTCGCCGACAGCTTTGCAAGCGGCAACAAAGAGCGCAACGGCAGCGGTTAACCCCATCAAAAATTTCAACGAGATGCGTTTACTCGGATCAAAAAATGGCGATTTAAACCAGTTTCGATTACCGCGTTTCATATAGCAGCTGTGGATGCCTCCAAGATGTCCAAGAGTAATGGCGATCGCGACCAAGCAAATATAAGACGCGATTTCCTCCAAAGAAATTGTGGGCTGGGGGAAATAAAGCCCGCCGCCGGTCGTGCAGAGAAAACCGGTGAGCCCGCCGTAGACGCCGCAAGCACCGCGCTGAGTCAAAATCCAGTGAGTGCAAAAGCGACCAAATTGAAGCAGACAATAGGCAGGGATTGACCCGGCCATCGCGTAAAACGACCCCGATAAAAACGTGAAAAACAAGAAAAACAGAGCGTCAGGGAACCATCCCGGAGTGAATACCCGAGTGTCACCCCAAAACCACGATACGATCACGCCGACCGTCAGCACGACTAACGGGAAGCACCCGCCAGCGAAAACAATTCCAAGCCAGGCACTGCCCAGCGGCGTGGGTAAATTCTGTTGGCTGACGAAGCCGGCGGCAGGCCGAATAACGGGGCTCGTTGGACTACGCACGAATGCCTCTTTGGGCCCTTCAGAGTTCTGAACTGTGTCGTGATTTTCAGGTTCCGTTTCGGCGTTCATTTTTGTTAAGCTCAAGTTGGTCGTATCAACGATCAGCCCAAGATTTTAACGACCAAACGCTAACCGCAGTGGTAGGCGGAACAAAGATTGAAAGAAATGGACGCCCGAGGCAAGGTTGCCAAATCTTCGTGGCTCGTTGGATCGTTCGACCGCCGAGTCCTCGAAGTATAACTTGCGATGGCGAAGGGCTGGTTGAGTCCAAGAAGTGACCACGATTGAGGGCTGCCGGTTTTGGCGCGACGAATAACTTGCGTTTCCGTCGATGGGTGGCAGCGGCGAATCGGGCGTTAAGAGGCCGCTTGGGTCTGCCTGTTTTAATTTGGCCAAGGGATGAACGGGTTGCGCCTCAGGTGATCGAAAGCTCATCGTCACGCCGCGAGCTGCCTTGCCTTCGTTTGATTTTGCTTCGTTTGATTTTGCTTCGTTTGATTTTGCTTCGTTT
>CAZROJ010000172.1:6224-10899 GCA_964601665.1 uncultured Pirellulaceae bacterium
GCTTCGTCTGATATTGAGCATTTGCCAGCCGCCCACCAAACAAGAAAAGGATCGTCACCGCGACCACGAAAGCGAAAATGATTTTGAAGTTGAGTATGTTTTTCATTTTTCTGTCCGCAGGTTTGCTGGAGATTGCGTCGCGGCGTTGTTCTGCAAAAGTGGCGACTCCATGGTCAGTAGATCGGCGGACAGCATCGAATCAAACTCGCTGTAAGCCGCTTCGGCTTCACCGAACAGAACGCCGTGATATTGCAGCAGCGTTCCCTGTTCAAAGTGGACGGCTTTAACCGCCAACATGTACTCGACCTGCGACTGGAAATACTGCAACTTCGCCTCGATGACTCGGCGTTGTGCTTCCAAAACCAAATCGATCGTGGTGTCTTGTTCGCGGTAGATGTTTTGGATCGCCGCGTACTGTTCGTTGGCTGCTTCGAGCCGGTTGGCGTTGGCGGTGCGGACTCGCGAGGCACGGCGGAGTTCGCCCACGGCATTGCTCAGCCCAAAAATAACCTGCCGTTGTTGTTCGGACAGGATGGATTTTTCACGAGCCAAATTGAGTTCCGCGTGACGGACGGCGGCGTGTTGCTGGCGAAATCCGATCGGCACCGACGCGTCGATTCCGAATTCCCATTCGTGCAAATCGTTATTGAACAGCCCCGCAACGGCACTGGAATCACGCTGCGTGGCGACGTTGGCGTTGCGTTGTAGCTCGTTGCCGTGGCCGAACAGGTCATGGCCAAAACCCTTTAAACGATAGCGGCCCAAAAGGTCGAGTCTCGGTAGCAGAAGGTTTTTGCTGGCCAGCAATTCGAGTTCCCGGCGTTTTAATTTCCATCGCTGTCGTCTCAGTTCGGCGCGGCGATTGAGCGCGTTGTTGCGAATCGACTGCCAGTCAAAAACTGAAACCGCTTCGTTAGGAGAGTCTGCGGGAACGACCAGTCGGCTTTCGTTCAGTGGCATGCCGGTGATCAAGCGAAACCTTCGTTCGGCCGTTCGAACGCCGCCGATACGTCGAAAAGTACCGCTGGAACTTCCGTTATTGGTTCGCGTGCCCTCGTTCAGCCGCCCATGGATGGCCTCTTCGACCTCGGCGGCAAAACGATAATATTGCTCTTTGGCCTGCCCAATAATCGCCGCACTTTTTTCCGCTCGATTGGCTTCCAAGTTTTGCCAAATTTCGTAGGCTCCGTTGCGTGCATCGATTTTGGCTTCGAGGTCTCGATAGGCAAAGTACAAATCCCAGTACGTGTTTTCGACGTCGCTGATCAAGTCGCGGATTTTGGTTTCAAAATCGGCGAGCGCGATGTCCGTGCTGGTGCGAGCAATCGAGACTCCGTTGTAGACGCCCGGAGCGTTGTTCGGTCCAGCGATTCGATTGAACAGCGTGCCGGCACCTTGTAGCAGCGGCTGGCGGAATTCGGCTTCCAATGATAGATCGTAGGCTCGGCTGCGTTCGGCGTTTCCGTTGAAGCGATTGGAGGGCGAGTTGTTCAGTTCGTAGTCGATGACATTGTTGAAACCAAACGTTCCTCCGGTGGCGGCGGTTTTGGAGATGCCGGCTGAATAACGAGCGAGGTCTTGTTGGAAGGCTCCTTCGTCACCGATGAATTGGTTGTTAAACAGGTTGTCGTTTTTTTGAAAAAGCAGCTGGCTGGTGTAAACCGCGTCGAATGAACTGAGGGCGGCTTCTTCGCCAAAGCGAGGGTCCAAATAGGCGAGTGCTGGATCAACATCGGTGGCTTGGGCGTCGGGTGAACGCAAAACCAGTCCGCCGAGATCGCGTACGACGGGCGAGTTGGTCAGCGCCATCTTTAAAGCGTCTTCGAGTCGGACGCGGCGAAAATTGCTTTCGTCGGAGAAGCTAAAATCATCCAGCGGGCCCGTGTCGTACGTGTCCACGATTTCTTGCTCAGTTGTCGTGCCGTCGAGTCGCGTTTCTCGCACGATTGCCACGCTTTGGAGCGTCGAAACCGCATCGGTTGGCTCGGCAACGTGTAACTCGCGACCGGGCTGGTTGGCTTTTGCGGTGGCGAGCTCTGTCAGGGCCGAATCGAAATCGAAATCGAATTTCCCAGCGCGCATGGCATCGCCGTTGAACTGGCAACCTGCCAGCACAAGCGTGACGCAAATGAGCACTAGGGAAGGAGATTTCATGGATTGTTCATCAGGACGAACGTTCGCGACATAATAGGAATGAGCGGCGAGACTTAATGGTTAGTCGGCGTTTTGAGTTTAACGATCGATCCGGATAAGAGGTTTAAGCAATATTTGCGGAAAATAAGGAAACTTTGGGCCGGTTTGTGCCGAAATTATTTTTCGTGGGGTGTTCGCTGCTGCGCGGGCGAGCGATAGGAACCTGGTTTTAGGTTTCGCGGCGTTGGTCGCGAGAGGCGTTGGAGGCGGGTTTTCGGGGGCGTAGTTTGGTTTTGGTCGTTTGGTTTTGGTGGTTTGGTTTTTCGTAGAGCAGGCCCGAGGCTAGCGCTTGCGGCTCATTTTTTAATCACTTTGAATCATTTTGAATCTCGCTTTGGTAGATATGGTCCCGCCAAATTCAAATCACTCGGTTGCTGCGATTGACGAGTTGTTAGATCAGCTGGCTGTTTTTGCTCAGGATGCAAAAATCCAAACGCCGCCCTTTCTGTCTCGATCGGTCCAAGTTGCCGAAGCATTGTTGGGCCTTCGCTGGGCTGCCTTTGTGGGAGCCGTGGGCGAAGCTAACGAAAAACAAGCAAAGGTTTTATTTCTGGCTGGCAGTGATGTGGCGGCTCGGGAATTTGCTGGAATCGAATCCGCTTACCCTCGATTGAAAAATGCCGATGGGCGTCAAGCAGGTTGGTTGGATTGTTTTGAACAATCGACGACACTGGCTGCCGTCGAGATTGTTTTTGCGGGGCGAACTTGGGGCTGGCTGATTGCGGCCAAAGAAGCGAAACAACATTTTAAAAGTGTTGAAACGGAAGTCTTGGCGGGCATTGCCGAAACCGTGAGCGAACATTTATTGACTCAGCTGTCGGCTCAACACTCGCAGTCAATTGAAAATCAGAGTCGGCTGGATTCTTTCAAACTAAACGCTCATCGCAGCTTGGACTTAAAACAAATAGCCAAGTTGATCGTCAACGACGCGCGATGGCTCTGCCAAGTTGAACGTGTCAGTCTGTTGACGGCCTCGCGACGTGGGAAATTCGCTCTGGCGGCCGTTTCTTCCGTCGCAACGTTGGATCGCAAGAGCGATCTGAAGGTCGCGTTGGAGCGGATGGCTAATTTAGCGGTAGCCGCAAACATGCCGCTGGCTTCGGATCGAATCGCTGGGCTCGACAATGCCCGAGATGCAAATTCAGAGTCGCTGAGCGTATCGGTTCAAGCGTGGCAGCGAAAGCATGGCGACGGGTTTTTGTTTGGTTTGCCTGTTTTGGAACATGGTCACCAAACGCCGATTGGGTTTTTGGTTTTCGAAGCCGAAGCATCGATTGACCGGCCAAAGTTTGCTCGATCGCTGCGTCAAATCGAACCGCACGTATCGCTCGCCATGTCCAACGCTCGACGCGTGGCTGCGATCCCGTTTCGCCGGTCATTGCAATGGATTGGTGCTCGATCGCGATTGTCGTGGTTGGCCAAGGTTGCCATGGCCTGCATATTGTTGGTCGGAATGTTGTTGGCTTTTGCAGTGGTTGAACAACCTTTCGCCGTGCGCACGCACGGCGAATTGCTGCCAAGAATCGAGCGTCAGGTTTGTGCTCAAATGGACGGTAACTTGGCAACGGTTCACGTCGAACATGGCCAATCGGTTCGGCAGGGTCAGGTGTTGGCGACGATCGAAAACTCGGATTTGGAGGCGGAACTGGACGACGTCGGCGGCGAGTACGCCAAAACGAAACAGCTGCTTGAATCCAAGAAAATCTTGTTAGGGCAGTACGGACACAGCGGAGATCAATCGTTGACGGGTCGATTGGCGGCAGAGATTGGTGATCTCAATTTCCAGCTGGAGCTACTGGATAGCCGGCGTAAATTTTTGGTTGAAAAACAAAAGAAGCTAAACGTGATCGCCTCTCAATCGGGGCAAATTATTACTTGGCAGACTCATTCAAAACTTTTGGGCAAACCGGTCCGTTGGGGGGACGAATTATTTCGTGTCGCAGATTTGAACGGACCGTGGGACGTCGTGCTGCGTGTGCCAGAAAATCGAATCGGATACATCTTGGGTGCTCTTTCAAGTCGAGATTCGCAGGCTGCGAACTTGTCGTCTGGTGGCTCGGTCGAAAACGATGAATCGGCGGTCATGTCGGTCCAGTTCTTTCTTCAATCAGATCCAGCAACAAAGTACCAAGCGGAGATTGTCGAGGTTTGCCGTTCGGCGGAAATTGATCCAGACCATGGCAAGTTGACGGTCATTCGTTGTACGGTGCCGAGTGATCTGATGAATCGGCGGCACGGCGCGACGATCGTGGCGGATGTTGATTGCGGTCAGCGGCCGATGTGGTTTGTCTATTTTGGTGAATTCTACGACGGCGTTCGTCGACGTTGGGTTTGGTAGCTGCCGGTCTGTTCCAAGCCAAGACGCAGTCGTTCACGGCCATTGTCGCTCGATTCTCCGAATCGTAAGCGTAAAGTGTCAATACGCACTCGATTGTGATCGATGTTTTTTGAGGTAAAACGCTTCCGTGGTTCACGTTCACAA
>CAZROJ010000173.1:0-10862 GCA_964601665.1 uncultured Pirellulaceae bacterium
ACCATTGAACGTCCGCGAAACGTTCAATTAATTTTCGACAATTCGGCTCAGCCCCCACACTAGCCATCGCCGAACGGATCATCTTCAGAGGCCCCGGATGAGCCACCGTCTCCAAAGGGGTTGTCTTCGCTAGGTCCGGCTGCCGACGAGCCATCACCGAAGGGATTATCGCCGGTTTCTCCAGCGGGCTTGTCAGTCGCATCCCCAAACGGGTTATCATTCCCGAAGGGATTGTCATTGCCAAACGGGTTCTCGCTCTTCGGCTCTTTTTCTCCGGCAGCGGGATCCGCTTTCGTTTCGGGAACAAATTCGTCAGAGTGATAGAAAGGTCGATGCGATGACACTTCAGCCAAACAGCGAACCGTGCCGCCAGAATCGACAATGAAAATTCGGTCGGACTTCGTATTGGGCAGCACATCGACAACCGACTTGATCGACGTCTGGCCAATGTTGGTACCCGTTGCCTGATCGAGGACTTTTAAAGTGCCAAATCGATCAATCGAATAGAACTTGTCTTTACTCGCACCCGCGAACTGGCCGACGCCTTCGCGTGGCGTTTGCCATTCGGCTGTCGCACGCCCCGACGCGGCGTCAAACTTGAACAGTTGGTCGTGGTCATTGATTACGAACACATCATTGCCCAGCACAACCGGGGATTGAATAATGCTAAAACCGGTGCCGTTTTCCCAAATCAAGGCCCCTTTACGCTCAGACATCCCGTAAACGTAACCGTCTTCAGAACCTATAAAATACATGCCACCTTTGTAAACCGGCGGCGCAACGATTGGGCCTTCCGTGTTTAGTTGCACGGCGACGATCGCGAATTTGTTTCGATGCGATGCGATTGAGACTTTTCCCGAATAACAGCCCCAACAAAGCGACAGCGGCGAGACGGCCGGCCGAGCGATGGTTGGACCGTAACCGCCAGATACAAACGCGATCGAAGCGAAGCCCTTCTCCGCGATATTCATTCGCTCGACTCGTCCGTTCATCGACGGAATAAAGATATCGCGACTGTCCATCGCCGGCGGAGCTGCTGGAGCATTCTTGCAACGCTTCGTCCAAACGATCGCTCCGGTTTTTGCGTCAAGACAATAAAGAGTTGTGCCGTTCAGAGCTGCCACATATTCTCCATTGGCAACAACACCACGGCTTTTGCGTCCGGGCGTTCCAACGTTCGTTGACCACTTGATTTTGCCCGTTTCGGCATCGAAGGCACGAACCGTCGCGTTGCCGCATTGAGTATAAAGTGTCGATTCGGGAAGCGCGTACTTGGTGACCGCAACCTCGACCGGTTTTCCCGTCCGCGCCAGCAAACGCTTTTCGGCGATCTCTTTTTTGATGTTGGCGATCTCGAGACCATATTCGACACCGTAGGGCTGACCCGACGGACCAATATCGTGCTCGGAATAAGATTCGTAGTAGTCGCCGCCTTCGATCGAGAAAAACGTCGTACTTTTATTTGGATTAATGTCCAAGTACCAGTCGACTAGGTCGCCACCGGACGTGCCACTGTGCGAAGACCAAAGTTGCTTCAAGCCGATCTGGCCGAGCTGTTGTCCATCATTGGCAAGGCTGCTGGAAACCGGCGTTGCGATACCCAATAGGCACAACAGACTCGCCAGCGTTGCAATTTGCCAGCAGGCTTTGACTTGTCGACAAAGTTTACCATCACACATTTACATAACTCCAACAAATCAACTCACGGGCGACCTAGGCCGCCGAAGACGCGAAGGCGGATAAACAATTATTTTTCTTTATCGACAGTATCGTTGAATCCCGCGATTGATCCACCCAAAAACGCATGTTTTACCGACTGTAAGCACATTGGTGAAAGCAATCGGGGGAAAAACGCAGTTAAGACGGCCGATGAGGGCCGATATTACCAATCATTTTCATCAGTACGCTGAAAACTATGCCCCAAAACGCTTTGGCATCCCAATCTCGACTAGACCATTTCTAGACCGATTTTTACGATGAAGGCATACGCGATGGTCTTGTTGACTGAGTCGAAATCGCCGACGTTTTGTGAGATGTCGAATCGGTACGGATTTAAAAGTCTGGTTTTAGTGTGAGTCGTGTTTGCACCAAAACGATGCCGAAAGCCCTCTCATTGGCCACATGCTAAAGACTGCAAAATCAATCGATGAGCGCATCTAATCTCGATCAAGATTCTAAAGATTTTTCAATCGTCGACCCGATCCTTGGATACTTGAATTATGCCAACGGAAGCTTCGATGCTCGTTTTTTTGAAAACTTGAATCATCTTTACCGACAACTTTCGGCCCGCGAAGACGCCGATGGAGCGGCGCTTGCTTCGGACAATGGCTTGCAAGCCGAACCTGACACCAATGTCGATCCAGAATTCGCAGCCGCAAACCATGTCGGCGAACTGCATGGCACGACAGCCGAGGCCATCCACAAAGCTCTGCTGGTAAGACTAAAGTCTCTGGAAAAAGACAACTCCGCCTTTCGTGATTCATCACAGGCCCATTTTTCGCTCGAAGTCACTTTCGAGCAATTGCTGCCTCAATACTTGAAGTATCACCATGATTTGTTTTTTCATCAAAGCAACCAGTTCCTGCTAAATTCTTTCTTTGTCGGACGTGCGTTCGAAGCCGTGCTGCAAAAAATGAATGAGGAAGGCCTGGACAACGCGGAGACAATGGACCAGGTAGACAAAAAGTCTTTCGCCAGAGCCCTGCTGCTTCGCTTCAACGATTTTCTTGGTCACCGTCCCGTGGCAACGCTCGAATCCCAAAAGTGTGAGCCCTATCCGCACGAGTATTTTCGACCGCTGCCGGTTTACATTCAGGGCAGCGGCGTCGCGCACGGGCGCTACCATGACTTGCTGGTTAGAACGCTAGAAATCATTCAACATACAAATCCACACATCCTGCGGGCGGCTCAATTTGCCCCGGAACGTTTGAACGAACTTGCAATCGATGTAAGAGCTTTCGATTTTGACCATCCGATCAACCAACGCCCGAATCATCACTTTGGTCAATGGGATGACGACACGATTGACGGCGAAGGTTTTTTTACGCGATTTATCCTTCACGCGGTCACCTTGGAAGCACTCCTAAAACGAGTTGAATCATGCACGACCGGTGAGAACCCGATTCCGGCTGATGAAGCGCTGACCGAAGCCGCCTCCGCCCTGGCCTGCACGATGTTGATGGGCTCGGGAATCTCTGGAAGCGGTCCCGGTGCGTACGATTCGAACACGACGCTCGGTTCATTGATTCCGATGATTGCTGGTTTTCGTGACCAGTTTTACCACGAGCTGCTTCACAAATTGGACGGAGATCATCAAGTCCGTTTGGCTGAGGAGGCCGATTTTCGCCACCAACCATTCGGTGCCGTTCGGCAAGATTTGAACGCTCGGCTGGCCCATCATCGAGCGAAACAGTTAGTCAATTGCCGACTCGCTGCGATCTTTGCCCGGATGGGCAATCCGGAAGCCGCCACGAAACAATCGAAAGTTGTTCCAGTCGCATCGGCACGAATTCATTGCCAAATCGATTGCCTGTTGGCCTCGGCCAATGATAGGGTTGACAAGGGGGATCTCGAATCGGCTTTTGCTGCAGTCCACAAAATCGTTTCCCGAATTAAATCTGGAATCGCCTGCGGCGCAATTGTTGATCCATGGAATATTATCGGCTTCGACGCCAACTACAGCCTCTTCCCGGCGATGGAAAATTCAGTCCGAGACCACCGCGTCTATGACTTGCTGGACTCAATGGATCGGCTATTCGGTTTGCTCTCGCGGATAACCAGCGAATCAGCTGCCAGTGACAACGACGATATCCGAGAAGATGCCGAAAACGAAATGCGAAGCATCGTCGACTGGTGGCGAAAGTACGCGGCACATGAAGTTTCGTCGGTCGGTGCCGTTGACCCCGAAGACCTGTTTGAAGCCGCTTCAACGGTCAGTCAAGCGCTCAGTCTCTGGCACAAAGGAGGTGCGGCAGCAGGTGACATGGAATTTTGGGCACCGCACGCTGAAATTTTCGATTCCCCCAAAGCCTACTCGCTGGTGATCGACGCGCTGATGCAACGCCAGGATTACAAAACTTGTTCGGCCTTGCTGGTCCATTGGATCAGTCAATCCGACTTGGTCCCACTGGAACATGGCGATAGTTCATTCCACAATTTAATGTTTCGCTGGATTGCCGAGCAAAAGATGATGTTGGGCTCAGTCGAGGCCAAAGAACGCGACATTATCTGGCAACGCATTCGTAAATTCCATGATTTTATCGAAGTCAATGCCGGCGGGTATTGGGAAGTTCCCGAGTTTTCATTGGCTCCGGGGAACTTCACTAAAGGCGGACAGCAGCGTTCGTCGACGCCCGATTTCTATGCCGAGTTTGACGAACTGATCAACGGCGACACGGACGAAATCAACGAAGAAGACGGAAGCCTTTACCGAGCCGCCTACGACGATATGACGTTCAACGATTCGACCGACGATGGCGTCGAAGGCGAAATCCACGACGGAAATTCACAGCAAAACGACAGCACGCTTGAAGCCGAAGTCGATCGTGTATTGGATCGGCTCGAATTTTTAGGCACACTCGCTTCGTTCTGGTGCGTCGCCGCCAAAATCCCCTTGCCCACGGTCGACGCAGATCAAGTCGACGATGACATCCGCCAACGCTTGATCGACCGCAGGAATTTTATTTTTGGTTGGATCAATCAAGCCGCCAAAAATCGACAACACTTGCTCGTGCTGATCGATTCGATTGACGCCTACCGAATCAAGGTCAACGGCTCCGACCGAGAAGCGATGGTTCAATACGACCAACAGCGACACAACAAAGACTTGCTGCTTGAACACACGATCAATACTTGCATCGAAACGGAAAACGCAATCCGTTTGCTAGCCGGAGTCATCCGCGCCATCGATTTCCTAGTTGATTCAACGCCACTGGATCAAGTCACCAACGGCCCCTCGGGCCAAGCGACGCTCAACGATATCGTCAACGGCGGCTTACCAATCATCAGCGTCTTTGCCGCGTTGGTGCTTCGCAATGGCAAATTGGTTTCGCAGAACTTCGACGCCATCACGACCTACCTCCACACACGAACACCTCTCTACGTGCCGCTTTCCAAAGGCGGACGACCGGCCAGCATTGTGAACGCTCGAGTGCTACAAGCGGGCATCCTCGATTTGCTTCGACAGTTGCCAGTTCTCGGATTGTTCGAAGAAACTCACCTGCTGACTCGCACGACGCTGGAAATGGAACGTAACAATCCAGTAGGCGGTGGCGCGGTTACTGAGTTCGATGAAATTTTTGAGGTCGCTTACACGTCGATGGTCGAAACCTTGGTTAAATCGACGGCAGAGCTAAAAAAGAATCGGCTCAGCCAATCTGACGCAAGCGAAAAAGAGATTAATTCCGAAACGCGTACGGTCTTGTTTGACTGCATCGAAATGCTGACCGAAACGATGCTTCCAATGTGGCTGGACCATAGCAAAACGCTCCGCCTAAGCGTCCTTGAAAAAGTTCGCAAAACCGCGCAGTGGGAAAAACTTGTTGACTTTATCAAGCGCTATGGTGACGGACTGTTCACTCAATCGTTTTTCCACTTGGGGAATGTTCGAGCGATTTTGTACCAGGGCGTAGACAATTGGCTGCAAAAGGTAGAAGAATCGAACGACTCTCCAGACCTGCGGCTTTTCGACGAACTTGGCTCCGAGCTTAATCGCGAAACTGCCGTTAAATATTTGACACTTGTGCTGGAAAGCGTTCGTGAAAACTTCAACGAGTACGTCGACTACAACACCACAACCACGCAGTCCGATCGCGGCGACTCTTTAGATTCGTTTCTTGACTTCCTGCGATTGCGATCACGATACGACCGAATTTGCTGGCACTTAAAACCAGTCGTCTGGGCCCATCGGATTTTAGTTTGCCGTCAAGCCAATGGTGTCGCTCGCATGTGGCGACGTTCGCTCAACGAACGCGTTGGCAAGGAAGCAGACAAGTACTTGGAGATGCTGCACGAACTTCGCAGTAAGTATTCGATTCAAATGAATTCGGTAGGTCGTCGACTGGAAGGCCGATTCGCTCACCAACTACAGATCGATCGATTGCGTGCCTTGGTCGAACCAGCCATGGCGCGTCCTCGAACCAAAGATTCTCAGAAAGCTTTCGACTTGCTCCAACACGAAACGCAAGCATTTTTAAGATCCACCAACGGCGTCGGTGTCGATCTGCCAGAATGGCTGGCCGAACTTGAAAGTGAAGTTCAGCAGTTTCTTTTGCCACGCCGCTTACGAGACTTCTGGCACGAACCGCCGGTTAACGAAGCGATGCCGATTCCGATCGCCCTGCTTCGCGAAAAAATTGAACAGCTACCACGACGCAGTGAATGAGACCAAACATGTTTGACGGTTTTCCCAAAGACGCCTTAAAGTTTCTTCGCCAACTGAAAAAAAACAACAATCGCGATTGGTTCAACCAGCACAAGCCGCGGTATGAAAAATCCGTCTTGTTTCCCGCGATCGAATTTGTGGATGCGATGGCCAAGCCGCTGGACAAAATTTCACCCTGCTTTACCGCCGTCGCCAAACGCTCGGGCGGCTCGGTCATGCGAATCTATCGCGACGTTCGGTTTTCCAAAAACAAAAGCCCTTACAAAACAAATCTTGGCATCCACTTTCGCCACATCCAAGGCAAGGATGTTCACGCTCCCGGCTTTTATCTGCACATTTCGCCAGATGAAATATTTTTCGGCGCCGGCATCTGGAGCCCTCCGAACCCTGAACTCAACAAAATCAGAGCCCTGATCGACGACGACCAAGAGCGGTGGAAAAAGCTCCTCCGGTCCAAGGCTGTCAAATCTGATTTTGAAAGAACCGGATCAACACTCAAACGACCACCTCGTGGCTACTCTGACGACCACGCTTTCATCGCCGACCTGAAACTCAAAGACCACATCTTGGTCGCTCATCTGGAAGAGGCTGATCTTCTTGACAAACAGCTGGTTTCCAAAGTGGCTAAAAAAATGAAATCGTCCATGAACTACATGAATTTTCTCTGCGACGCACTTCTTCTACCCAGCTAGATTTTCACATGCTCGACTCGCTGCCCACACCAGAAATTTTGCTTGAACAAGGAGCCGTCATCTTGCTGAACAAACCAGGTGGACTCCTGACCCAAGGTCCGCCAGGAATCGATAGCTTGGAGCTACGAGTTAAGAATTTTTTGAAGGTGCGAGATCACAAGCCGGGTAAAGTTTATTTAGGCGTGCCCCATCGCTTGGACCGGCCGGTATCGGGTGTGATGGTCGTCGTTAAAAATGTTCGAGCGGCCAAACGAATCAGCGAACAGATTCGCGAGCGAACCGTGACAAAAATTTATTGGGTCGTCGTCGAAGGCCATGTCGAACCGGACGCCGGTCGGTGGTCTGACTGGATGCGGAAAATTCCCGATCAAGCCAAGTCGGAAATTGTGCAATCCGACCACGAACAAGCCAAAGAGGCCATCCTGCAATTTCGCGTGCGTGGTCGCTTCGAAATTGACGGCCAAGATTTAACTCATCTGGAAATCGAACTTCACACCGGCCGCACCCACCAAATCCGATTGCAGTGCAGTTGCCGCGACCACCCGATCGTCGGTGACACGTTGTACAGCGCTACCACCCACTTTGGTCCGCAAACCGAAGACCTCCGCGCACGCTGGATCGCTCTTCACGCACGACGCTTGGCTTTTGAGCACCCCATCGCCAAAACACCCGTTGAACAGGTGGCCACATTGCCAAACCACTGGAGCATTTTTCCAATCCAAGATAAAACGATCGACAGCACGGACATGCAAGATAAACACTCGCCTCTTGAAGATTGAAATGGAGCGTTCTACTAAGAGCTTATCCCACAACTAGTGAGCCGACGGCACTAGACGCGGGCATTTTGAGTTTTGGAATTAGCACGAAATCATTAAGCGTTTTCAGAACGGCGTTTCCACTGTGCAAATCGCGGCACCGGAATTTGCCTTCAAATCAATCAGGGTAAACACAATGAGATTCAAACGGCTGGCTTTCGTCTTGGCAACCTCGTTACTTTGCACGACACCGGTGCTCGGGCCAAAAGTTTGATTCGGTCATCGATAATGACAAAGCGACCCCTATACGCTTCGGCGACAAGGAACTTTCTGTAGGCAAGGCCAAGGCTTATCTTTCTGGTCGAATTGTCAGCCGAAAGGCGCTGCTGGGCCATTCCCTCGTCGCCAACAAGAAGATCAACATGGTCATCATCAAGATGCGCGTCCCAAAAACCAGTGCTTCGCCAGGTGCAGTCTATTCTTGGTCCTCTTCGGCGCTCAAACAGACCAATTTGGCTCGATAAATTACCGGCCAAAATAAAAGCAAAGCAACTATTCTACCCGCATTTCTTTATACGAGTTTGTCGTCGTCCGCATGCTTAGCGGCTTGGCCCGGACAAATCACGCGTGTCGTCCGCGACCGAATTTGGCGATTGGTAGGGGTTGTCGTTGTTCAATTTGATTTCCCATGCTGGATCGCTTGTCGTTCAAGGACAAAGATTCACCGACTCGATTCGTATTCGGGCGCCCCGAATTCTTTTCGAAGCCGGTAATACTCTGCCGTCATTTTAACCTGAGAATCTTTGTATTCTTCCCGACCGTAAACATTGACCATCTCTTTTGGATCGCGAACCAAATCAAACATCTGCCACTCATCCGTCCCTGGCAAATAAAACAGCTTCGTCGTTTTGGTCCTGACCCCAAAATGCTGCGGCACCGCGTGCTCGCCTAGCTCGTAATAAGCATAATAGAGCGATTTTCGAACTTCTTTTTTGCTATCAAACAGGACTGGCAACAACGACTTGCCCTGAACATCACCCGGAACCGGTTGGTTAGCCAAGGCAAGAAAGGTCGGAGCGTAATCAATGTTTTGAATCAAGGCCTCGGGTCGTGAGCCGGGTTTGATTTTGCCCGGCCAACGAATCACAAACGGCATTTTAAACGATTCCTCAAACATCCAACGTTTGTCAAACCACCCATGCTCGCCCAGGAAAAACCCTTGATCGGACGAATAGATCACCACTGTGTTTTCCGCCAGGCCGTTGTCATCCAAGTACTTCAACAAACGCCCCACGCTCTCGTCCACGGCCTTAACTGTTTCAAGATAGTTCTGTAGGTAACGCTGGTACTTCCAACGAACCAATTCCTTGGCATCAAACTGACCGGCTTTGAACGCATCAACGAAGGCCCTGTTCTTCGGCCCAAAGTAAGCGTCCCATTGCTGTTTTTGGGAGTCATTCATTCGATTGTATTCGGGCGTCCCGTAGTTTCGAAACGATGGTAAATCCGCCCCCCCTCGTTCGCTCTTTCGAACTTTTAGATCGTAGGCCCAAGTTAAATGCCGATCAATTTCCATTTCGTTGGCCGCCAACGTTTTCGACCGATTGGCATAGTCGTCAAAAAGCGTTTTTGGTTCCGGAATTGCGACATTATCGAGCGACCCCAGATGCCGCAGAGCCGGAGCAAAAGTCCGGTGCGGTGCCTTGTGCTGGCACATCAGCAAAAAGGGCTTCTTTTTGTTCCGTTTGTCGAGCCAGCCAATCGCCTTGTCCGTTGTCAGGTCAGTCGCATAGCCTTCGAATCTCTTCTTGGTCCCGTCCATTTGCAGAAAGACGGGATTGTAGTAATTGCCTTGGCCCGGCAACACTTCCCAGTAGTCGAATGCAACTGGATCCGATTTCAAATGCCACTTTCCAATCACCGCCGTTTCGTAACCTGCCCGCTGAAGCGCCTTCGGAAACGTCCATTGAGTTTGATCGAATGGCTTTCTTGAATTTCGCATAAAGCCATTAACGTGGCTATGCTTGCCCGTCAAAATACAGGCTCGCGACGGCCCACAAATCGAATTCGCACAAAATGAATTTTGGAACAGCGCACCTTCACGAGCGATACGATCAATCCAAGGAGTCGGCGCAACATTGGCCAACGGACCGCCGTAAGCCGAAATCGCATTCAATGCATGATCATCCGAAAAGATGAACAGAATATTGGGCGATTCATCCGAGAACGCCATTACCGGCGTTGCCACCAGCCACGATAGCAAAAACAACAGAGCAGCAACAAAACGATTAACTATCAGAATCATGGATACTCAAAACTAAAATCTTTGATAAGTTCCAATCTAGCCACCGGGCTAAACTTGGATTTCGGGTCATGCAACATACCAGAACTCAATTTGAAAATCGAATTCACCTACCGCGTCACGCTGAACCACTCAGAACGGAGACACATGAATTTCACCTTGTGTCTTGCCTCGAATGGAAATGGAATCCATCGAATCAACCTGGTAAAATCCTGATTCTGAAAGAGATTTCCGATGCCCCTTACCAGAAGAATATTTACCAGTAGCGACAATGCTTCGCAGAAAAAATCAGACCGAAAGTTGCAACGGTCGCTCAAATTCCGGCTATTTTTCGCGTACACCTCTTGAGCGGTGTTGTGGCAGCGTCACTTAACGCGACAGCTATTCGCCTCCGTCACCGTGTTTACTTGATGATACATTTCGTAGGCAACGTGTTTGACGACTTCCATGAGTTTATTCGTAGACTCATGTTTCTGCGGCTGCCTTCCAGATAGCGTTAAAAACTCCGTCCAAATCACTGCGGGCAAAGATTGGCGGTCCGACACCCTCGTTTCTTTTTTGCATCGATGATGCCTTCTTTATCGGTAGCAAAGAAACATCCTCGGAGCTGATTTGTTTTTAGCATTTTCTTGATTCGCTGAAACCAAAATTCCTGATTACTGCCGATCCGTTCTAGAACGTCTTTGACTCCGCTACTCATTCGCGCCTTACCATTGCGAAATAACCGTCCG
>CAZROJ010000174.1:0-10800 GCA_964601665.1 uncultured Pirellulaceae bacterium
TGAGGCTCAAGACCCATTCCACTCTTTTTAGAAATTTTCTGCAAAATCAATTGGCACTGACATTGGCACTAACGCTGAAGAACTTTAGCGCTTCGTATCGCAATCACAGCGACTGGACGCGACCTTGGCCGGTAGTCAGCTTTGCCGGCGAAGACTTTCCGAAGACTTTCAACACTCAACGGTCGAGGTTTCGCGATGTTTCTGGAGTCCTGCAGCTCACTTGCTCATTCGTCAAACAATTCACTGCGGCCTTGCTTGACCACCAGCGATGTCGCGGCGTGTTGGACGCGTTTTTCTGCTGAGATCGCATAAAATTTATCGCGAACTTCGTCAATTCGCCCAACCAGTTCAACTCCGTACTGCTTGATTACTCTTGCTTCAATGGCCGCCGGCACCGGAAAGATACCTTCGCCAGCCTGCCCAAAGACTTTCAGCAGAGCACTGTCCTCGAACTCAGCTACGATCTCGGGAAAAATATCGTTGTCGTCCATCCAAATATCCATCGCTCGCCGCACAGCCGTATGATCCGTCGGCAGTAAGCAGGGCGCGTCGGTCAACGACCCCGGAAAACCTTCGCGATACATTTTGGCGATTTCCGGCGTTGCGAGCATCGACAAACCACACTCGCCAAGCTTGTGGTTGTAGACTTTAAAATCCATCGTGGGCGGCGCCGGCGCGTCTGAAATGACTAAATCGATTTTATGAAGCGCCAGATCGGTAAGTAATTGGTCCAGTTTGCCCTCATAGCAAATAGTGCGTGGCCGATCGTCCATACGAAGCGCTGGCTTGAGCAACTCAAATGCAATGTGTTTGGGAACGACATCGGGCAGGCCAACAACGAATCGCTTACGATTTTCACCATGCCCCGTTTTAATAAACTCTCGCAGCTCATGACCGATCGAAAATATTTCATCTGCGTATTTGTGGATTTGCGTACCGAATTCGGTAAGCACAAGCCCGCGGCCCTGTTTTTCGAATAGCTTTTGCCCCATTGCTTTTTCGAGGTCCTTAATTTGGGCCGCGACGGTGGGGCGTGCGAGGTGTAACGATTCTGCGGCGGCCGACACTGTCCCCATTTTGACTGTCAGCCAAAAGTAGTACAGGTGATGGTAATTGATCCAATCCACACAACTCTCCCTTGCCATTCATGAACACAAACGTAGAAATATGCTACCACATTGAACCGATAAACCTTATTTGTCTACGTAAACTTCAATCTATAGTGTTGCACAGCGTTTTTTGCAGGGAACATGGGGCTTCGTCAATTCGAAACCATGCCCTAACACACGCTAACTTCACAATCACAAACGACCTACTTCGGTAGCTGAGCAACTTGATTTATGACATTTAACGCCCAACAAGAGGCTCTGAACAGCGAAATCCTGAACATATCCAGCAAGGTTTGCGAGGACATGGGGATCGCTTTCTCGACCAATGAAGCCAATGAGTCACTAGCCGACATTCACCCAGAAGGCTCAGACGGTGGAGATATCGATGCTTGGCGAATGCTGGACGCCGTGGGTCAACGCGCGGGCATCAAATATCGGGATGTCGAAAGTTCGTTTGGCGATCTACTGCGTGCTGCCAAAGCTCCTGGGCCGGTCATTACCGAGTTGATACCTCATCGCGGATCGGACAAACAACGTTTTGCAATCATTTTGGGCCCGCGTGGTCCTCGTGGCGGACTGACAATCTACTTTGACGGCAAAGAAGAAAACGTCTCCAAAACGTGGCTCAAAAAAAATGCCATGCGAAACGAAAGCGGTCTGTTTCAATGGCAATTGGCTCAGCCCATGTTCGCCCTTGACCAAGCGTCGGCTTATAATTACCGCGGCGGGACGAAGGAAAACCCTCTGCAGCCCATCCGTCGCTTCCTGTCAATTTTGAAACAGGAATCCAGCGATATCCGCTCGGTGATCACTTTTGCGATTTTTGTCGGAATCCTGAGTTTGACGACGCCGCTGGCCGTTGAGGCGCTTGTCAACACCATTGCATTCGGCCGCTATCTGCAGCCATTGCTCGTCCTGTCGCTGATCGTTTTTGTCTTCTTGGCTTTCCGAGCGGGAATTTCGGTCTTGATGACGGTGGTCGTGGAAGTTCTGCAGCGGCGAATTTTTGTTCGAGTTGTAGACGACCTTTCGATGCGGCTGACCCGCGTTCCGATGTCGTACCTGAAGTCTCATCATGGCCCGGAATTGGTCAACCGCTTTTTCGACGTGGTGACGCTCCAAAAAGTAACGGCCAAGCTGCTGCTGGAATCGTTGATGCTGTTTTTACAGACCATCATCGGTATGACCGTGTTGGCTTTCTACCACCCATTTTTGCTGGGATACGACATTGGCTTAATGATTTTGATGGCGGTTGTCCTGTTCATCATTGGCCGGGGCGCGATCAACAGTGCTAAAAAAGAATCGTATCTGAAGTACGAGACCGGCGCTTGGCTGCAAGAAATTGTTCGTCACCCGACCACATTCAAATTCAACGGCGGCCTCGGCTTCGCTCTGAATCGCGCCGACGAACTGGCCGGCAAGTACATTCAGTCTCGTCGCGAGCACTTCCGCATATTGATTCGCCAGTATTCGTTTTCGATGATGATGCAGGCGGTTGCGGCGACGGTGTTGCTGGGATTGGGCGGCTACCTCGTGATTGACGGACAATTAACGCTGGGACAACTGGTCGCCGCCGAACTGATCGTGACGGTGATTCTTGGATCGTTTGCAAAAATCGGTAAAGACCTGGAAAGCTTTTATGACTTGATGGCGTCGGTCGACAAGCTGGGCAAATTGTTTGACCTACCTGGCGAAGCCGCCGATCGTTTGCAAATGACACCTCGCAAAGGCCCCGCAGCAATCGAGTTGGTTGGCCTTAAGTTTTTGCCAACCTGCAAACCACTTGATGCCAGCATCCAACCGGGCTCAAGCGTTTCGATCGAGGGCGGCGTCGGGTCGGGAAAAACAAAAATCATCGAAACGATCGCTGGCCTGCATGCTCCGCTAAGTGGCTATGCTTCGATTAACGACTTCCGCGTCGATCTGATTGGCGCCGCATCGCTTCAATCGCAACTGGCCTACATCAATGACATCGAAATTTTTGACGGAACGATCGAAGAAAACCTGCGTCTGGGAAGATCTGAAATCGATTCGGCCTCAATCAACGATATTTTCGCCGACCTTGGTATGCAGTCGACCGTTACAAAGATGTCCGACGGTTACAAGACGCGGCTGAGCGTCTACGGTTACCCGTTGTCGACGTGTCAATCGGTCCGATTGGTGCTGGCAAGAGCCTTGATTTCGAAGCCGCCGGCGCTATTGATTGATGGAATACTCGACCGACTTTCGGATAAAGACGTCCCCGTCATGTTAGAACAACTTGAGAAATTCAAAACCAACACGACGATTATCGTGACAAGCGGTCGTCGGGCGGTTTTGGACTGGGCGGATCAAAAATTGATCCTGGACTAGAAGTGAACCCGGCTCGCTGGCGAGCCAGTCACGCAAGGATTTGGCCGATCACTTGATTGGTTGACATTGACGATTACGGAATTTAGATGCGCTACCCAACCGACGTTGGGCAACTCTAACGAGAATAACGATGATAAGAAATAAACGAATCGAGCCTGGAACTGGTTTTGCCAAAACGAAGTCGAGCACTGCGATTCACTTGGTGCAATGCTCCAAGAAGTCGCAGAGCTTTGCAAGGTTTTTGATTGTTGGTTTGTTCCTGTCCATTATTGCGATGGGAGTTTTACCGTGGCAGCAAACCTCGCGAGGTACCGGGCAGGTCGTTGCGTTTATTCCCCAAGATCGAATGCAGCCCATTGAAGCACCTAGCGAAGGGGTCGTTGCAAGAATCGGCATGGGCTTGAAAGAAGGCTCGTACGTCGAAAAGGGGCAGTTTTTACTTGAGATTTCTCCGTTTGCGGCCAACGAAAGATCACAGCTCGAGGAACAAAGCAACCAGGTCAACTTTAAGCTTGCGGCGGATCGCAATAAGAAACTCGCGACGATGCGGATGGTCAACAGCTACGAGAGGGCACTTGAATTCACGGTCAGTTCAGCCAATGAAATGATCAAGATGGCCGAAGCAAAGCTAAAGGCAAAAGAAGAACTGATACCAAAATACGAAACAGAAGAGTGGCAGGCGAGAACGAACTTTGAGCGTCAACGTGGTTTGGCGTCCAAAGGCGTTAAGCCTGCAAGAGAGGTTGAAATCCTAGAGGCCAAATGGCAGAGCTCGCTTGCGATGCTCAAGTCACTGGACAAAGAGATTGAGTCACTGAAAAACGAAGTCCAATCAAAAACTGAAGAACGAGAAGCAAAAAGAGAAAAAGCCCAAGCCGATGTCGATTACGCCAACTCACTGGTCAGCGAAGTCGAAAGCAAGATTTCAGCAACCCAAAAGGAGTTTGCCGAAATCGAAGTCAAGCTTGGCAAAATGGATCGTTTCGTGGTCAACGCACCGCGGGATGGAACCATTTTGCGGATGCCAATTTACGAATTGGGACAGACATTAAAAAAGGGCCAGTCGTTAATGACGCTGGTTCCCCAGACAGACAATTTATCGGTCGAACTCGCGATCAATGGTAACGATTTACCATTGGTTCAGATCGGCCAAGAAGTACGTTTGCAATTTGAAGGATGGCCTGCCGTGCAATTTGCCGGTTGGCCCTCGGTCGCCGTTGGAACCTTCGGCGGCACGGTTGCAACCGTGGACGCGACGGACAATGGAAAAGGCAGCTTCCGAATTTTGGTGCAGCCCGAACTTAAGCAAGTAGAAGGCGAATGGGTATCAACATGGCCAGAAGAACGTTTTCTCCGACAGGGTGTTCGCGCCAACGGTTGGGTAATGATGAAACAAGTAAAACTGGGATACGAAATTTGGCGACAACTAAACGGATTCCCTGTGATGCTGGACGAAGCACCTGCCAAAAAATCAAGCGACAGCAAGCCGCCGAAAATCCCAAAGTAGGCTCGCCTTCATTTTGGATTCATTTCGCCGTGGCCGCCTGTTTTGTTTGGCCAATCACCGGTTGCCGCAGCAGCGGCAGTCCCCCCATTTTTTCAGACCTTTCAAATCCTAGACGGCCAGCTGTCGGCGTTGATGACTTTGCAGCTGCTGCCGCAAACAAGCGGACGACGACAACTCAAAACGATGATCTCGGCTCCACTGAATCATCATCAATGATTCGACAAACGGGATTCCAAGAAAGCGCCAACAACGCGGCCGATTCGACACTGCAACTCAACGGCCAGCTGCCGTCCGCACGTCAAATTCAAGAAACGGCTCAACGCGAAGCGACCAGCAATGATGCGGCCCGAGACGAACTCTCTCTGCGTAGTGAAATTGACGACCTTGAGGACGGAGCACAACGCCGCACCTCAAACGCAGGAGACGACGACCCAGAAGAACCCGAGGATCCATACGGCTTAAAAACCGATCGGATCCTTCCGCTGCCCGAAACAACTTTTGGAAGTTTGGAAAATGCGGATTTGCCGCGATCAAAGCTAGCGCTTCCCGACGTACTGCTTTCGGTATCGCGATCTTACCCTGAAATTGAAATCGCAATCGGTGAAATCGAATCGGCCAATGGCAAAGTCTTAGCCGCATGGGGCGAGTTCGATACGATTGCTTCGGCTCACAGTATTTCACAACCGCTTGGTTTCTACCAAACCTACCGAAACGGCGTCGGACTCACTCGACCGCTCTACGAGGGTGGGGAGGTTTACAGCACCTATCGGATCGGCGACGGTAACTTTGAACCGTGGTATGGTGAACGCGAAACCAACGAAGGCGGTGAATTCAAGGCTGGTTTCTCGCTGCCTGTTTTGAAAGACCGTTTCATCGACAAACGTCGTGCCGACCTGCTAAAATCAGGCGCTCAGCGTCGTGAAGTTCGTGCGGATGTCGAATCCCGATTGTTGCTATTTCAACGATTCGCTACTCAGGCCTATTGGGATTGGGTCGCAGCCGGCAGAGCGGTTTTAATCCAGCGCCAACTATTGGGATTGGCTAACGAACGAGTTGAAAACATTCGATTTCGCGTCGAGGCAAAAGACTTGGCAATAATCGCGGAACTAAGTAACAACCAGTTCATCTCCAAACGACAGTACGCCGTGGTTGCCGCCGAACGTGGCCTCGAAAAAGCTGCGATTAAGCTATCGATTTTCAACCGCGATGCCAGTGGCGTGCCGATCATCGCGACGCCCAACCAGCTACCCGATTCGCTTCCAGCCGCCGGGCGTCTGACGCTTGAACAAATCATAGCCGACGCAAACAACGCACTTGCCATTCGCCCCGAACTGGTCGCATTGCAAGCCGCACGTGAATCCGCATGCATCGATCGACGTTATGCGGAAAACCTAATGTTGCCAAAATTGGACATGAAGGGTTTCCTTGGCCAAGACGTGGGCGGCGAAACCAGCAGCTTGGGCGACAAAACTCCGTTCGAGGCACAGCTGGGTATCTTCGCAGAAGTGCCGATCGAACGAAGGTCTGGTTTAGGTAAACGCCAAGCCGCCCTCGGCAAGATCAATCAAATCGATGCGAAGACACGAATCGTCCAAGACAAAATTCGCGCCGAGATCCAAGACGCCGCCTCGGCACTTAATGCGTCTTACGATCAAATTCAACAAGCCCAACAAAACGTCGAACTGGCCGAGAAATCGTTGCGAGTGGCCCGCGAGGAATTGTTTGAGTCCGGCGACATCGATTTGTTATCGCTTAACATCTACGAAACGCTATTCGCCGATGCGAGGCTAAAGCTGCTGGACGCTCAATTTAAATACTTTGTCTTCCAAGCCATCTACGAGACCGCGATCTCAGGTCAAGCAAGATTTGAATAACCTGACGACGGCCGCGGATGGCGGTTGCAGTCGACTTTTTCAAATCCAGATCTGATGATCGCCTTCGCTTCATTTTTTGCGGCCGAATACTTCGGGGCTGCCGGCGTTGGCACCGCAATAAAGGCATCTCGGGCGGCGGCGACTGGTCTTGCGACCGCAGTCGGGACACGCGCTAGAGACTGACGACATTTTGCCGTCTTGGCGTCCATCTCGCAGATCCACTTGCTCCATTTTGGCTTCCAAATCCTGCTCGGTTAGCTTTGTATTTTCTCGCAACAACTCCCATAGTGACTGGCAAGCCAAGGCCAAACTTTCGACTTTGTTTTCCAGCATCAACATATTGGTCACCACACGATCGGCATCCGCGGACGCTCGCTCAGCTTTGCGGCTGGCATTTCCAATTTGCCGCGTTTGATAAAATTCCCAGAACATAGCTCACTCTTTCAGTGTTGAAAAATTACGCGTTGCCGCCCGCATCAGCCTCAAGCACAAATCCGCAACCGTGGCGACCGCGGCAGCACCGAATCAAATTGGCAACCAGCCAATTGTAACGCCACCTGCGAAACACGCCGGACAAAGAGCACCAGATATTCGGCCCGTCAATTTTTATTTTTGCAATGTGCGACCTGATCGAATAAAACCTAGCCGCGGCAAAAATCGATTTTGCAATGTGCCTTTGGCAGGCTCACCGCTCAGTTTATTTTTCAAGTTGATTGACCTTTATATCTTCCGGCCGATCTTTGTTTTGCTCGATCGGCTTTCACAAACATCTTACAAGGCGGCAACAGTTTTGTTTGGACGGAAAAAAACATCGGACAGTGATTTGCAATCGCGGAGCCTTGAAGTTGATTCGAGCAGCACCAGAATGGCGGCATCTTCAACAGATGTTCCCGTTAACTTGGACTGCGCCGGTCGAACGGATATCGGTAAGAAACGTCAAACCAACCAAGACCAATTTTTGATTGCCAACCTTCATAAATCGATGCATGTGCAGCAGGCCAGCACGCCGTTTGCTGAAAGTCCGTTGGCGAGCGAAACGATGGGCAAGATGTTGTTCGTTGCCGACGGCGTTGGGGGTGCTTGTGCGGGTGAAGTCGCCAGTGAAATGGCCATTCAAACGATGGCTCAGTATTTACTTAATTCGATGCACTGGCTTTTTCACCCAAAGCAGCCAGAGATCGAGAAGTTCATCAGCGATTTAAAAAGCGGAGCCCAACAATCGCACCAAGCCGTTTGCGAGGACGCTCAGCATCACCCCGAGCATCGAGGCATGGGGTCGACGCTGACTTTTGCTTATTTGATGTGGCCGATGATGTATGTGTTACACATCGGCGACAGTCGCTGCTACGTGTTGCGCGAAGATTCTTTGCAACAAATCACGCGTGACCAAACGCTGGCTCAGCAATTAATGGACTGCGGGCAGTTGAGCGGATCTGAATTCGAGCAGTCGCCCTATCACAATGTTTTGCTGAGCGCGATCGGTGCCGAATCAGGTGCAGACGCTGACGTGTATAAGACTCGTTTATTGGCCGGTGACCGAGTGATGCTCTGCTCCGATGGCATCAACGCTCATCTGAAAGATGATCAGATCAAAAAGATTTTGGCATCCGCCAACACTGCCCAACAGATATGCGACGCCTTCGTTGAAGAAACCAATCGCCGTGGTGGTCGCGACAATATTACGGTCGTGGTAGGGATTGCAAACGAATCGCATACGTAGGCGTAGCTTTTGATTCGACTGGCTGACAAGGCTAACTTTTTTAAATCATTGGGTGGACACTGTGGTACAAATTTTTTTACTAACGGCATGGTTCTTCGCAAATCCATATCTCGCGAGCGAACCCCAAGTCACTGACGACACCCTGGCCGCCGCCGATTCGCCACCCAATATTTTGTTGATCCTTGCCGACGACATGGGTTACGGCGATCTCAGTTGTTATGGTTCCACACAAATAAAAACCGAACATCTGGACCGGCTGGCCGCTGGCGGAATTCGATTCACAAACGCTTATGTTACCGCGTCTGTTTGTGCCCCCAGCCGCGCGGGCCTGTTGACCGGGCGTTATCAACAACGTTTTGGCTTCGAGCACAATCTTTCCAATCCAAAGCACGTAAAAGAAGAGGCCATTGGGATTCCGATCGACGAAATTCTCGTTTCCGATCGTTTGCAGGCGCTTGGTTATCGCACCGGTTTAATTGGAAAATGGCACGTCGGCGAAGCAACCAAGGCTCATCATCCAAACGCCCGTGGCTTCGACTATTTTTTTGGAATGCTGGGCGGAAGCCATCGCTATTGGCCCACGCTCGAAAACAATCGCTTGATGCGAAACCAAGCCAAGATTTCTGAGATCGCGGTTGCCTATTTGACGGATTGGTTTTCACAAGAAGCCATCGATTTTGTCGGCAAAGAAGATGATCGGCCGTGGTTTCTGTATTTGTCTTACAACACGCCGCATACGCCCATGCAAGCCAAGGACCAGGACCTGCGACGATTTGAAAACATCCAACCAAAACGCCGCCGAGCCTACTGCGCGATGCAGCATTGCATGGACCAAAACATTGGCAAAATCATTGCCAAATTAGAAGCCACGGGGCAGCTTGAAAACACGCTGATTGTATTTGCCAGCGATAATGGCGGCAGCGTCACGGCGAGTTCAGCCATCAACGCGCCGCTGAACGGAATGAAGGGGACTTTTTTGGAAGGTGGCCTACGCGTGCCCATGATCATGCATTGGCCGGCGAAGTTCAAACCGGCCCAAGTCGACGATCGGCCGGTGATAACTCTGGATCTTATGCAAACATTCGTTGCCGCCGCCGGTGGCACCGTGGTGCCGGAAACGGTAGGACGAGGGAAATGGGCCTACCAAAAAATCTACGATGGCGTGGACCTGACTCCGTTTTTGACTGAAAAATTTGACACGCTGCCTCATGAGAGTTTGTTTTGGCGAATGGCACTTCGCGGGTCTGCCGTGCGCGATGGCGATTGGAAATTAATTCAAACCCCCCACCACCCCACGATGCTGTTTGATTTGTCAAACGACGAATCGGAGCAACATAATTTAGCGGCCGAAATGCCCGAAAAAGTCGCCGAATTGACTCGAAAGTACGCGGCTTGGCAGGAGTCTTTCCGAACGAATCCAAAGTGGATCTCGGAAAATAAATGGTCTCGCTACAACCGCAAACTCTACGATGTCGATTACGAATTAGCTCAGCCAACGGGCGAGCGAACGCGACACTAATTTTTTGGTTGAATGCTTGATGAGTGCACCACTATTTCGGCCGACCTTTTCGTTTCCGACTTCCATGACGGAAACAGAATTTGCGGCACGAACCAAGACGATGATCCACGAACAAAGTGAATTGCTCAGCGGCCAAGTCACTCGTGACCATGCATTGATTTCATTCGTCGAATCCAAACGTCATTTTTGGTCGCCGTGGCTGCATTTGGAGCTGCGTCAGAGTGAGACCCAGCGAGAGATCTACGGCCGCTACAGTCCGCATCCGAGCATCTGGACTGCTTTTATGTTTTCGTACTTGTCGTTGTTCGTGTTGACATTTTTCGCTGCCATCATTGGATGTGCCCAGTGCATTGCTGGCGAGCCTCCATGGGCATTTTGGTTTATTCCGGTCTGTCTCACGTTGGCCATTCTTCTTTGGCTGGCATCCCGAACGGGCCAAAGGCTGGCCCACGATCAGATGGAAGAATTGACCGATCGGGTTCGTAACTGGAGCTCAACCTGAGCAGCCCATGGCATCGCAAAAACCCAACACGGACCACTGAGGTCCACATCTCAAGAACACGGGGAAGAAATTAGCCTCTGACGCGACAGCGAGCATCACCCTGGTTCTTTTTTATCATCGTTTGTCGAATCCGAACTGCAGAAGAATCTGAACTGCACAACTAACTTACAAGCCGAGCTTGGTGACAGTGTTGGATCCAAAAACTAAGTGCTTATCC
>CAZROJ010000175.1:0-6071 GCA_964601665.1 uncultured Pirellulaceae bacterium
AGCTTGATGAAGTTTTGAGCCAACTGATCCGAATTCGCGGGGAGAGGGGAGCAATCAATAGAGCGCTCGTTCATCACCGATCTAGAGAAATCATGCTGGCATCCTAAATTCGTACACAATTCCAGTTTCCGGCACTAGGCCGAAAAACTGGCGAAGGCTTTGTCTTTTGGGGGCGTCTCTTCCTCCGTCGCAACGCGACGACGATCAAGCGACAGACCCTGCTGCGATTGGACACGCGAGGCCTGCAACGTTCTGCTGATGCTGGAATTTCGAAGGCTTAATTCTGCCAAGACGCCGACACCGATCAGCTGTATCGAGCCAACTGCCATCACCATTGCAAACAGAGCCAAGCCTCCGGCGACCAGAAGCGACCAGCCCATCAAAACGCAGGCAACCGATGCGATTGCCAAACCAAGGCACGCGGCAAAGAACGTCAACGACCAACCGCCAAAAAAACGCATCGGGTTGGCCCGGTGTTTGAGGGCGGCCAGCGTCACCAAGTCCTGTAAAACCCGAGGAATACGCTCGAAACCGTACTTGCTTTCGCCTTGGGTCCGAGGTCGATGGTTGACTTTGATTTCGAAACTCTTGGCCCCTAAGTGATCGGCCAAAACGGGGATAAATCGGTGCATGTCTCCGCACAATTCCAACCGCCCAGCAATCGATCGGTTCATCGCTTTGAGCGTGCAGCCCATGTCGTTTGCGGCAGTACCGGTGACGCGGCGAACGAGCCAATTGGCAGTTTTGGAGGCCTGTTTTCGCAGCCAATTGTCGTGTCGATTTTTTCGCCAACCGAGAACGATGTCATACCCATCGTCCAGCCGCCGAAGCATCGCCGGAATATCGGCAGGGTCATTTTGCAAGTCGCCGTCCAGCGTGACCACGTAATCGCCCGTGGACGCTTGGATGCCCGCATCCATGGCGGCGGTTTGACCCAAGTTGTGCGTCAATCGAATGCTGCGAAGCCACCGATGCGAATCGATCAATTCGGCGATGATTTGACTTGATTGGTCCGTCGATCCATCATCGACGAAAATGACCTCGAAATCGCGTCCAGTTCCGAGCAACGCGGAATAAGTTTGAGTCGCCATTTCGGCCAGATTGTCGGCTTCATTGAAAATCGGAATGACCACGGAAACCGAATGCAAATCGCAGTTTTCCGTTTTGAATCGACTCAATTTAGGAAACGGCAGAATCGTACAAACCTGCTCTTGATCGGCCGGCAATTTGTGGGTCGTGTACACAAGATCCGTATTCATCGGGTTCAAACCCAAAATAGACACCGTCTTAAAACGTTTAACGCCTGCAAAAAAATGTTTGAACCAAACACCTGCAAAAAACGCCTACTTCTTCATTGGCCAGTTGCCAGCATCGTTGGGCTTGTTTGCCACTGACGACGCTCGAGCGGAACCTTTGGCGGTAGATGGTTCGAAGAAGCCCGCGAAACGGCTTTGAGTTTTATGTCGGCGAACGGGAACACAAGAATCGTTTGTGCAAACTTGGCCATCAAACTGGACCTCGACGGCCAGCTTTTTCAAGTCGACATTGGGGGCGACCTGGACGGGGGCAAAAAACCGAACCGTGCCCATGTGCTTTTCGATGCGCTGCCCAAAAGTTGGGTCTTTTGCGATCACTTTGGCTGGCAAATCTGGAGTAAAACTACCGGTCAGTCGCAATTGTTTAGAAGGCGCCAGCTTGAGTTTCGTCGGCGGAACATTGCCGCCTTGGGTCAAAGCATAAATGTGGCTTCCCTTTTTTAACTTCACCTGAACGACCAAATATCCTTTGTCCGAGTTTTTTTCCAAATGAACTCCAGAAGAGATTTCGTACGGCTTGGCCGGCTTTTGGGCTTGAATCTGTTTTTGGAGTCGGTTCACGTTCGAATCGAGAACTTGGCCGTTGGCCCGTTCGAGGTCGCCCAGCAAAATCGGGGGAAAGGCAACTGCGGCAACTGCGGCAACTAACCAAAGCTGTCGACGGAAAGCGGGGCGTTGGTTTTGTGGAAGCATTTTTCTCATCCTTGAGATTCAATTGCGAATGTATTTAAGCGATTCACTTGCGGCCCAAGCACAGACGGCTGTGTCCAGTGAGTTGTGCCGACGTGGCATTCGAGTCGAATCCATTCGCTCGAGCTGCCGTCGTTGGGCGGGAGAGTACAGAGTCGTTTCGCTGGCCACAACGTCATTTATTGATCACGTTTTTGGCTGGTGTGCCGATTTCGTTTTGCCAACCGATTAATTGCCGATAGAATCGGGCCGAGTCAGACACGTGCCATCTTTTCGGTGTTGGCAAGTCATTTTTTTCCAAAACGAACGAGCGGATTTCATGGTTGTTTTCTTGTCAGCGGACTTAATGATGGCTTCCAACGCCAGTTCTCACGCAAAGCAAAACGGGATTGCGTTCAGTCAAGCGTCGTCGGCCAAAGCGGCGGTTGAGATCATTACGGAAAACCGACCGCACCTGTTGCTGATCGACCTGCAATGCCCGGGCTTGGATATTGCCGGCTTGGGCGAATCATTAAGTGGCCTTTCGGATTCGGCCTGCCCGCTTTCGATCGCCTACGCCCAGCATGTCGAAACCGACAAACTGGAATCGGCAAAGGCCGCCGGCTTTGATCAAGTTCTCACAAGGGGGCAAATCAACAGCCAAATGGGGCAAATCATTGCCGGTGCGGGGTAACTCCCACCGTTGACATTTTGACGGAGCAGGTGGTGAGCGTGAGGAAAACTTGCGTCGTCTCTTTAGCAAAGAAATTTGAATTCTCAAAGTTTACAAAAAGTCGCTGAAACCCCGATTTTTGGGGTTTGTGAGATAGAAATGAGACGCGGATTTCGATACCCTAACTTGCGGAATAGCGGGATTGAACCGCGCCGTGCAATCGCCAGACACACTCATTCAAAAATCGTCGTGAACCACGACACGATCGGCAGCTAACGCAATGAACGTATACAGTCGAGCCTACATCGACAGCTTGTTTGCAGACTACCAGCAAGACCCCGATTCCTTGCCCGTTCAATGGCAGGCTTACTTCGCAAGCTTCGACCCCGACGCCGATTCAATTGACCTCGATTCGCTGCCCACGTCTTCGGGGACTCCAGAAGTCGATACCCATAACGCCGCGGATTCGCAGAGTATCGCAATCCAACAAGATCGCGTCGATCAACTGATTCGCGGCTACCGAGTGCGAGGGCATTTGATCGCTCAACTGGATCCGCTCGGCCGCGAACGTGAAAACAATAGCGAACTGAGCCTCGAGTCCTACGGGTTGTCCGAGGAAGACTTTAACAAGAGTTTTTCGGCCAGAACGATTGAGGGCCACAACTTTCGGCCGCTCAAAGACATCGTCAATTTGATGCAGCAAACTTATTGCCGCTCGATCGGTGCTCAGTTTATGCACATCGACGATGCGTCGGTCCGGCATTGGTTGACCACTCGGATGGAAGGCACGGGCAACCGAGTTCAATTGCATCGCAACACCCAGCTGCGGATTTTGACTCGCCTGACTGACGCGGTGATTTTCGAAGAGTTTATGCGTCGCAAATTCATGGGCGCAAAAACGTTTTCGCTCGAAGGCGCCGAAACTTTGATTCCGCTGCTGGACTTGGCTCTCGAAAAAGCCGGCGATCACGGCGTCAAAGAAGTCGTGCTGGGCATGGCTCATCGCGGGCGTTTGAACGTGCTGGCCAACATCATGGGCAAACGAGCCAAAAACATCTTTTGGGGATTCGACGATCCCGATCCTGAATTAAACCGCGGCGGCGGCGACGTGCTTTACCATTTGGGCTACAGCAACGATTGGGTGACCAGCAAAGACAAAAAAGTTCACATCTCGCTTTGCTTCAACCCGAGTCACTTGGAATTCGTGAATCCCGTTGCCATCGGACGCTGCCGATGCAAACAGGAAAGTTCGGCAGACGTAAATCACGAAGATTCTTTGACGGTTTTAATCCACGGCGACGCGGCCTTTGCTGGCGAAGGCGTCGTTCAGGAGACGCTGAACCTGAGCCAACTGGATGGCTACAAAGTTGGCGGAACGCTGCACGTGATCGTGAATAACCAAGTCGGTTTCACAACCGATGCGAACGAAAGCCGATCGACGACTTACGCCAGCGACGTGGCCAAAATGCTGCAGATTCCGATCTTTCACGTCAACGGCGAAGATCCCGAAGCGGTCGCTCA
This sequence comes from uncultured Pirellulaceae bacterium, assembly GCA_964601665.1. Taxonomy (GTDB): domain Bacteria; phylum Planctomycetota; class Planctomycetia; order Pirellulales; family Pirellulaceae; genus Mariniblastus. The sequence continues at coordinate 4,180 of CAZROJ010000175.1, forward strand.
AGTCGTCAATTTGGCGATGGAGTTCCGACGCGAGTTCAATCGCGATGTGGTCATCGATATGTATTGCTATCGACGACACGGCCACAACGAAAGCGACGAACCGCGGTTTACTCAGCCCAAAATGTACAAGACGATCGATAACCGCCCCACCATTCGCGATAGCTATTTGAAGAGTCTTCTTCGGTTGAACGAGGTGACGCAAGCCGAAGCCGATGCGATCGCGGATGTTCGCCGTGAGACGTTGCAGTCCGAATTCGAAGCGATCAAGGAAGACAGTTTCCAGCCCGATACGCAAACGCTGCAAGGCCTGTGGGATGGTTACTACGGTGGCAAAGAACGCAGCGACGATTTCGTCGATACGGGTGTTGATCGCGAAATGCTGCAAACGGTGATCGCTCGAACTGCCACGGCGCCGGAGTCGTTTAACGTTCATCGAAAACTCGTTCGCTTGCTGGACCAGCGTATCGAATCATCCAAAGGCAATCGCAACATCGACTGGGCAACCGCCGAACTGGCCGCGATGGGAACTCTGGCGGTCGAAGGCCATCCCGTGCGTCTGTCTGGACAAGATTGTGGGCGCGGCACCTTTAGCCAGCGGCATGCGGTTTTGCACGACGTCGAAACGGCCGAAACTTATTCCCCGATTGAACACATCCACCCAGACCAAGCTCCAGTGACCGTGATCAACAGCCCACTCAGCGAAGCGGGTGTGCTGGGCTTTGACTACGGCTACAGCTTGGACGCTCCCGACGGACTGACGATGTGGGAAGCTCAGTTTGGCGATTTCTTCAACGCCGCTCAAGTGATCGTCGACCAGTTTATTCTCAGTGCCGAAGACAAATGGAGACGGCTCAGCGGGATGACGATGTTGCTGCCGCATGGTTTCGAAGGGCAGGGGCCCGAGCATTGTAGTGCGAGGCTCGAACGTTTTTTAACGGCGTCAGCGGAAGACAATTGCCAGATCGCCGTCCCAACTTCGGCGTCGCAGTACTTTCATTTGCTCAGGCGACAAGTCAAACGAAAATGGCGGAAACCGCTGATCGTGTTCACGCCCAAGGGTTTGCTGCGTGAACCGTTTGTGGCGGCTCCGATCGAGGAGTTTACCTCGGGCCAGTTTCAACGAGTGCTGCCGGACCAAACGATTAACGGCGAAGCGGCTCCATCGCGAATTCTTTTGACGACGGGCAAAATCGGCGTTGACCTTTTGAAGGAGCGTGAAAAGCAAGAGCGAGGTGATTTTGCGGTGATTCGCGTCGAACAACTTTACCCGCTACCAGCCAAGGAAATCGAAGCGTGCTTGAGCCAGTATCCGTCGGGCACCCCAGTCTATTGGGTCCAGGAAGAGCCTCGTAATATGGGCGCTTGGTATTTCATGAAAGTGAAGTGGGATGAGGTTGGTTTGGAGGACAAGTGGCCGCTGAAAGTCATTTGCCGCCCCGAATCGGCGAGCCCCTCGACGGGTTCCAAAAAAAGCCACATTATGGAACAGGCGGAATTGATGGATGAAGCGATGGGATCGGCGACGGAAAAAACGCCGGTTTGATGAGAGCTGGGGCGGCCGTTTTTTTTTGTGCCGCGGTGTTTCATGCCGCGGTGTTTGGGGGTCGCTAATTGTTTCCGTTGTATGAATACGTTTAGCCTTGGGGTTGAGTGCCCAAGGCTTTTTTTTGCGCGGGGTGACGGGGGGGCTTTGAGGATGCGGGTTGTTGGAGGCCCGGCCGCTTACGCGATCACGGCTCATTGGAGAGGCGCTTTGCGGTTGCGCAGGTTGTTGGAGGCCCGGCCGCTTACGCGATCACGGCTCATTGGAGAGCCGCTTTGCGGTTGCGCAGGTTGTTGGAGGCCCGGCCGCTTACGCGATCACGGCTCATTGGAGGGACGCTTTGCGGTTG
>CAZROJ010000175.1:6171-10728 GCA_964601665.1 uncultured Pirellulaceae bacterium
GCGAGTTGTTTTACTGGCGAGTTGCTAGGTGGTCGGCCAGTGTTGAACCTGGCGGCACGTGAATCGTTTGTGCGCGATCAGGACCAACGGAGATGAATTCGACCGGTCGACCCACCAACGCCTCAATTTTTTGTACGTATTCGATTGCCTTGACTGGCAAATCATCCAAACTCCTCGCGCCCGTGACGTCTTGTTGCCAGCCGGGAATGGTTTCGTAAACGCACTTTAAGCGTCGCAGGTCGTTCGCGTGAGCCGGGAAGTAATCGATTCGCTGGCCATCCAATTCGTAGGCAACGCACACCTGAATCTCAGGTAACTTTGCCAAAACATCCAACATCGTGATCGCGATCGAGGTGACTCCGCCCAGTCGAGCTGTGTACCTTGCCGCGACTGCATCGAACCAACCGCAGCGGCGAGGCCGGCCGGTTGTCGTTCCGTACTCATTGCCTTCGTCGCGAATGTGCTGGCCGTGCTCATTATCTTGTTCGGTCGGAAACGGTCCGCCGCCGACTCGTGTGGCGTAGGTTTTCATCACACCGATAACATTCGTCAGCCAATTTCCGGGCACGCCTGAACCGGTTGAAATGCCAAGCCCCGAACTATTGCTGCTGGTGACAAACGGGAAAGTTCCGTGGTCGATGTCCAGCAAAGAACCTTGGGCACCTTCGAAAAGAATTTTTTGATCTTCATCCAAGGCATCCAACAAAATTCGATTCGTGTCGGTGATCATCGGCCGCAATGCTTCCGCGTAGCCTTGGTACTCCTGAATGATCGCCTCGGCATCCAGTTCGCTGGACGCGTCGTCTCCACCGGCCGCCGTGAGCACTCGTTTTTTGACGTCTACGATTTTCCGTACGCGGTCAGCAAAATCATCTTGGATCAAGTCGCCCATTCGAATGGCAAAACTGCGTCCAATTTTGTCGCCGTAGCACGGGCCAATCCCGCGCAACGTTGTACCGATATTGTCATCGCCCGAAACCAAGCGGTTCCACATTTTGTCTTCTAAAACGTGCCACGGCATCACCACGTGAGCTCGGCTACTGATTCGCATCCGCGAGGGAACATCGATCCCGCGTTCGACCAACGAGTTAATCTCTTCAATGATCGTAGGTGGATTGATCACCACGCCGACCGTGATCAAGTTAAGCACGCCGTCGTTTAGGATGCCGCTAGGAATGTGATGCAACTTGTAAACGTCATCGCCAATCACAACAGTGTGGCCAGCATTGGCGCCGCCTTGATATCGAACGACAAGGTCTTTTCCCTCGGTCAGGATATCAACGAGCTTCCCCTTGGCTTCATCGCCCCACTGCAAACCGATTACGCACTGTCCTGGCACCTGATACTCCCGGTAATATCGCGAATTGAGTTTGCCGATGGATTTTAGGATCAATCGCGTCCACGACGATGGCCTGAAAGCGTTCGGCAAACACTTCTCATAAACAAAAATCAAAGCGAAGAGTCTAGTTTTCGGCGATGCGGTCGGTCAACGGCCAACGTTCAAAATCAGCATTTTCAGCTTGATTGGGAATCAAAAGTCGAACTTTGCGAGGATCAACGGAGACTTTAACGCTACTAACGCCGTCGATGTAACGCCGGCGATGGAAAAGAATCCGACCAAGGGAGTTCGACAATTTGCAGCCCAGCCCAAAGCTCAAAGACAGCCGTTCACCGCCATCGTCGCTCGATTCTCCGAATCGTAAGCGTGAAGTGGCAACAAGCACTCGATTGCGATCGATGTTTTTTGTGACAAAGCGCTTCCGTGGTTCACGTTGACAATTTGGAAAGTTGAACGACATCGGGTTCTTCGCACCAAATCCGTGAACGATTACGCCTGGCGTTTATCCGAAAACTCAAAATGCCCGCGGCCAGCGCCGTCGGCTCATTCGTTGTGGGACAAGCTCTAAGTCGCTTGTGTCACCGGCGTCACGTCGCTGGCGTAGCTCATCAAGATCAGCGCGGCCAGTTTCGCTCGTGGCACCAGGCTCTCCGGGATCAGGAATTCTTGATCGCTGTGGATTCGTCCGCCGCAAGGGCCCAGCGAATCAATGTTAGGCAAACCGGCGGCAGCAAACTTGTTGCCGTCGCTGGCGCCGCCGGTGCCTTGCCACTGGATTGGAATTCCAAGTTTATTTCCGCATTGGCCGATTCGATCCATCAACTGTTGCATCGGCGGTGTGATGGGTTTGGGAGGCGATCGGAATCCGCCGTGCATGGTGACCGAGTAACCCGCGTGTTCGTCAAAACGAGCGACCAGCGATTGAATCTGGCTTTCAATTTGTCGCTGTTCGTCATCGGTTTTAACGCGAACGTTGAAGCGAACGATGCCAACGTCGGGAACCACATTCATCGCACTGCCGCCGTCAATGCTGGCCACGTTAAAAGTGATTTCCGGATTTTCGTTCAACGCATCAACCGCCGTGGCAATTTCTGCAGCTTTAATGATCGCGTTCCTGCCTTCAGCAAAAGCCCGGCCTGCGTGTGCGGATTTGCCTCGAACCAACAGCGAAAAGTTGCCTGACCCCTTTCTCCACGACACGAGTTTGTTGTCGGCCAGAGCGGGCTCGAATAAAAGACCAAATTCACAACTTGGGCTGATCGCGTCGATCAAATGCCGACTGCCGGGCGAGCCGATTTCTTCGTCCGGGTTCAAGAGAACTTCCCACCCGATGTTGTCAGCAAACGGACTGGCCTCGAAAGCCTGCAACGCGTGCAACATCACAACGATCCCACCTTTGGCGTCGGCGACCCCTGGCCCGTTGACGGTTCCGTCCTCTCGACGAACGCATTTTTGAAACGGATTGTCAATGCCGTAAACGGTGTCCATGTGAATGCACAGCAAAACTTTTTTATGCGCCTCCGGGCGTTTGACGATGTGAATCGATTGGCCAAGAGGCGAATCAATTTCTTGGCCTTGGTCGTCCAGGATTGGATCCGAATCGCTGTCGACAAATCGCAGGGCTCCCCCGAGGCTTTCAAAGTACCCCGCCAGTTTTTGTTTGACTTGGGCCAAGCCATCCAAGTTCCGCGTGCCCGAATTGGTATCACAAAGCTCGATGACCTGAGCCAGCATTTCGTCGGCGCGATCGTCCAAGATTTCCAAGTGAGATAGTAAGTCGTTCATAATTGGGTTAGTTCGAAGCCAAGTTGGAAAATTGTGTTGACAGACGAAAGGCTCAGCAACCATTTCGGGCTGGCCTGGAAAACCGGCAGCAACTAATGGGTCGTGTTTTTTTCAAGGTACGCTTTGAGGTCGATTTTCCAGATGGGCTGTCTTTTGCCCTCGCTGGTCACCAACACGGAATTGGAATCGGGTGTGAAGCAAATCGCTTCGCCTTGGCCTTGAAGCGGCAAGGCGACCGGAGTCGGGACTTGTTTGTCAATCGTTTCTTTCCATGTCTGGTTCTTGGGGCGAATGTACAAGTGAGCGCTCAGGTAATTTCGGATGATCAGCTTGTTTGCATCGGGTGAAAAAGCCATGCCTGTCACGTTGCGGATCGGAAACGAACCGACTCTTCGCGCGACCAACGGCTCGCTATTTTTTACCGATTGTCCGACGGGTTCAAATCTGCTTCTATGGCCAGCAAGAAAACGACGCAGCTGTTCTTTGGGTGCCGGTATTACATAAAAGCCCGGCTTGATTTTTCGGTCGCGATTCAAGTACACCTTCTCCGTCAACCAAATATCGCCGGTCAGCGGGTCGACACCGACGGCCTCGCAGTCTTTGCTCAGCAAGCCATTCGTCTGCCCGTCGGCGTACGAAAATTCGATCGTTAACGCGCGAATCGATTTTAGTTGTTTTGTTTTTTTCTCAAACGGTTTTTCGCCATCAGCGTGCGTTGGGTCAAGGAAAAAGTAGAGCCGATAGCGGTTCTGCAATCGTTGGTTGTCGCCAACATCCGCTACAACGATCCAATGTCGATCGCCGTCGTCGTATCGGGTCAACGCCTCCCAGTCTCGATTTTTGGCGTTGTCGATTTTAAGCCGAGCGAGTTCCTTGCCGTCTTGTCGGAACAGGAAAACATCGCTGGGGTTTCCCGAGTCATTGATGGTCCAATAGCAGTTTGGTTGATTGGCCAAGGCGAGGCCGCTCGATTCGTAAACTTCGCCGATCTCTAAAACGCCCGTTCGAGAAATCGACTTCAAAACCAATTGCTCAAATTCGCTTTCTGCTGTCTTTTTGTTTTTAACTTTGCCAGAATTTTGCGGCGGTTGTCCGCTCGAAATCGCTGGCACGAAAAAGAAAAAGAAGCAAACGAGCGAACTCATGAGGATCGCGATTTGCCTTGGGCGTGTGAAATTTTTTGTTGGTTGGAGCATTTGGATAGCTTAAACCATTGGAGGATTTGGCAAGCTGTCCGCTTGCCTCAAATGCAGTACAAATCGGTTTTTAAGCCGCGGGTCGAATTTCTTTGAACGTCCTCGCGACCACTTTGGGGTGCTGGTTTGTCCGACGGCGATCGCTTTGAAGTTGAAAGGATATTCAATGTATCTATAATACCCCCACCCAAATGATTTCGCAGACCCGCCTGGCAGCCCCGCGGCGCTCAAAGCACT
>CAZROJ010000176.1:0-10719 GCA_964601665.1 uncultured Pirellulaceae bacterium
TTAAATGCGGCTAGAAGGACAATGCGGCTAGAAGGACAGGCACTTTTTGTGTTTTTCCCGAGTCGAACGCGTCCCAGTAAGGATGCAATTTTATGATCGAGGGTCTTTGCAATTCACGACGCAACAATTACGAACTGTTGCATCCCTGACGGGACGCGTTCGACAATAAAATGACGTTTTTTTTCTACCGATATTGGATCCCTAACGGGATGTTAAATGCTGATCGGCAGAAGTGTTTGTCCAAAGGTTTTGTCCAAAGGTTTTGTCCAAAGGTTTTGTGCAAAGGTTTTGTCCAAACGTTTTGTCCGCAGATTTCGCCGATAGACGCAGATCTAGGCCTTGCAGACAATCAGCAAAATGTCACGAAAATCACGACAGTTCGGTTCTCAAAGAGCAGCTTTTAAGGTCATGTTTTAAGCAGCGCCGAACCGACACGCACAATCGTCGCTCCCTCTTCGATCGCGACCTCATAGTCGCCGCTCATCCCCATCGACAATTCCGACATTAAAACATTGGCCGGCAGGCCGCTGGCGGCAAGCCGCTGGCTCAGTTCTCGCATCGCGGCAAACTCTTTTCGTGCGTCGTCTTCATCCCCCGCCAAACCGGCCATTGCCATCAGCCCGTCGACTTGCACTGCCTGCAAGCCAGCGGCCTCTTCGATAACCGACTCCATTTCTTCGACCGAAAATCCATGTTTAGCCGATTCTCCGGAAACATTGACCTCCAACAGCACCCGAGCTCTTTTCGATTGTTCGGTTGCGTGACCATCGATCGCCTTCAAAAGCCGCAGGCTGTCAACCGAATGAATCAACTGAGCGGCCTCGACCATGCGTTTGGCTTTGTTCCGTTGCAAATGACCAATCAAGTGCCACTCGATTGACAAATCAGCGAGTGCCTGACGTTTTTCCAGCAACAGTTGCGGGCGATTTTCACCTAACACCATATGGCCCGATTCGACGAACAGCCGCGTCGTTTCGACATCCAGATATTTCGTCACGCCGACCAAAGTAATTTCATCGGTCGACCGTCCAGCTCGAGCGGCGGCACTGGCGATTCGGTCTTTGACTTCGGCCAAGTTTTTTTTGAATTGTTCCACCATCGTTTAGCTCTGCGTCCGGGGGTTGATGTTAGATTGCCAAGACTAATCGACTTCGATCAAAGACGTTGCCGTCCCGTTTGCGTGAAACCGGTAAAAAGCGAATTCTGAAACGACGTTTTGGCCGAGAAAAGTTCGGTTCCCGGTCGACGCCAGCGATCGATAGAAAAACCACTGGCGATTATTCAGCTGAAACCGAAACGCGACGCCTTGGTCGCCTGCCACCGGTTGACGATTTTGGGCAACCGTTAATTTACGCCAAGTTCGCTTTTTTCGGCTACGCCCGGGCTTTAGATCAAAAACTAGCGCCGCAAACAACGCTTGACCGTGGGCCTGTTGTTCAAGCACCAGTGAATCATCGTTTGCGACCAGGCTGCCATCAAATCGTTCAGCCTTCCATTCCGGGAGCCCCAAAGGCAAAACCAACGATTCAATTTTCTTGGTATCCGCGTCTTGCAAATAAACTTCAGACGTTTCGGTTTCCGCCATCGTGGTCACGCCTGCGGCCAGCGGCCATAGACAGCGGTAGTCAATTTCGCTTGCGTTGGTCGGCAAAACCGAATCGGCAACAACCAAAAATTGATCACTCCGCGACAACAGCCACTGACGGTTCAAACGACCGCCGTGCGAAAGCCGAGTCTGCATTTCAACGTAGTCCAAATCGTCATCATGGACATTGCACACCACGTCGAAGCCCCCTTCGAACGCGGCAAGGTTCCCATCAATTTGGATCTCGGGCAATGTCTGGCCACTGACTAGTTTGCGACTCCTTGCAATTTCCGTAAAACACCTTTGAACGTCGACCACGGAATCCGTATTGGATTCAGAAAATGAACTCGATTCGGCGTTGGAAAAATCAACGGCCACCCGCGGCGATTTCGTTCGCCAATTGCTTCGCAACAAAAACGATCCAGCCCATTCAGAAACGTTGTGCGGATCGACCAGCTTTTTCGCCATCGCGGGCGTGATCTTTTTTCGTTTTGAGTTGACCGCCTCGGTTACCGTCAAATCACCGCTAAACATATTTGCGATTAAAACATCGTGCGGATCTTTGGACATCGACGTGACCGCATCCCAAAACCTTTCATCGATCCAATCGCTGCCGGCCTGACCAAAAATCATCGTTCCGTCTTTGAGCCTGAGTCTTAGACATTGCCGAGCGAACCATTCGAGTTGAACTTGCACGCCGCCCAAGATGTCGACGTCACATCGATTAAGCAACTGAAAGCTTCGCGCCCAACAAGCTGCTAAAGCTTCAATTTGTTTGAGCAGCCGCGAGTCGGGCCAGCCATCGGCGTCCAGGTTTTCTTCGATAATGGATTCGAATTGCTCGGCCAATTCTTTTCCATGGCTTGGCTCGGCTGCCTCACGCGGCTCCAATTCAAACCGACGATCGGCCAACCATAAACCGATTTCGATCCCCAGCGACCGATGCAACAAATATTCGATGGCGTCGTTGTCTCGCGCTAATTTTGCAAGCGATTTCAATTGTTCGACCAAGTCGGGGCTAAACACAAAAGTCGACTCCGAAGCCATTGCCTGCGAAGCCATGGCCTGTGAAGCGCTCAATCCCAACACGATATCATCCAAGCCCGGCACGCCATCGGTCACGCTCAACCGATGCGTCATCGACGCGACCTCTCTTTCAATTTGGCCACCACGAGTCTTCGCATCGGCCCCCGACGGCTCGATCGCCCACTTCGTGCACCAACTCACGGTCGCGTCGCTAACTAAATGTCCGAGCCCCCACAACGCGAGTGGTCTTTTGGTCGTCGATCGATTAAAAATATCGCCGGGCTCTTGGCGAGCAGGGGACTGACTTGATTCCATGTTCGCTGCGTATGGTTTGGACCGATTTTGTAAATTTGGGCTCATTAAAAATCCGGTTGCAGATCTTTCTCAAGGATTCCTTGAATCCAAACTTGGTGGTCGCATGTTGCGACTCGAAACGATAGCAAAGTAGTCTGCCGGACGTAAGCAGCAAGGACCAAAACTGATGGAAAGCTTCCGATTCTTTACCGCCTTTAGCCTCGCGTTAATTGTTTGTTTTTCGCTTGGCTGCGAAAACCCCGCGACGCGAGATGCTGAATCTTCTTCAAAGCCAAGCGAAGACAACAGCGCCTTGCAGACCCCAGCCGCAGCTCAAAATAATTCGCCAAACAGCGACGTGGTGAAAAACGAATCGGACGACAAGAACGCAACGCTCGATCCATCAACAAACCAATCCGATGGCAACCCGGACTCGGGAAACCAAAGCGATGAACTCGCTGAAAACCCCAACGTCGAACAAGCCGCCAAGCCTCGGCCGCCAACGATTGATATTCCAGACACCTGGAAACGTCTGAGCCCAGAGAATGAGATCTGGTTGGACAGCGAAAATAAACAGGTCATTGTCGGCGGACAAATTTGTTTGACCGCCGGTCCCTTGGAAATGCTCATTTGCCCACGCAACACCAAAGAACACGAATCCGTCATTTCCGCAAAAGTGGAATCATGGCAAGTTCACGGGGCGTTGATGGCAACCGGTGCAACGCCGGGAGCAGCTTGCAAATGGGCTCCCGATTACTCGCCTGCGTGGGGACCCAAGATCGAGATCGAAGTCATGTGGAAAGATGCCGAGTCGGGCGAGATCAAAAAGATCGACGGCAAGCAATGGATTTTGAACATCGAAACCCAAAAGCCAATGGTGCTGGACTTGGTTTTCGGCGGAAGTTTCACCGAAACCAATGAGGAAACCGGACAAAATTATTACACGGGTAACGATGGGGCGTTGATTTGCTTGGCCAATTTTTCGACGGCCACCGTTGACCTGCGAATTGAAGACGCACAGACCCAAGCGTTCTTCGAGGCCAACACACCCAAGATTCCGCCGCTGGGCACCCAAGTTTACGCCGTTATCAAAGCGGGCCAAATTGTTGGCAAACCGGTCGACTCCGACCGTTAAATCTTGCGCAGCCCGCCCAGTCGATCAGCGTCGGGCCGGGTTATCGACAATTCTTGGGCATCCTGCAGCGGATCGATCTAGCCAGCCGATTGCACAAATCGCGTGCCGTATCTAACCTAAGTCTCGTCCAAGTTCCGAAGATCTCATTTCAAAAAATACTATGTCGCTTTCACGTTATTTGACGCTCGCCGTCGTCTTGTTTGTTTTCCCATCGCCAGTTTTGTTTGGCCAAGAAGTCGGAGATCGCGTCGTGATTTCCGCCAACACGAAGACCAGAATCCGCAAGGAAACCGTCAGCGGTGTACTGGAGGGCGCTATCTACACCTTGAAGGAAAAAAACGGACGTTGGGTCCGTGTTGGTGGCGTCGACGGCTGGTTGCAAGATCGGTTTGTGATGAGCCTTGAAAGTGCCTACCAGCACTTTACCAAGCGAATTCAAGCCAACAAAAACGACTACCCCGCGCTAGCCCATCGCGGAATGATTTCCTACGAGTTGGAAGACTACAACCGAGCCCTTACCGACCTGAACGGCTCACTGTCGATCAACCGAGCCAACCCGGTGACTTGGATGCATCGCGGCATCGTCTTGAACGCTCAACAACGGCATAACCTTGCCGCCGTTGACCTGGCTCATTCGGTCAAACTGGATCCCAAACGAGCCAAGGCTCATTTCAATTTGGGCATCGTTTTTTATGCCCTGAACGATAACAAGCAAGCGATCAAAGCCTTTGATCGGGCGATCGAATTGAACGACAAGATCGCGTTGTGGTACGTCAGTCGCGGATCCGCTCACCTGGCCTTAAACCAGCAGTCGAAGGCAAAAAGCGACTACGAAACCAGCTTGAAACTTCAGCCTTCTCTGGCTGATGCTTGGGTTGGGTTGAGCAACATTGCGCTGGTCAATGATGATTACGACAAAGCCTTTGAAGCCGCTTCGAAAGCGGTCGAATTGCAACCGAAAAACGCCATGGCTTTGAACGCTCGCGGCTGGGTCCAGTTTAAACGCGGCAACACCGACGAGGCCTTATACGACTTGAACCTTGCCGTTCGATTCGCTCCTGGCCTCTCGATCGCCTATGGCAACCGCGGAGTTTGTCATGTTCAAAAGAACAACTTCGAACAAGCGATCGCCGACCACACCCGCCATCTCAAGCTGGATCCCAAGAGCCCGCTTGCGCTCTCCAATCGAGCCGTCGCATGGCTGGGCAAAGGTGACTTTGAAAAGGCACAACAGGATTTCCTGGCGGCCGAAAAGATTAACCCAAACTTACCCGAAACGCTGAACGGCTTTGCGTGGTTCCTAGCTACTTGCCCGGATGCCAAATACCGTGACGGAAAGAAAGCGGTTGAAAAAGCGATGAAAGCTTGCGAACTGGTCGAGAAAAAAGGCTGGTATCACTTGGATACCTTGGCCGCTGCCCATGCTGAAAATGGCGATTTCGACAAAGCCGTCAAGTACGCTCAGCAAGCGCTTGAAATCGCTCCAAAAGACAAAAAAGAGCTGTGCCAACAACAGCTCGATCGCTTCAAGAACAAAAAGCCGTTTCGCAGCCAAGTCGGCTTGAATGCCGAATCGAGCATCTCCGGTTCTTGATCCTGCCGGCTGCGTTGTACGTTGTAGATACAGCAAGCGAAATTCGATACCGACCATTGATCGCGGGCGATCGGATTGACCGCCTTCAGCGATTGATTTAACCGCACCTGGCTAACAGATTAACCGATGGCTATCGGATTGGCATCCGTCGGTCCAGCCGCGTCTTTTTGTTAATCCCAGACTTATTGCGACTGCGATCAAGGCTGCGATCAAGGCTGCGATCGAGTTCTTCTAGGTCAGGCAGGCCATCGCCATCCTCCATCGGCCTGATGTCCTCTAGGTCGCGAAAATCCAGATCGTCGTCAAGCTCCGACGAATCGCCCGCTCCGTCGAAATCTTCGCCCAGCCCGTTGATCGGAGGCGGCGGCAGCAAGTTGGAATCTGCCGATGCTTGGGCTGCTCGCGGGGCTAGAGGGTCCGACAAGATTGAACCCACACGGCCGTAAACCGGGTCCACACGTTCGTGCTTTCCACCGATGGTTGGATAGTGGTAGTCGTAAGGCCCACAGCACATGCTACATCCACTACAAACGATGGCCAAAGTACTGGCGGTCAATGTTGCGATTAGAAGTTTCATAATTTGACCCATCAAAATGGCCAGTTGAACAAAAAGGATTTGTTTTGATCCGGGAGAACAGCGCTTGTTTTGGAATCGTCAGGTCACACCGCTTCTGCTCATTGATCCACTGATGTCCAAACAAGTTGAACGATCGATTTCAATTGAGAGCGTTGTGGCCAAGTCAGTCCAAAACCAAGCACTAGTTCGCTTTAATTCGAGCCCGCGTGCCTTCCGAAGAAGTACGAGGTCGAGTCAAGCCCAATCGCTCCCAGTCAATATTGCCGCTCTGTCGAGCAGCAGTATTCGAGTTGTTTGATTGATTCGAAGCAGCAGTCGCCGCAGTCGTATTTTGTTTTCGCGTCGGTGCTGCCAGTTGAACATTCGCCGATCGAACGGTGGCTCGAATGCGTTGCATCCCTTGGCTTGCCATGTCAACCGATTCAGGCCGGCTGGCCAAGATTGGCCCCGACCGGCGAACCGCCACCGGCTGGAACGCTCGAGGTGCTGTGGCGGAATCGATCGTTTCGTCGTAGCTGACCTGGCGAACTGCTTGAGCCCCAATGTCAGCATTCAACGCTTCGTCTTGATAGTTCCTAGACAACGGCACAGCCGGCGTCGGCACGTTTTGTTCGCGAATCACACCCGGCGAGTTCAACATCGGGACGCCATTACTTGGCGTCTCGTAATAAGGTTGAGTTGCGGATGAACCTTCCAACGGGATCGCGTCCAGCGGCACGACTCCGTTAGGATCCGAAATAATCTGGCCGCCATTGATCGGCGTGAAACTATTTACCGGAATGCTTGGAGCCGGTGCGACGTATCCTGTATTTCCGTTTCCGGCGTAGTTAGGACCGCGGCTGATGACCTGAGGTCGAGTCCAACCGTAATTGATTTGTCGGCTGGCACCGCGTCGTCGAGCGTGCTCGCTGGCGTCGACGTAAGCCTTGCCCGGCCACATGCCTTCTTGGAAGTCGATTCCACTGTACGGCAGGATCGTGCCTTTGCGGTGATGCATCAAAGCGATGGTTTTGTTGTATTCAACCAGAGCCGTATAAAACGCGATTTCAGCTTGGGCTCGTCGACGCTGAGCATCCAAAGCCACGTCCAAGGACTCGACACCCGCATCTTCCAGACGTTCGAAGTGTTTAACTTCTTCGTCGGTTTCGCCCCATTGATTGAAGGTTGCGACCATAATTAGTTGGTTGGCCGTTAGTGCTCGAATCGTTTCGCTAAGCTCTTTCGTCACGTCCAGTTCGAGGTCTTCGGCTCGTGCAATTTCGCGAGCCAGTTTTAGCTGAGCGTTGCGGACGTTGGCTTCTTCGCGTCGGAATCCGATCGGCATGGCAAACGTTCCGTTCAGAGCGAGCTCTTGATAGTTACCGCTGTAGAGATCGTTCAGAGCGGCACTGTTAGCATTTGGGAATGTTGGCGGATCGTTGTCCGAAGTTCCGAACCGGTTACCCAAACCGAGCCATCGATAGATGAATGAGATATTCAGTTCCGGCAATAGACCGTTCTTCGAGTATTGCAGGGCCAGCTGTCGTTTCTTGATTTCCCAGCGTCGTCTTCGCACTTCAGGGCGGTAGGTTAACGCTTCGCAGAGCGATTCACACCAGTCGAATTCGACTGGAGCCTTAACCGGTTCATCAATGGGTCGAATGAAGCGACCATCGGTCGAACTCCAGCCCAAGAGGAACCTCATTTGGCCCTCTGCGTTCAGCAGGTTGTTGTAAGCGTCAATCACTTGAACATCGAAGAAGTGGTACTGGCCTTTGGCTTGGGCGACATTTTGAATATTCACTTCGGCCCCTTCTTTGTACTGATCGGCGATGATCCGCCAAGTCTCCAAGGCAGCGTCGCGACCGGTTTTGGCGGCTTCGAAGCTACGATAGGCCAAGTACAAGTCCCAATATCGAATCTCTAAGTTGGCAACCATGTTTTGCAGGGTTGCTTCTAGGTTTGCGATTTCCTGGTCGGTGTTGATTCGTGAAATCACGATCGGCATGCGTTGAATGAACGCTCCACGTCCACGTAGCAATGGCTGGCGAATCTCCGCTTCTAAACTGGTTCGGTAGAAGCTGTCTAGGACTTGGAAACCCGCGGGGATATCGGTGGTTAACGGATTATTGTTTTCGGTGTATTGGTTGATATTGCGAAAGAACATCTGCGTACCGTTAGCAGACTTCTTTGAAAATTCATTCTGCCAATTGAATTGCTTTTGCACGAAGATCAAGTCGTTGAATTGACTAAAGCCGTTTCGTGGTTCATCGCTTGTCGATAAACCAAAGCTACTTGTGTATTGAGCATCAAAGTCAGCAAGAGCCGCTTCGACGCCTTGATTGCTGTCGAGAGCGGTGTTGGACGTGATGGCAGATGGGCGAGCGATCGCACCGGGCTGAGCAATAAAGCCGGGCTCGGATTCGCGAATCGCGATACTGTAAATCGATGCCGCCGATTCAACGCCATTGGTAAGATTGTCTTGTCCAGGCAGGACTCGGGTTGCGTTGAGTGCCGGCGTTCCGTAGCCGCGGATGACTTTGGTGTTTTGCAACCCCATCGAAACGACGTCTTCCAAAGTCAAATCTTCGAAGTTCGCGAATTCAGGATCGAGCACCGTCATTGGTACGTGAGCACCGGTGACCTCGTCAAGAGAGGGAATATCCGCGTCGGGATACTCGACGGCCGTCGCTTGATCGATGTAGAACGACAGGTCGCCCGTGTCGTTTAAGTACATCGGCTTGTTCGGCGAACAGCCAATGGCAGTCGCGAACACGCAGCTCAGTGCCAAGCTGGTCGTTTTCACGGGACCAAGAGATTTGAAAAGGTCGAAAGTTTTTGAGGGTATAAATTTCATCGGACTTCATCCAGAAGTGAGATAAAAACGCTTCGTGGCTCGCAGTGAGCCACGAAAACGCTTACGACAAGCTGAGCTTGCCCATTGAACCCCCCGGTTCTGCACTCTTTCTTCCGGCTGATCTAAGCCATCCAGAAGAAGTAGCGCCGACAACCTGTTTATCGTCCGGTCCGCCCGCAGACTTTGGCTTATCCTTAAAATTTAACAGGAATGCTAGCACGAGCTTTAAATCGGTCTCGTTACGGCAGCGAAGTAGCAGTTCGCACGCCTGCAAGCCCAGAACCCTGAAATGACGATGGACGCCGCACCATCACAACCACCCCCTGACGTTCCCACGACAAGTCCTGAAGG
Source organism: uncultured Pirellulaceae bacterium (assembly GCA_964601665.1). Taxonomy (GTDB): domain Bacteria; phylum Planctomycetota; class Planctomycetia; order Pirellulales; family Pirellulaceae; genus Mariniblastus. The sequence continues at coordinate 9,399 of CAZROJ010000176.1, forward strand.
TACAACAGGCACTCGCCCAGCACCGCGCTCCATAAAAAATGTAAACTGGAAGTCCTTCACCCATCAGCCTCGAGTCTGGAAACAAACATGCCGTACTCTGAATTTTTTGTTTCGTTCCTCGCCTTGATCGTTTTTAGCTCGCCCATTTACGCTCAGACCTCCGCAAATTCGTCTCGGCCCGATCGCCCGCTTTCGGTCAGTAAAATCAAAAAGACCATTCGCTTACTTAAGCCGTTGGACAAAGAACTCCCGACGCCCGAACCAGGCGATTGGCTGGACCAACACGACGAACCGGGCCAGACGTTCGCGAAGTACATTCGAATCCGCCCCAACGTGCTCAGTCGCCAGCGCGGCACGCTGTACATTCAGCCGATTGGGAAATTTTCGCAAACGGAAACCAAGCTGATAAAGTCGACCGAGGAATACTTGCGGATTTACTTCAACTGCCAAACAAAAATACTCGACACGATCGATCCGGCAACAATCCCCGAATCAGCTCGCCGAAAGCATCCCGAATGGGGCGTTGAACAGTTGTTGACGTCCCATATTTTAGATCAGATCTTAAAGCCAAATTTGCCCAAGGACGCATTTGCCACCATCGCGTTTACTCAGCAAGACCTGTGGCCGGGCGATGGCTGGAATTTTGTATTTGGATTTGCTGCCTACCGAGACCGAGTCGGCGTTTGGTCGCTGTATCGTTTTGGTGATCCCAACAAAAACGAAAATGCTTACCGCAAATGCTTGTTGCGCATGATCAAGCTCGCAACGCACGAGACAGGGCACATGTTTTCGATGCGGCATTGCACGCACGCCCAATGCAACATGCAGGGCAGCAACAGCCTTGAAGAATCAGACAAACAGCCGCAGCACCTTTGTTCCGAGTGCCACGCCAAAACCATTTACGCCATTGGCGCAAATCCAATCAAACGAACGAAAGCCCTAAAAATCTTATGCGAAAAACACGGCTTTACAAACGAAGCCAAGCATTACGCAACCGCGCTTGAAAAACTGGACCGCTAAACCAGCTCGCGATTTGATTCCCAAAAAATGAGCCGTGACGCGTAAGCGGCCGGGCAACCCCAACCCGCCAAACCCATCGTCAAGCAGCAGTTCCCCGAACCATCGACAACAGCCCCCAAAGAGCGGCAGCTCACCAAAATGAGCCGTGACGCGTAAGCGGCCGGGCAACCCCAACCCGCCAAACCCATCGTCAAGCAGCAGTTCCCCGAACCATCGACAACAGCCCCCAAAGAGCGGCAGCTCACCAAAATGAGCCGTGACGCGTAAGCGGCCGGGCAACCCCAACCCGCCAAACCCATCG
>CAZROJ010000177.1:0-10712 GCA_964601665.1 uncultured Pirellulaceae bacterium
CGAAGCATCGCCAAACTTCGACAACGGTGACGAACGATGCCAGCTACCCGTGGCCAATTTTGCAGGTCAAGAACACGCCGATGCTGTTTACGATCCAACCGCACAAGGCCCTTGCACTTCGTTACCAAATCCAAATCCAAATCCGCCCGCGCATTCGCCCGCGACGGATCGTCAAGACCTGACGCAGCCCACATTCGTCAACGGCCAATTTTACTCGCTGGACCCACGCAACATCACGGTCAATTTTATCGTTCAAATGACGAGTGCTGTTTCGCTTTCGATTGGCGGCGTCGTTGGTTTGGTTTTCTTGTGGGCAAGCCTTGGTTTCAGCTGGTTATTTTTATCGATTTTAGCCGTGGCATTGCTAATCATGGGCTGTCTGTTCTTGGCCGCCTACCTCTGGCCGCCACTTGATTATCGAAACACAAAAGTACGAATTGATCCACTGGGAATTGAGATTCGACAGGGCGTTTTGTGGCGACACCAAATATGCGTGCCGATCGGACGCGTCCAGCACGCGGACGTTTCGCAAGGCCCCATTCAACGAATCAATGGCGTGGCAAGCCTCACGTTGCACACCGCCGGAACCTCCAACGCGTCTGTCGCCATTGATGGTTTGACTCATCAGTTTGCGATCGAGATTCGCGACTGGATTGTGCACCAGCGAAAGAACGAGGACGCCGTCTAGCATGGATCCCATTGACCTCAATGGCTCGAGCGATGACGCTGAATCGATCGCCCTGATGCCACTCAAATACCTGCACCCAGTTTCGCTGATTTTTGATTTGCTGGCCCACGCTCGCAGCTACTTGCTACCGATCGTTTTTGGTTTACTCGGTGCCGCCAATGGCAATGCGACCTGGTTGATCGTTTCGGCGGTTCTGTTCGTGCCCGCGGTGGCCAGTTCCGTCATCCGATACTTCACCCTCAAGTACCGCATCAAAGGCAATTACTTGGTGGTCGACCAAGGACTATTGTTTCGCAAAACCCGCACCATCCCCGTCGATCGAATCCAAAACATCGACCTGACGCAAAATGTTTTGCATCGAATTTTTGGTGTCGCGGAAGTAAAAATCGAAACGGCCAGTGGTTCCGAAGCCGAGGCGACGCTTCGTGTGCTCTCGCTAGAAGAGGTCGAGTCGTTACGTTCGATTATCTTTCAAACCAAATCGCACGATTCCTCCAATTCAACACCATCACGAAATGAACTCAGCAGTAACGAGTCGGCTCAGTTCGGTCACGTTTTTGAGGGCAATGAATGGGGTCCAGCGTCTGCCTACGACGGACCAAACGAGGACCATCGAATCGAAGGCGATTTAAGTTTTGGCCCGCAACGGGAGTTTAATCAAAACGAGAATCATCCGAACCAAGCAAGGATCGTTTGGCAGATACCTTTGATGGACCTAGCCCAGGCTGGCCTCGCCTCCAATCGCGGCCTGATACTTGTCGGAATTGCATTTGGGGCGGCGTTTCAATTTGGCGAAAACAGCTACCAGTCGATCTATGAATGGGTTTCAAGAATCCTTCCAGAAAGCACCGGCTCGCTTGCCTACTATCTTAACTTGGCAGCCATGGTTGTTGCGGCTCTCGTGTTGCTTCGCCTGATGGGGATTGGTTGGTACATCCTTCGGTTTTACGATTACCGGCTGACCCAGCGTGGTGACGATTTAAGAATCGCTTGCGGGCTGTTCACCAAAGTCAGCGCGACCATTCCTCGCAACCGCATCCAGTTCGTTAGCGTTCAACAAAACTTGATCATGCGTTGGATGCGACTGGCGACCATTCGCATCGAAACGGCCGGCGGCGCAATCGACAGCTCCAATCCGGCCGAATCGGTTGCCAAGTCATGGTTCATGCCCGTGATCCCAATCGATGACGTCCCGCAAATCATTCGCCTGTTACGACCGGGCTTGGACTGGAATGAACAACAATTTGGTTATCGCGGATTGTCAAATCGCGCGGCCAGCCGGTTCACTCGCCTAGCGATCATCCAATCGATTGGAGTCGCCGCGATCGCTGGTTATTTTTATTGGCCATGGGGTGTACTGGCAGGTTTTCTCGTTCTGCCACTATTTATTTTTTGGGCTCGAAAAAAAGCCGCGTCGCGAAAATACGCTCGAACTGAAAACGCGGTTATCTATCGAAGCGGGATACTTGAGCGCAAGACCAGCGTTACCTTCTTCGAAAAAATTCAAGCGGTCACGTGCGAACAAAACCCCTTTGATCGACGCTGGGCAATGGCAACGCTCGCCATCGACACTGCCGCAGCGGGGCCAGCCGAGCACCGAATCGCGACCGCCTATTTGGACGCCAATTTCGCGGCAGCCGAATGCGAGATCCTCCGCCGAGTCTCCGTCGACCCGGCGCTGGCCGAGGCGTTGTAGCGATGGCCGACAGGCTACGGACTTTCAATCTTTAACGCCTTGATCGACAGCAACGCGTAAAAATCGAACGCGGCATGAGCGACGGCGGCCACGATCCATGAATCGAAAACGATCATCACAACGCCAAAGTAAACGCCCGCGACGGCAGCCATCACAAAATAGGTTTTGTTGATGAAATGGCAGAGCCCAAACAGTAGGCTTCCAAAAACGAGTGCAATCGAACCCGTCGCCAGCGAGCCCAGCGAACTGGGCAGCAATGACGAAACGCCGCCCTGCAGGCACCACCGAAACAGAAGTTCCTCGCCAAAACCAGCCGCCAACGAGACAATCAACAGCTCCAGCCAGCTCGACCGAGCGAACATCGGATAAAAGAACTCACGAACCAATCGCTGCATCGGCTGGTAGAAAGCCGGCTGGATTTTTTCGATCACCCAATTCGCAGCCACCAAAGGCACCGCCAAAACCAACCCCGCCAGCAACCAGAATACGCCGTTCCAGCCGACCAGCAGCGATTTAAGCATCGCTGTCAGCTCTTGGCCGTGATCGAAAAAATTAAAAAAACTAAACGCGATGGCCAGAACGACGAACAGCCCCTCGACCAGCACCGCCGTCCAGACCACGTTCACGTTGGCAACGTCGTTTGACTCGAAACTCGACCTTGATTCTAAAGTTTCGAAATCAAAGTCACCGCTGCCGTTATTTTCAACCATGATTCAATTTAGATTTTACAAATAGTGCTTTGTAAACGTTCCGATGGCTTGATTGACAAAACCAACCCCGTAAACTTAGGCAACAACGAGAACCGAAGCGACAATCAAAGTCAAAACAGGAACTGGCTCAGAAGCTGATCAAGATAACAGCTTCGTGAACAACTGGGAAACACGGAAAGCAGACATGGGTAAAACGGTAGCTTTAATTTTGGGTGGTGGTCGTGGAACTCGCTTGGCCCCTTTGACTGCCATTCGCAGCAAACCGGCGGTTCCGTTAGCTGGAAACTACCGCTTGATCGATATTCCGATTTCGAATTGCATCAACAGCAATATCAATCGAATCTACATCCTGACTCAGTTTATGTCGGTCAGCCTTCACAGTCACATCCGCCGCACGTATTCGTTTGATCACTTCCGCGGTGGCTTTGTGGAACTGTTGGCCGCCCAAGAGACGCCCAGCAAAGAGACGGACTGGTACCAAGGAACGGCTGACGCGGTGCGTAAAAACTTGGCCTACTTCAACCAACCGGGCATCGATCATGTCGTGATTTTGTCCGGTGACCAGCTGTACCGGATGGACTATCAAAAGCTTATCGACGCGCACAAAGAAAGCGGTGCCGATGTCACGATTTCATGCATGCCCGTTTCGCGCGAGGACGCGAAGGGGTTCGGTGTTGTTCAAGTCGACGACAACGGACGAGTGAAAGACTTTGTCGAAAAACCTCAAACCGACGAAGCGATCGATGCGGTTTGCATGGACGAACAGTGGATGCAGGACCGTGGCGTTGATCCCCAAGGTCGACCCTGTATCGCAAGCATGGGAATCTACGTTTTCAATCGCGATCTGCTGTTCGATATGCTCAGCGGATCAAACTACACCGATTTTGGCAAAGAAGTTTTCCCGGCCACGATCGATTCTCATCACGTGAACATGCACCTGTTCGACGGATACTGGGAAGACATTGGAACGATCAAATCATTTTACGATGCCAACCTGCAACTCGCGTCGGCTAATTCTGAATTCGACTTAATGGATTCGAAGTCGCCCATCTACACGCGCGCCCGTTTCCTTCCGCCGACTCGGATGGAAAATGCCAACGTCAACAGCAGCTTGATCTCAAACGGCTGTGTCATCGGCGAAGGTTCAGTGATTGAAAATAGCGTGATCGGTTTGCGGACCATGATCGGCCCAAATGTCACGATCAAGAATTCGATTGTGATGGGCTGTGATTATTACGATGGCCGCCAAACGCCTCGAGATGTCGCGATGGAAATTGGCGAAGGGACCGTGATCGACGGTGCAATCATCGACAAAAATGTTTCGATCGGCAAGAACGTTCGAATTGTGAATTCCAGCAACCGAATCGACACCGATTTTGAACACCCGATGTGCGTGATTCGAGACGGAATTCCGATCGTGATCAAAAATGCGAAACTGGGCGATGGCTGGGATTTGGAGAAGGAAATCCTCTAGTTGCCGTTCGATCGGCTCAAACCGGTCTTGGGAGGCCGAGTGATGTTTCGTAAGCTGGAATTCGGTGATCGTTCAACCGTCGCTTTGTTCCAGCTTTCGATCATAAATGCGTATTGATGAAGCCTCGTGCTGCGTTCCAATTCGATTTTAGGTTGAGCCTCGGGTCTTGATCACGGGAACTGCAAAGTTCAACCAAGAGTCAGTTGGGCAACTCCGTTACCGGTAAATTCGGCGGTCAATTCGGCGTCACGGAGTGCTCCCGGCACTAAAACCCTGAACCATGATTGCCCAAGCGGCACAAAAAAATAGCTGAAACACTGCACCAGCGCATTGAGACCTCCATTAATTCGACAATCCGAGTAAGCCATGTCCTCGAGTTCCAACGACATCGACGACGAACCCGAATTTTCACTGAACCAGCTCAGCGAAGCCTACGCGGAAGTCATCGAAGCTCAAACTGGCGTGCGTCCAACCGTCGGTGTTCGAGAAGAACCCGGCCAGCCCGCCGACGAATCTGACGCAAGCGAAAACGACGAACTCAGTGATGATGCGTCCTGCCCGATTTCTCCCGAGTCGATCATTGAGTCGATTTTGTTTGTCGGGGCACCTCGAGACGTCAAACTCAACAGCCGCAAGATCGCATCCATTCTGCGTGATGTTAGCCCCAAAGAAGTAACGCAAATCGTTCGCAGCCTCAACCAAAAATACGAAAACGAAAACTCGGCTTATCGAGTCAAATCAGACGGTGGAGTTTTTGAAATGACCCTCGACCCGGCCTTGCTCGATTTTCAGCAAGAGTTCTTTGGCCGTAACCGGCAGGTCAAGCTCAGCCAAGCCGCTGTCGAAGTCATGGCTTTGGTAGCTTACAACCAGCCAATCACGCGCGAACAAGTCGATGTTCTGCGAAACAAACCGAGCGGCAGTGTCTTGAAACAGCTGGTCAAGCGTCAGCTCTTGGAACAAAAACCTGGCGAAGAAGACCCCAAAGTGAAGTACTTTTGGACGGCGGAAAGATTTTTGGATTTGTTCCAGCTGGAATCACTGGCCGACCTGCCGCAAACTCACGATGTCGCCGATATCGCAGAACTAGCAGATTGAATCGCACGAAGAATCAAATGGAATTTCCATGAATCAAACCAGTTTTCATCGCACTCTCGCCCAAGCGATTCTAATCACGTCAGGCCTGCTGCTTTCGACACCGCAGACAGCTACCGCATTTCAAAATCCATCAGCAGCGCTTCCGCAGGGCAGTTCTGACAAACCAGTGGGCTACGCTAACTGGCCATTAAAAACGACCGGCGGCTTGCAGTTTTGGACCGACTGGAAGAATGTCGGCGGCTGGCGAATTCAAGAAAATTCCGAAACGGGTCATTTCCGACTGGTCGATGGAGACGATGTCCGCCGCGCGTGGGGCAATTGCTCGCACTGCCAATTGGAACTGAACCGTCGGTTGGCTGCCGGCAAAGTAAATCCAGCCAAGGGCAGGGTGGTGATTTTATTACACGGTTTGGTTCGTACTTCAAACTCGATGAACACGATGGAGTCTTACCTGAAAAACGTTGGATACTCGACCGTGAATTTTGGTTACGCCAGCAGCCGAAAAAAAGTCGGCGATCATGCCGCGGCACTCAAGTCAGTCATCGATGGGCTGGGCAACGAAGTTACGGATATTTATTTTGTCGCTCATTCGCTGGGCAATATTGTGATCCGGCGATACTTGCATGAAACAGAAAATCATTTGAGTGGTGGGCATGGCGATTCGCGTATCCGCCGGATCGTGATGATTGGTCCGCCCAACCAAGGCAGCAAAGTAGCCCAGGCGTTTAAGAACAGTCAAATTTTTCGCATCTGCGCTGGCCAAAGCGGCGACCAACTGGCTCGCGACTGGGACAAATTGGAGCCCAAGTTGACCACGCCGAAAGTTGAGTTTGGAATTATTGCTGGCGGACAATCGGGAGACATGCTGGGCAATCCGCTGATTCGTGGCAAAGACGACTACACGGTCAGCACCGAAGAAACCAAACTGATTGGGGCGTCGGATTTCTTAGTTCGCCCATTGCTTCACGGCACGATGATGAACCAACCCCTGGTGCTCGAAGCTACCGCTCGATTTTTTCAGCACGGCTATTTTGTTTCGAAAGCCGAACGAACACCGCTGCTCAAGATTGAGATGCCGACACAGAATGCCGGCCGCGACGGGAATGCCAAACGCCGGCAAAGATAGTGTGCCATTTGCGAGCGGTCGCTTCCTAAGTACGATGGTTACATGACGCAAAAAAATAACCCCACCGATTCGCCAAAAGCTTCGAATTGCACCGCGGCGGCCGATTCCATGGAAACTGCCGAATCGGCTGACACCTCTGGCTGCATCGAACCCACCGGCCGCCTCGGTGGAATCGACTACGGCACCGTTCGCATTGGCGTTGCCATCTCCGATCCGGGGCAGTCCATTGCCAGCCCGCTGGAGGTCTACCAAGTTCGATCGCCGAACCTGAATGGAAAGTACTTCCGACGCTTGGCGGAAACTGAAAAGCTGGTCGGTTGGGTCGTGGGATTGCCCGTGCACATGAGCGGCGACCACAGCGATAAATCTCGAGAAGCGATGGCGTTTGGCAATTGGCTGTCGAAACAAACGGGCCTGCCTGTCGTGTGGGTGGACGAGCGTTATTCGACCGCGCGGGCTCGCGAGATTTTGAACCAGTCGAATCTTTCCGGTAAAAAACGAAAAGCTCAGCTGGACAAAATCGCGGCCCAAGTGCTGTTGTCGACCTACTTGGACGGCGATCGCGATCAAATCGTTTTACCGCCTAAATCGATCGAAGACTGAAAACGCAAGTGGCTGAGTGAACATCGATCCGGGAGAACGCGATACCGGCAGGCTTCGGAAGAACGAGGCTCAGAAGAACGAGGCGTCCGCCGGGGCTCTGTCATTTCTATGATTCAGATTCAGGTATCGCGGCAGGAGCCTTGATTTCCCGGTTTTGGCTCGCCTGGTTTTGGCTCGCTAGCTTTGGCTCTCCCGGTTTTGGCTCGCCTGGTTTGGCCTGCCGGCTTTGCTACGCCACGCCCATCAGCCACGCGACCAAACCCTTTTGAGCGTGCAGTCGATTGTTGGCTTGCTGGATAATGACACTGTTGGGCCCATCGATTATCTCCGACGTCACCTCTTCGCCACGACGAGCGGGCAGACAATGCAAGAACTTCGCGCCGGAAGCAGCCGCCGACATCGTTTCGCGATTAACTTGAAAGCCCTTCAGGTCTTTCAAACGTTGTTGCATTTCGGCTTCTTGCCCCATGCTGGTCCAGACGTCGGTATAAACAAAATTCGCTCCATCGACCGCAGCCAACGGGTCGTCTGTTTGCGTGATCAAGGTCTTCCCGGCATCGCCATTCACTTGGTCCAAGAATTCAGAGTCAAACTGATATCCCGCGGGAGCACCAATCGAAAACTCAATCCCCAGCTTGCCACACATTAACGCCAGCGAATACGTGACGTTGTTTGCATCGCCCAAGTACGCGATTTTTTGGTCATCCAGCGTGCCGGCGATTTCCATGACCGTAAGAATATCGGCGAATGCTTGGCAGGGATGAGACACGTCAGTCAGCCCGTTGATGATCGGGCACTGGCTGTACTTGGTCGCCTCGACAACCTTTTCGTGACTCTTGGCACGGATGACCAAAACGTCAAGGTAACTAGTCAGAATCGGCATGAAGTCGCACAGCGGTTCCCGCTTGCCCCAACCAACGTCTTCCCCCAAGAAAAGACTGCCACCGCCAAGCTGCTTGGCCAGCGTTTCAAAGCTGACTCGTGTACGCAGCGATGGCTTCTCAAAGAGCAACCCCATCACATGCCCTGCCAACAGCGGCGGCCGTTGGCTCTTGACCAGCTTCGATTTCAAATCGACTGCGACCTCCAAAACTCGTTTGACCTCGTCGGTTGTCAAATCTTCCAAAGACAATACGTGTCGCATCGGAGCCCCTCTTCTTACTGATCGGTGTTACTGATCGGTGTTAACTAAGCAAAAAACATGCGAGAGCGGCTCCCGCATGCGATAAATAACTCGTAGTCCATTGATAGTGCTTACGAAGCACTGGGAACTTCGTCATTGCAAATCACCGTACCGATTCCGCCGCTGGTGTACGTTTCTAACAATAACGAATGACGCAGTCGCCCGTCGACGATATGAACCTTGCGAACGCCTCGATCCAAGGTCTCCAAACAGGCTTCGATTTTTGGGATCATGCCGCCGGAGATTGTGCCGTCTTCAATCAATTTGGTCGCTTCGGATCGCGACAGCATCGAGATAATTGAATCGGGATCGTCGGGGTCTCTCAGTACGCCCGCAACGTCGGAAAGGATCACCAATTTATGGGCGTTCAGTTCTTGAGCAATTTTAGTCGCGGCGGTGTCGGCGTTGACGTTTAACTTTTGCCCCTCTTCGGTTTCCGCCATCGACGGGATGAAAGGCACCTGGCCGGCGTAACAAAGATTGTCGACAACCAATCGGTCGACCTTCGTGATCTCGCCGACAAACCCCAGGTCGACTGGCGAACCTTCTTCGTCGTTCATTTCCAACAGCCGCCCGGTCAGAACCGGCGTCGAATCGAAATTCAACGTCATCGCGCGACCGCCAATTTTTTCGAAAGTTTCGGCGAGCTCATTATTCGTTTCGTTTGCCAACACCCGTTCGACGATCTTCAACGTCGCTTCGTCCGTATAGCGTCGACCAGCAACAAATTTTGGCTCGATTCCCGCTTCGCTCATCGCCGCCGAAATGCGGCTACCAGCACCATGAACCACCACCGGACGCATGCCCACGGACTCCATGAACAGGATGTCCAATAAAATATGGTGGATCGCGTCGGGATCGCTGAGCATACTGCCGCCCAGTTTGATGACGGTCGTTTTGTCGCGAAATTGGCGGATCCAGGCGAGGGCCTCAATCAACGTATTGGCTTTTTCGATGGCCTGCTGCACAAATCTGCCTTTGAGTTAGAAGCGATCCGATCGATGATCGAAATCCGCGTTTTAGGGGAATGTTGCAAAATTTGAAAACCGGTTATCGTACGTCTACGCGATTGTCACGACAAGGTTTGCCAGCAGATTGTCGCAAAAATCTACCGACCGTAGTTACCCGCTTTTCCAGCCATGAATTCTCCACAACAGCGAATAAAAATCGGCGCGTTGTCGCTGGCTTGCGTTTTTATCGTTTCGGTGATGGGGCTTCACTGGATCGGAGGCTACGACTGGCTGGATTCGCTATGGATGGTTGTCATCACCGTCTCGACGGTCGGGTTTTCAGAAAAAAAGAACGTCCTACCGCCCGAAACTCAACTGCTGATCATGGGCGTGATTGTGCTGGGCGTCTCGGCGTCAGCCTATACATTTGGTGCACTGATTCAATACTTGCTAGAAGGCGAGTTTGATCGAGTTTTGGGGAAGAGAAAAATGCATAAAGAAATCGCCAAACTAACCGACCACGTCATCATTTGCGGCTACGGACGCCTCGGTGAAGACCTCGGCGACATGTTGAAAAAGAGAAATCTTGGTTACGTGATCGTTGACAATGACCCCGAACGAGTTGAAGACGGACGGGCCGAAGGAAACTTGGTCGTGCTGGGCGATGCGACAGATGAATCGGTGTTGGTGGATGCCAATATTGGTGACGCAAAAACAATCGTCACAACATTGCCGACCGATGCCCAAAACGTGTTCATCGCGCTGACGGCCAGAAACATGTGCCCGAGTGTCCAGATCATTGCAACCGCCGAACATTCGTCCAGTTGCAAAAAACTTCGTCAAGCCGGAGCCGATAAAATCGTGATGCTGCACCGCACGGGTGCTCAGCAGATGGAACGAATGATCTCGCGACCGACAACAGCCAGACTCTTTGATGTATTCGCCGAAACAACGGCGATCGAAATGGAGATGGATGAATTGCTGGTCCCCGATGGTTGCCTGTTGGCCGGAAAACAACTGGGCGAAACCAACCTTCGCGACAAATACAATTTGCTGGTCGTTGGCATCAAGCAAAGCTCGGGCGACATGCTCTTTAACCCATCGCCCAAACAATGCATCGACGCAGGAGACACCTTGATGCTGATGGGCCAACTTGAGCAAATCGAATTGCTCAAAAAATCGGC
>CAZROJ010000178.1:0-10693 GCA_964601665.1 uncultured Pirellulaceae bacterium
ATCTGTAAAGGATCTAATTTCATCCTGCGTACTACTCCTCGTTTGTAGTAAAATTTAGTTTTCGCTGCCGCTCAGTTTTAGAATCGCTGAGTTCAAGAAGTCGCGGTCAGAACCCAAAAGGCAACCGTTGGATTGCTGAATTTTGGTGGTACTCACGGCAAGTGGCAGCGGGTGTCGCATCTTTGCTAGTCCGCCGAGCCAACTCCTTTTGGCAACACGGGTAAGATCGGCAAAGTGTTCGGCTTAGCGAAGAAGAAACGGCGGAAAACTTGCGGCAAACCGTTTGGCTGCCCGTGTGAAAACGATAACCAACACAACAGTGCCTAGCGAAAACAATCCGAGCGATTGAATCTGGCAGTTCAAGCGTTGCGATGCACGATCCCGGAGAAAGTCTCAAGCCTTGTAGTCGCGCTAAACCGGTTGACTCGCGAATCGAAAAAATTGCGACAAGATAATTGCCTTCGCCTGCTCTTGCCGAAGACTCTGCCGCTAAAATTCAACGAATCACGGTCATGCGGTGAATAGAAATGCGTAAAAACAAATTGCGAAGAAAATTGGCACGAGGACAACGTATTTTGCGCTCGACCTCCACTCGGGAACAACTGAAATTACGATGGTGATCGCCGACCAAAGAAGGTTTGATCCATAGAAGAAAGTGGCCCCAGTAAACCCATTTGCCATGCTGCTGAAAGGGCCGCCGCGTTCCCATTTCAATAACAGGTTAACCAGCATCGCAATTGAAATCACGACGCCCAATCCAATTGGGATCGCGACGAATTTTTGTTTCTCATTTGACGGTGGCAACGCAAACGTCATTACAATCGCGGCAATGACAGCCAGTAAGGGTCCTAACATGCCGAACTCAATCCAGTGTTCAAGGCCAAGGCGAAACCATTAATCGAAAGGTGAAACGATGTGCTGTTTTTCAATCGCCGATCTAAGCTTAAACGGTCGCACGGACGCCGCGGGGACCGATGATTTTAGCAGAGGACGTATCGAAGGCGCATGTAACGACTAAGTAAATTTTTACAAAACAGAAAGTGCGATTGGTTACATAAGCTGAACAGTTTCAGCTTTGGTCAAAATGGTGGAAATCGAATTGGTGACTTCGATTTTGGTGAAATTACGCGGTTTCAGTCGAGGGCAGAAAATAAAATTCGATTGAAGCGAAAGTTTTTGCAACGCCAAAGCGTCTCCGTTGTTGTTAGATAAAGATGGCGGAATACAGTTATCAGGCGGGAGACTGACTTGACGACTGAAAACGCCTTGATCCTATTGACGCAAACCGGAGGTAACTCGTGCCGCGATTTCATTTCTGTTTTACTTTTGTGCTGGGCGTTTGTGTGCTGCTGAGTCCGACTGTCACTCATGGTGAGGACTTCGATTTTGACAAGCTGCAAAACGAAATTAGCAAAACGATTGAGCGTGTGAGGCCGGCGGTCGTTCGAATCTCCGGTCGCGGTTCGATGTTCAGTGGCGTGATCGTGAGCGAGCAGGGGCATGTGTTGTCGGCGGCCCACGCGGTTCAGCCCGGCGGGCGATATCTGCTGACGCTACCCGACGGACGACGTTTCCGTGGGGTCGGCAAGGGAACTCATTCTCGTTCGGACAGTGCGTTGATCAAAATCTCAAACCCGGGCGACGCGTTGCCTTTCGCGCCGATGGGAGATTCGTCGAAGTTGGTGACCAACCAGCCGTGCGTAGGAATCAGTTTTCCGGGTGGCCAAAAAGCAGGAACGCTGCCGGTGATTCGGTTCGGCCGAATCATTCGCCCTTCCAGAAGTCGTGGAGGCCGTAGCCGAATGTTTCAGTCGTCGGCGTTGATGGAGCCGGGCGATTCCGGCGGTCCGCTTTTTGATTTGAACGGTTGCGTGATCGGCATCCATTCAAGAATCGGAACGGCGATGGAGCGAAACTACGAAGTGCCGGTGAATGTGTTTCGCGATTTTTGGAATGAACTGAATCAAGAGCGAAGTTTTGAAAACGCGGGCGTCCCGACGCCGCGTCTTGGCGTTCGATGTTTCGTCTCTCGCGACGGTGGCTTGCGCGTTAGCAGCGTTTTGGAAAACAGCGTGGCGGCAAAGGCGGGCATTGAAAGCGACGACACCGTTCTGCAGGTCAATGGAAAAGATTTACGATCGATCGAGGATCTTCGCAGCGTGCTGATCGCGGCAAGAGACGAAGGGCTGGAGTCGATCGAGCTAAACATTCAGCGGGGCGACGAGACGCTGGAGGTTGAAGCGGAATTCAAAGTCAGTCGCGAGGCTGCTCCCAAAGTGGCGCTGCCAACGGGCGACCTGCCGAATGTGCCAAAGCCGCGGGGGTTTTCTGAACTCAGATCATTGCCAAAACAGTTGGCCGAACTGGAGTCGCGACTGGATGATGCTTGTGTGAACGTTGTTAGTGATTTCGGCGAAGGTGAATCCCGTTCAATCGTAGGCGTTCGGATTTTGAACACAAAATGGGTGGTCAGCAAGAGCACGGATGTCGGGACGAATCCAAGCTGTCAAATTGATGGAGAGACTTTGCCGCTGAAGGTGGTGCGGCGTGAGAGTGATAACGACTTGGTGCTGCTAGAGGCGGAACGTGTGCACTCGGTGGGAATTGATTTGGCCTCCGAAGCGGTTGTGCCAAAAGTTGGCGAATTTTTGCTTTCGCCCGAAGCCAATTCTGCTGGTCGAGTCAGCATTTTAAGCACGCCGGCCTTCCGGTCTCGCAAACAGATGAGTCGCGGATTTTTGGGAGTGTTTCCTTCCAATAATCAAGACGGACCGGGGGCTCAACTGGAACGCGTCGTTGATTCGGGGGCGGCGAAACGAGCGGGTTTGCGGGTGGGCGATGTGATCACCAAGCTGAACGAGACCTCGATTGAGAACGCTCGAGATTTACGTAGCTTTTTGACGGGTGAATTGCCAAACGGCGTGATCGAGGCAACGGTGGTTCGCGGTGAGAAGGAGCTGACGAAATCGATTCGGCTTGGCGCCTTCGATGCAGGATCCAATCATGCCGCCGATCGTATGGCCAAAAGTAACCGTCGCGATGGTTTCAGGCAGGTCTTTTCTCACGATGCGGATTTGGATCCGGACGAATGTGGCGGTCCGCTTTATGACTTGGCCGGCGGTTTCGTCGGTTTGAATATCGCCAGAAACAGCCGAGTGCGTTGCTACGCGGTCCCGGCGTCTGAGATTGCCAGCCTGATCGAAAAGGTTGCCAACTGAAATTTGGTTTGTAACGACGGTATGCTGGTGGCGCCGACGCTGACAATCATTCTCACTGGTGGATGGCAAGCTGATGGTTGAGTCGATGATCGAAATTGTTATGGAAATTGTTTTTGGGCAAAGTTTTTTGTTAGTGGGAAAAGGCACCGAGTCCTGAACCACCAACGGCAAAAACAATAACGCCGGGCTCCGTCGCGTCGTCTCCCGGTCGCGCCGTCGCCCCGTCTCATCGTCGCCCCGTTCACCACGACTGCTGCTCGTTCATCAATCGAGCCATTTCTTAAGCTGTTGCTTTTGTCGTTTGTTCGGTTTGGGCGTGAAGCTCATGCGATAGCTCATGGTCTTGCGTTCGCGAGGCGTCACTTCCAAACGAATCAGTTCACCGCGGCGAGCAATCAAGAACTCCAGCGGTTGTCCGACTTCGAATTGATCCAACCGCGATGAGAGGTTGCCGCCAAGTCGAAAGTCGTTGATCGCAATCAGTTCGTCATCGGTTTGAATGCCGGCGTCGTAGCCCGGCGAGTTCGGAGTGATGCTGCTAACGACGATACTGTCGCCGGAGGCTTTTCCTGAAACGCCCGTCCACGGTTTGGCTCGCGGTGCGGGCTTTGGCGAGGCCTTGGCGGTCTTGGCTGTGTCCGCTTTTGATTTTTTGGCTTCTTTGCCTTCCGATTCTTCGTTTTCTTTTTTTGTCTTGGCCGGCTTTTTGGCGACAGCCTTTTTTGTGACGCCTTTGATCTCCAGCCCCAGCCAAGGGAGTTGGCTGTAGTCGAGTTCCTCGGTCGAATCGATGGACTGAGCGAACCAGTCGCTCAAATCTTTACCAGCCACTTCGCTGGCGGTTTTTCGAAAATCATCTGGCGTGAATCCGGTGTCGAGGAATTTTTCGTACATGGTTCGCATGACGTCGTCCAAGCTTTTTTTGCCGCGAGTCATCTTTCGGATTTTCACGTCCAGCAAAAAGGCGGCGACGGCACCTTTGGAGTAATAGCTGATTCGCGTGTTCGACGAGTTTTCATCGGGGCGGTAGAACTTGATCCAAGTGTCAAAAGAAGAATCGGTCAGGCTCTGCACCTTGCGTCCTTCGGTTCGTTGGATTGATTCTACGTTTTGCGATAATCGACGGAGAAACTCGTTTCGGTCGATCAGCCCGCCGCGGACCAACGCGAGGTCTTCGTAGTAGCTGGTGATGCCTTCGGCGATCCACAGGCTTTCGGTGTACATTTCATTTTCGTAGTCGTAGCGGATCAAAGTTTTCGGACGCAGGCGACGCACATTCCAGGTGTGGAAAAATTCGTGGCTGGCGAGGCTGAGCCAGCTGGTGTAGCGCGATTTGTTGCGAAAGCTCCAACGGCTGGTCATGATCACGGTGCAGTTGTCGTGCTCCAAACCGCCACCGGCTTCGGCAATGATGTTGATGAACTGATAATTTTTGTAGGGAATTACGCCCCACATTTCGTGATGCGCGGCGACCATTTTTTTGAGGTCTGCTGCTGCTTTGGAGCCGTCCCAGTAGCCCGCTTCGCCGACGTTGACCAACTGGTGCGGCACGCCGCCCACTTCAAAAGGATAAACAGCCACGTTGCCAGCCACGATCGGGCTGTCAACTAAAATGTCGAAAGTGGGGGCGATATACTCGTGAGGGTTTTCTGTTTTTGGCAGCGCACTGGAGGAGCGTTTCCAATTTTTTGGCAGCGAAAGTTCGACATGGTGCGGATGCTCGCGTTTGCCAACTTGCGTGATAAAAGTGGGAGCGCCGTTGATCATCGAAAAGGCTCGCCCCGTCCAGTTGGTTCGGACGGTCATCTCGTTACAGTAAAGACGGTATTTGACGATCAACGTTTTGACGTTTTTGGTCTCGGCTGTCCAGCGATTCTTTTTAGTCTTTTGGTAGGCGACTGATTTGCCGTCTTGATCGGTCATCGACATCGTATCGACGTGCCGCGCGTATTCGCGAATCAAATAGGATCCGGGCGCCCAAGTCGCCATCGTTAGTTCGGTTTTGTTTTTTGGCGCGGGAAACTTGGCCGTGATATGCAGATAGTGGTTTTGTGTTTCCGGAAACTCGATCGTGTATCGAATTGGCTGTGATTCTGATTCGGTCGCATTCGTGTCGGCTCGGGAGAAAGCGGGCCAGCAGAGGATTAAAAAAACGACAACGATCGGCGAGGCGATTCTAGTGAGCATAGTTTTCTGGGGATTCTCAAGGTGCAAGAGTCGAACGGGGCGGACACTGTCCGAGTTGTTTCGATTGTTACGGCTAAGTCAATATTAGCACGTCAAATTGATTTTTGACGCTTCAAAAAGGCGAAGGTGCAATTTTGATGTCGCTGAGCTAAACTGGAGGTTCGATTGTTTGTTCCGTGCCATTTTTGCCAATCCTTTTCCATGCCAAACCAACAAAAATACCGGTCGATTTTGCTGTTCGGACCGCCGGGAGCAGGCAAGGGGACTCAAGGGAAAATTCTGGGCGCGATTCCGGGTTTCTTCCATTTGTCGGTCGGCGACGTTTTTCGGTCGATCGATATTGGCTCCGAAGACGGCAAGGAGATTTGTAAGTACACGTCGGTGGGGAAATTAGCGCCTGACGAATTGACGATCCGAATTTGGAAAAAAGCGCTTGACGCGTATGTGGCGCTGTCGTGGTTCAAGCCGTGGGAAGACATTTTGATCTTGGATGGTATCCCTCGGAACGTCGCCCAGACGAATTTGATTCGAAATTATATTGATGTTTCGAAGATCGTCAGCTTGGACTGCGCTGACGAGGAAGAAATGATTCGGAGAATCCAACGGCGAGCGATTCGAGAAAACCGAGCCGACGATGCCAGCGAAGAAATTATTCGCGAACGCTTTCAAGTGTATCGCGATCAGACTCGGCCCGTTTTAGAACAGTACTCCGGCGATTTGATTTCGACCGTGCGTGCCAACGGTTCGCCGGCGGAAGTGTTGAACAGTATTTTGGAGATCGCTATTCCGGTTCAAAACCAGCATTTTGGTCTGCAAAATTAGTCAATGAATTTGACTGGAGCAGGGGAACGTTTTTTGCCAAGAACTGCACCGCGGCAGCTTGATTCAATAATCAAACAAAGGCAAGTCGCCGCCGGTGTATTCAATGGTAGTTTCCGGTGGCAGATCAAATTGCGGCAGCAAACGTCGGACCGCATCGAGGCCGGCCACGAAATCGGATAAGTAAATGTCCACGCATGAGGAATCGCCTTCGTAGGTGATGGCTCGGATGACAAAGCCGAGTTGTTCCGCTTCCAGCATTTTGTGGATCGCTTCAACAAAATCAACGGCCAGGTCGTCGTCGGTTTCGACGCCGGGTAAGAAAATCGAAATCTCTTCTTCGATGGTGGTCTTACCCGTCAGCAGTTCGTGGGCGGATTTCGAGGAACTGTCGGCACCGGTGATCAACCGGTCGAAGGCCTTGAGTTGGCGACTGCGTTTAAAGTCTTTGGCGATTTCAAGGATCGACCGGAGGTGTGCCAAAACAAAGCCAGCCACCACGAGGATCGCTGAACCGACTGAAAGCCATTCCAAATTGTTCAAAATGGTTTCCTTGCAAACATCGTTTCAATCGAATCTCGCAACCAGATGCTTGGGGGCTTATGTAGAACCCGTTGGACCGGGTTTTGCGTACGTGGCTTAACTAACCGGAGTTCAGTTTGGCCGGATAACTGTTTTGTCGATCGGGGTTGATCGGGTTCAAGGCGATTTGGCAAAGCACCGTGTTATCGCGTATATTGTGGTTAAACGAAGCAACGTTGAATAGGTCCGAAAGATCGGTCGGCACGCATTGGCGATCATTTTTGCTCAAGCGTTGCAAAAAACGAACGGCCCTGATTTTAATTAGCGATCGTTTTTACCAGCGATTGTTTTCATGAACTATCGTTTTCAGGAGTCATTCGAATGTTTGAGTTGACTTCGTATTCGTCTGGTACCACCACCGCTAAACCGAGTTTTGAAACTTTGAAACATCTATTGGAGAACCGAGTGAAAGTCATTTCATCTTTTACGTTGGACGGCGGCAAAGCCATTGGGTCCGCCTGTTTGTTCATGGCCTTGGCTTTGACGGCCAGTCCGCAGTTCGTTCAGGGGCAAACCGCCACGGCCGAAGCCAGCGACACCCAGACGGAATCAAAAACCGAAAAGGCATCCGGTTGGTTGCCCAATTCCGATGCGTTGGACCGAGTCACCTACGACATCAAATATATGGCGTCTGACGAGATGGGTGGTCGCAAGCCCGGCACGCCCGGGATCAAGCTTTGCGAAGACTTCATTGTTGCCGAATACAAAAAAGCCGGGCTCAAGCCACTGGCCGACGGCACCTATTTCCAAGAGCTCGAAGTTTCGGGACCGCGGAAAATGGCCAAAGACAAAACATCATTGAAGTTGACCGGACCCAACGATCAAGCGATTGAACTGAAGATTGGCGACGATTACCAAATGTTGACGTCGTCGGTCGATGAGGTGAACGCGAGTTCGGAAATTGTTTTTGTCGGCTACGGAATTTCAGCCGAAGAGCATAACTACGATGATTACGCCAACGTCGACGTCGATGGAAAAATTGTCGTTCTGCTGCGGATGGAGCCGCAGCAAACGAATGTTGACAGCGTCTTCAATGGCGACAAGAACACTCAGTATTCTTCCGGACGGCTCAAGGCCGCGCTGGCACGAGAAAACGGAGCGGAGGCGGTTTTGTTCGTCAACGATTCACTCACGGCCCCCAACAGTAAAAAAGACGAACTGATTGACGCGACTCGTTTCGGTCGCACGCTGGCCCCTTTTGCTCATGTAAAACGAGAAGTTGTCGAGCGGATGTTGAAGGATTCGCCGCTGATCGCACCCACGGGTGAGAAGCTGACCAGCTTGAAGGACGTTGAAAAACTGATCGATGGTAACTTGGAATCCATTTCGCAGCCGATTCGCGGTTGGTCCGCATCGCTGAAAACCGAGTTCAGCCAGAGCAAGGTCAAGACTAGCAACATCGTCGGCATTATTGAAGGCGAAGGCCCGAACGCCGACGAGACGATCGTGATCGGCGGACACTACGATCACCTGGGCATGGGCGGTTTTGGTTCCAATGCCCCGGGCCGCAAAGAAATTCATAACGGTGCCGACGACAACGCGACGGGAACCGCCGCCGTGATTGAGCTGGCACGACGATTTGCTCAAGCCGACAACAAGCCAGGCCGACGGCTAGTGTTTATCTGTTTCACCGCCGAAGAAATGGGGCTGATCGGGGCCAATTACTATGTCGAAAACCCAATTTTTGAATTGGAAAACACCGTCGCGATGATCAACTTCGACATGATCGGTTGGCTACGAGACGATCGACTGACATTGTACAACTGGAACACGTCGGCCGATTTCGCGCCGCTGTTTGACATCGCCAACGAAGGCATCGGTTTGGACTTGTACAAACCCGAACGTGGTTTCGGTGGCAGCGACCATCTGCCCTTCAATGCTCGTCGCGTGCCCAACACGTTTATTCACTCGGGTACCAACAACGTCTATCACACGCCTGAGGACGATTTTGAATTGATCAATTGCGAAGGTGCTCTCAAGATCATCGATTACTCGGAAAACTTGGTTCGCGAAATTGCGTCAATGGAAAAGCGGCCAAAATATGGCAAGCCGCAACCGTTTCGTTTTGGCGTTCGAATCGAAGAGGACACCGAAACCAAGACGGTAACCGTGCGTGGCGTGACAAGAAATTCGATCGCTCGCAAGGCCGGCGTTAAAGCGGGCGACGTGTTTGTCGAATTTGCTGGCGAAACGATTACCAAGCGACGCCAGGTCAACCTGTTGATCAAGAAATTCAAGGGCGAAGAAGTCACGATCAAAGTCAAGCGTGACGGCGAGGTCGTTGAATTGACGGCGAAGTTGTTTGCCGAAGATTAATTTTGAAGTGACTTGCTGAATCGATTTGCAAGTTGTTTGATTTGGACAGTTGATTCGGACAGTTAAATTAAACGAATGCTCTTTGCGATGGTTTTAGTCGCCATCAGCGCACAAAAAAAGCTGCTCGGCCTAATGGAGGTCGAGCAGCTTTATTATTATCCAGACCAGACGTTCATGTCGTGGTTGAAAGCGTTAGCTTAGTTGCAGCCACAGCTTTGAGCTTTGCAACCGCAACCGCAACCAGCGAACAAGCCGCGGATTCGAGAAGCAACGCCACGTAGCTTTGAGCGAAGGCAACCGTTGAACAAGCGACCGCGTGAACCGCAACCAGCGGCAGCACTTGCCATGCCAGCGTCAGCACCACATCCGCAACCAGCGTCTGCACCGAATCCAGCGTCAGCACCGGCGAATCCGCCAGCAGCTGCACCGCATCCGCAACCTGCATCAGCAGCACCAGCGAAACCGCCAGCAGCGGCACCGCAACCTGCAGGAGCAGCGTTGACAGTTACAGGAACTTGCTCAGTAACGATGCGTGGAACGCAAACGGTTACTGTGTAAGGAACTTGCTTGCTTACGCAGCGAGCTTTGCGAACAGTCTTCATGTCGGTAACTTGACGAGTCACTGTGTAAGGCACTTGACGTGTCTTTGTTTCAGTAACCATTCGTGTTGTGCAAACAGGAACTTGGCGAGTCTTAGTTTCGCAAACCCAGCGAGTGTTGCAAACAGGAACTTGCTTTGTACGAGTTTCGCACTGCATACGTGTTACGCAGTAGTTTTCTACGCGTGACTTCTGCTCACAAACCATTCGAGTTGTGCAGTAGTTGACAGTCTTCGTTACTGGCTCGCATACAAAACGAGTTGTGCAGTAGTTGACGACTTTCGAACGTTGCTCGCATCGGTACTTAGTTACAGTTACAGGAACTTGCTTTGTTACAGGCTCACATACAGTGCGGCAAACAGTGTAAGGAACTTGCTCGCAAGTTGTTTCGCAACGGTACTTAGTCTTAGTAACTTGCTTTGTTTCGCAAGTTGGAACCCAAACTTTACGGCAAACAGTGCGATCAGGAGTCTTGCAGCAAACCTTTGAAACACATCCAGGGTTGAATGTGCGGCAACCTGTGCAAGGATCAGTCGAGAACGAACCAGCCGAGCGAACTCGCTTGGTGTAGCTGCGACCTGGAACAACGCTTGAGCGTGTTTCGAAGTGACCACCGCGAACGGTTACGTTCTCAGTTACTGTGTAAGGGACCCGGTTGGTCTTCTTAACAGTTCGGTACTTAGTTTCCTGAACCTGACGACGGTTGTACGAAGTAACCGTCTTCATAATCGTTTCTGTGTAAGGAACGCGAACGCTGTAATTAACAGTACGTTGCTTGTTTTCCTTGATTGCACGTCGAACGTAAGAAGTTACTTGCTTCGAGTGCATTTCCTTGACAGGCTTACGGACAGTGTAGTTAATTGTACGCTGCTTCTGCTCTGTGACAGGAGTTTTTACAGTGTAGTTAACTGTCTTGTAAGTAGTCTCTTTGACTGGACGACGGACTGTGTAAGTCTCAGTCTTCATCGTTGT
>CAZROJ010000179.1:0-10457 GCA_964601665.1 uncultured Pirellulaceae bacterium
TTTTTCGTCGATTCACTGAGCGTCTTGGCATCGATCGGATTTAGCAGGTTAGTGTACGTGATCGTGTGCCCCAGCGTCGTGACTTCAGTCGCTTTTTGATTGCCTACCCAAGTAAAGCTTTGCTGCGGCCGGGTTGTCTGGCCCTCGGGCAAAGGCAGTGTAATGGTAGCAATGCGTTTGTTGGTGCCGTAGGCATAGTCGGTCCTGGCATTGGCCGCCGGTGCAAGGATTGATGCCGAATAGCTGAACAGCCCTGCTGACTCTTTGCCGATAACGAACAACCCGATCGCTACCAAAAAAACTGCGAATGCTTGTTTGAGCTTCTTTTGGTTTAGTTTGGAATTCAAGCGAGTGCCGATGTTGCCGGCAATGATCCCAATGGAAGCAAACGTCAAGATGGACCACCAATCAATCGTTAAACCCATTTCGTTTAGCACGCTTTGATATTTTAAGAATCCAACGACAGATTTTGCCGCAATGATGACCAAGCTGGTCCCAATCGCCACGCGAATCGGAAGCTTGGCCAAAATGATCAGAGCTGGAACGATCAGAAAGCCACCACCGATGCCCACGAAGCCTGTCAGCACTCCAACCGCCAAGCCCTCAACGGCCATTTTCGCACGATCAAATCGACTGAACAAGTGTTGAGCAACAGCCGCCGATTCTGATGTTTTCTGGGCTTCGTTGGGCGGAGCGAAAAAGGCTTTGCGAATCATGAACCCGGAAGCGAGCAACAGGACCACTCCAAAGACAACCAACTGTAGTGACTCGTCGGCCCAACCACCCAGCACGGCACCGACCAGCGTGCCGGCCATGCCGGGCCCGCCAAAAAACACCACGCTCGACCAATCAACATTTTTTGAATTCGAATACGGAATGGCGGCGAAGAATGAAATTAGCCCCACGATCGCCATCGATTCAGCGATTGCCGTTTTGCCAGGATGGCCCAAAACGTAAACCAGCAGCGGTACGGTAATGGCGGACCCGCCCGACCCCAACAGTCCCAAGGTGATGCCGACCGCCAAGGCTCCGATTATTAGCAACAGCATGACGAGTGAACTTTAGAGGCTAAGGAAAACAACAAAGTTCGAGCTCAGATCGAGTTTTGCAGTTTTTGCAGTTTTTGCGATTGAGGCGTGCGAGGCGGCTCGGTTTTTTTATTTTAAGCCAACCACGTCAGCTGCCTCAATTTCGTACGAATCTGGTTTCACCTAAAAAAGCGAAAGTCGTGCTCAAATCATGTATTCCATATCCGCTTGAGCGGGAGCCGTTTTTCGCATCGTGTTCAGTGCAAGTCCTCCCAGCACGCTGCTGGCGTTAGCGATTCCCAAACGTCTGGCAATCGCGGCCGCCCTACCGCTGCGTTTTCCGCTGCGACACAGGAATACGACTTTGCGGTCCGAGTTTCCGTGGGACTGGATCAATTCCGGGAGGAAGGCGCTCAAGCGCGTTAGCGGAACATTTCGTGGAACTTCGTCAAAGCCTAATTCGTTCCAGCCTTGTTCAAATTGAAATTCGTGCGGTTCACGAACGTCAATGATCAAAAGGTCTTCGTTCTGTGCCAGCAGACCTTGAAGCTCCACCTTGTCCAACGACATGACACACTCGCCGCTGCGTTTACGGATCAAGCCGCACACCAATTCTGAATTGGTTTCATCGGCAATGTTGTCATCGATGCCGGGCTTGGCGGCAGCAAAAGCCTCCAGAGACAACGGCGTTTTCGGATCCAAAATCGAACACAGAAATTCATTTTCAGCCAGTTCGGCTTCCAGCGTTGTGGCAAATTCCGAATTGTAGTCGTGTGTTGGGCACAGCAGCGTGTTCGGTTGGACCAGTTTGGGCAGACGCCGCATCGACTCGTACATCATCTCGATCGAACTGCACGGGAAGTCGGTTCGACCGATGCCGCCCATCAAAATCATATCGCCAAGAAAAGCGTACTTTACGTTCGCCTTGGTCAGCCGGTCACCCTCCAGCGTACCGACAAAGTAAGCGACGCCGATTTTGGTGTGGCCTGGGAAATCCGTTTTCGCGATGACCTGTTCGTCCGAAATCCGAATCCATTGAGCGCTAGATCCATCGTCCAGAATGCAAGTCCCATCGGCAGTTTCCGGCCATCCCAACAGGTCGCTGGTATGAGCCGATTCAACAGCGAATTCGCTGAGCGCCCCCAGCAGGTCAACGCGAATCGAATCGTGGTCCACGTGAGCGTGGGTATCTAAAACAGCGACAACTTTGCTACCTTGGCAACGAACAAGCGTCTCGACTCGCTGAGCCAACGCTTCGAAGGGGTCGATCACAATACAGCGACGGGACTTTGAATCCATTAGCAAAAACGTGCAATCGGAACCGCTTTTGAGCTGAATCAAGCCGTCCAATTCTTGGCTACCCAAACTTTCGGCGTCGTCGCCCAAGACCAAGCAGGCATCGCACAACGCTCGTCCGACCTCTTCAATGCGTTTACATGCGGCCGAAATTTCACTCTCAGTCGCAACTGCGCTAAACGACATTCGAATTGCACCAAAAGATTGCCAAGCGTCCACGCCCATGGCATCCAGCACGTAGGAACTGGCCGCTTCGGAACCGCAGGCGGATCCTGAACTGACTCGCACGCCCGCTGCGTCGAACAAATCCATCAGCTCCTTGCTCGGAAAGCCGCGCACCGAAAAGTTGATCGTACTGGGCACCGAATTTTCAAACGGGGAATTGAACACGATCGTTGGAAACGCCTGTTTTAAAACTTCGACCAGCCGGTTTCGATAGCTTTCCAGCAAATCGTGATCGGCAAAACTTTGCGTCGGTGAATCGTTCAGCAGTTGCAAGACCGCGCCAATCGCGGCGACACCTGGCAGGTTCTCCGTGCCGCCTCGTGCGCCGTGTTCCTGACCGCCGCCGGCCATCAAAGGGACCAGCGGAGCGGATTCTCGGGCGTATAGCAGGCCGATTCCTTTGGGAGCGAAAATTTTGTGGCCGCTGGCTGCCGCGTAGTCGATCGAAATTTTGGAAAAATCCAATTCGATTTTCCCGATCGCTTGAACGCAATCGACCAGCCAAGCACATTGCGGGTTCGCGGATCGAATGCTGGTTTCGACCGCGGTCAGGTCGCAGATCGCGCCGGTTTCGTTGTTGACAGCCATCGTGCAAATAAGATCTGCGTTGGCGGCGTGATCACGAATGAAATCGAGGTCGACCATGCCGTCGGCGCCGACGGGGATTTCCAAAACCTGCGCGTTCACGCCCAGCAGTCGGTTCCAGTGACGAATGGCTTGCGGCACCGCCTTGTGCTCGGTCGCGCCGTACATCAGGACTCGATTTTTTCTTGGCCGATCGCCTTTTTCGCAGAGTTCGCGCGACTGGCACAACGCCGAAAGAACGCTCATCTGAATCGCTTCGGTCGCTCCGCTGGTAAAAACAATTTGTCCCGAGTTGGCTTTTAAAAGTTTGCGAGCCAGATCACGCGTCGACTCCAAAATATTCCGTGCTCGCAGGCCAGCGATATGAGAGCTACTTGGATTGCCGTAGAGATCTTCCATGACATCGCGAGCGGCTTGGGCGGCGGCGGGAAGCACCTGTGTCGTCGCGTTGGCGTCCAAATAAACTTCTTGGTTGTTTCGAGCGATCATGAGCGACTTTCGGCGGAATGCACTTGGCTGTAAAAAAACGTAAGGTCGAAAGTTGACGACAATCAAAAACCGTCGCGGCTGTAAGTGGCCATCTTAGCTTTGCTTTTGCGAAAATGACATGACTGAATTAACGGTTTTGACGCGGCGGTTTTCCGGGCAAGGCTTTCGGGCAAAATAAATCAAAAGCTTCGGGTTATCAATCCATCTGAGACCAATTGCCTCGGCGACATTGCATGCGAACCCAGTAGGCTCGAAGCGTATCGGCGCGACGCAAAACATCGTTAAGCAGTGTTTCGGTGGAAGCTTCAACGGTGCCTTTGAAATCACCGTGGCCGTCAATTTTAAGTTCTGGGTTTTCAAAATCAAAAAAGTCAGGGCTCAGCCAGAGCGTCGCGTTGACTCCGATTTGCGAGTTGCGAGGCGTCAGCAAAAATTCATTTTGTCGGCGGATGTCGCCCGTCATTTTGAGCACGGTGCCGAATTTGGTCTGATCGTAGAGTTCGGGGTCGTACTTCATTTGTGGCGGCAAACCGTCCAGTTCGAAAAACCAAAAGTAAGTATCGCCCTCGCGCATCGCCTTGCACTCGAACTCAAAACCGGGGCCACTGGGCCATTTTCGTCGCAATGAATTCATCCACTTAAAGGCCTCCGGCACTTCCTCTTCGAAATAGCGATTGAGCTGACCCTTGTACTGGATCAACGTCAAATTGATGAAGCGGCCCAGTTTTGACTTGAGCCATTTGTTGGCCGAATTTTCCAAGCTGCGGCTGGCGGTAATGTGTTTTTCGCCAATCACGGCATAGACCGGCAGGCCAACGTGTTTGTTGCCGTTGTACTGGTTCACGTATTTTTGAAACAAACCAGAAAAGCCAAGCACGCCGGCCCAGTGTTCGGGATGAGCCAAACCGATATCGTAGGCCGCCGTGCCACCTTCGCCGTGGCCGGATAGAAAGACGCGATCGGTGTCCACCGAAAACCGCCGCAACGCTTGGTACAAACCTTCGGTCACCACGCGATGTTCGCGAACGGTGTATTTGTATTCTCGTTGACCCCTATTTCGCCAATCGACCGCGACCGCGATGTAGCCTTGCCGGGCTGCTTGGCCGTTGCGAACCGGTTGTCCGAGTTCGCGTGACAGCGCCGCGTTATGAGTGCCGCACCAAATATTTAAATTGGTCTCCAAGTTTTGGCCGGGACCGGGAAGCGTCAACACCAGCGGATATTTTCGATACGGATCGTATTCGGTTGGCAAATGAGCCAGGCACTGATATCTGCGTATTCCCGGCCGGGACGGTGGACCGGGGATTTCGACGAAAAACTCAATCGGTTGACTGCCGTCGTAGTTCGAAAGGTCCTGCTGGGCAACCGGTTTGCTCTGTTTCAGCATCGGATCGATGTACTGCGGAATCGCGGCTTCCAAGGGCTCCAGCTGAGCCAAGATTTCCTTGCGTCTGGCTGGCGTGGTTGCCGTCGCCAAGTACTCTAACACCAACGGCTTGACCTGGTAAAGCGATTCAACGGTTGCCAAGTTTTCGGTCGCGTTGTTACTGCCCAAGAGCCAACCGCTGATCGCCAAAGCCAGTTTTTGCCCGGTCGGCATCGAAGCATCCTTGGCGACTCGCAGGTAAGCGTCCAAGCGATTGATGTTTGCTTGGCTCAATTCGGTGTTTAGTTCTTCGACGAATTGATCGGCCACAAGTTTTTGTCCCGGCCCCAGATCGGAAACCGAGTTTACCAAATCCACGATTTGCTGCCGCGTGCTGGCGATTGCTTCGGATAGTTTTTGGGGGGCACTTTTGATCTCATCCAGTTCGGCTTGGATGTCCAACGAAAATTCAGGACTGTCCAGCACTTGAGCCCACAAGGCAGCCAGACGCGGTTGATTGTTGTCGCGTCGGAGTTTGCTTTCGTCCAAAATTTGACGGCCAAAGAGCTGAGCCAATCGGATGCGTTGCTCCTCGATCCGTTCTTTTTGGTCGGGGAATTTGTTTTCGATGAACAGCAATTCATCACTGGCCCGTCGAAAGTCACCCATCTGCTGGAAAAAGTCCGCGATGTCAAAATAATCATTGACGTCGTCGGGATCGACTTGCTTTAACAAAAGATTGTGCAGCACTTCCTTGTTGATCAGCGCGGTAGAAACTGGCATCTCCCATTGCTTCAAATTGTCACCGCCGGACAACGTATTTACGATGCAATACCTGGGCGTAATCTTAGTGATGCCTTGGATGAATGCGCGACGTTTGCCCGCAACATCGCGAATGATAAATTCTCGATGCCCGTGTTCGTTAAACGGTCCGGTAAACAGTTGAGCCGATGCGTTGCCAATGCTGCCGTTGTACGTTTTTTGGCTAATCCCAAACTCGATCTCGTTACGCCGGGAAGGAGCGAAGGGGACCAGAACTCCGTTTCGATTGAGCATCACGCGTCGAAGTCCATCGTTGATGACAACGATCCGGTTGGCGGTCCCAAAAGGAGAAAAAGCGAACGCACCGGCGCTATATTTCTCCAGATCAAAAACTTCGCCTTCGTGCTGCTGGCCGGTGATCGTTGTGACAACTTGGCCTTGACCAAACGTAACGCCGCCGGCACAAACGACGGCCACCCAAATCATCGCAAAGGTTGCCAGTCCGTTTTTTGTGGATCGCCCGAACGACAACGGGCGGGCCGAGTCGAACGGATCTGTATTACTTTTCGTCGAATAGCTGCAGGCCATAGGATTTAGTCGCATGTTAGGCTCGACATCGGGATCAGGTAAAAAGTGATGTTGGTAAATTATAGGTCGGTTGTCAACGATCAGGAAATCAATCGTTAAGCCTTTGGCGAAAAAGAATCTTCCAACCTTGGTGAAAAGGCAAAGGGCTTTTACGATGCGGTGGCCGCACGGTTGGCTGCGTTGGCCAAGCATCCGTTCAATGGTTAAACTGCGTAACTACCGAAGCCTGTTCCCCAGCAAGTTTTCCAGCGACGCGTTTTCCGTTTGGTTGCAAGGTCTTGGAATAAGCACTCACCGTAAAACGAGATTTTAAGGGCGTTCAATGATGATATGGAATGATAAAGTTTGGTCGACGATTGTTTTGAGCGGCCTATTCTTGTTTGCGATGCAACCGATGACGGCATGTGGGCAGGATAAAAACAAGATTCCGAAATCGAAACAGCCTGCCAGCGATGAACTGCCTACCTTGGGCAGTAAGTTGACGGACGACCAAGTGGTGATGTTTGCCGATCTTGCGCTCAAAAATATTCAAACTGAATATCCCAACAAGCCCGGCAATGTGGTCGTGGACGATGACTCGGTGCGAACGCCCAAAGAAATGCACCCCGCGTTTTATGGCTGCTTCGATTGGCACAGTAGCGTGCACGGCCATTGGATGCTGATCAAATTGCTGAAGGAGTTTCCCGGGAATTCGGCAGAGAAGCGAATCCGAGAAAAGTTGAATCAAAATTTGACGGCTGAAAATTTAGCTGCCGAGTTGGCTTATTTTCAGGAGAAGCAACATAAGTCTTTCGAGCGAACCTATGGCTGGGCTTGGTATCTGAAGTTGGTCGCCGAATTGGAGACTTGGGATGACGCCGATGGCAAGCGTTGGCGAAGTTACATGAAGGGCTTGGAGGAATTGTTGGTTGAGCGGACCCAAGACTATCTGCCCAAGCTCAGCTATCCCGTTCGCACGGGCATTCACCCCGACACGGGTTTCGGTTTGGCGCTGATTTTGGATTACGCCCGCACGCTGAAAAATGAAACGCTGGAAAAAGCGATCGTCAGTCGTGCGCGTGATTTTTATTTGAACGACACGGACTACCCGACGCGGTACGAGCCGTCGGGACAAGACTTTTTTAGTTCGTGTTTGAACGAAGCCGATTTGATGCGCCGCGTGCTGCCGCAGGCCGAGTTTGTGGCCTGGTTCGATAAATATTTGCCGACCTTGAAAGAGGGCGATGGCGGAAATTTGTTGACGCCAGTCATTGTCAGCGACGTCACCGACGGCTACATCGTGCATTTGGCGGGTTTGGATTTATCTCGAGCGTGGTGCATGCAAGGCATCGTTCAGGCGCTTCCCGAAAGTGACTCTCGAGTGGCTCTGTTAAAGCGGTCGATTGCTGCTCATGCCAAAACGGGCTACGAGTACGTTTTTAGTGGACATTACGAAGGCGATCACTGGTTGGCCACGTTTGCGATTTATCTGCATACCGAAGCGGGGCTCGAGTAATCGCCGCAGTCTCGATCGGCGAAATTATTGATCGGCGAGATTATCGATTGGCGAGATTTTTATCCGGTGTCGGATTGAATTTTAAAGGCAGCCCGAGCGAGGTCTCTGTGCCAACGACGCGTTGACGTCAGGGCAATCGGGGCAAGTCAATTACTCTGAAATTTTCAGAGACTCTCGCAGGGCTTCAGAACCAAAATTGGCTCCGACAAAGCTAAAGCATTTGCCGTGCCAGAGGCCAAGAAATAATGGACTTAGATCCAAGCGGAAAATGGTGTTTGGTCGATCTTGCCCAGCCGATGTAGCAAAACGCAACGCTCGGCCCAAATTTAGTGCCGCAAAATGATCCAGTTGGTATGGGCGGGGCTGGAGGATGCGAACCAACTGCCGCTAAAAGCCCCAGACACGATGACTCGATTGGTTTTTTGAAGTGAATGCCGAATAAAAGCTCTACTTTGCTGCTGTTTTAGCCTATTTGTCCTCGGCTGCTTTGTCCTCGGCTGCTTTTTTCGCAGCTTCGGCTTTTGCTTTGGCGGCTCTCACTTTTGCTGCCTTCGCTTTTGCTGCTTTTGCTTTGGCAGCTGCTTCCTTGGCTTGCTGCGTTTTCTTCTGAGCGGCTTGGCGGGCTGCGACTTTCTTGCGAAGCTCTTTGGCGGACAGAGGTTTGATTCCACCGGTAAACACCGAGGAATTATCAAGGAAAAACAAATGACCGTGGTCCGCGGTAACGATCACTTGGGTTTCCTCCCAGTTGCTGTTCTTTTCCACCCATTGGCAAACCGTTTTGAAAGCATCGTCGCCACTGAAGACCGCTCCGATTGCGTCGTCAATATTGTTGTTGTGGTTGGCCCAGTCGACATCGCCGGCTTCGATCATCAAATAGAAACCGACTTCGTTCTTTTCCAGAACCGTCAACGCCGCCGAAGTCATGTCAGACAGGGTTGGGTTCTCACTGATGTCCGCTTTTGAATACTTGTCCGCTCGGGAGGTACCCCGCGTCGGGTCGAATTTGCCATCGGCCGTTTGGAAGGGCAAGTGCCCGCCTGATGTTCCAAAGAATCCGAACAGCCGTTTGTTTTGGTTGGCGGCTTTGTGGGCGGCATCCAGCAAAACGCTGCGTCCCAGTTTTCCTTTGGATCGCTGAGCCACAATGTACTTGCCGTCATTGGCGACATCGATCGCCTTGAGATCATTTTTGGCGATGTACTTATTGCCTGGCGCGTAGTTGCGTCCTTGTTTTTCGCGGTCGTCGTCGTTCGTTTCGCCCCAGCCACAGCCAATCAAAACATCAACGCCGGGCAGCGGGTTGCTGCGATGACTGATCGACGGTCTGCCGATTAAATCGCGAGTCAAGTCTTGGTAGTCGTTGCGAGTGACATTGTTGGCGTAAACGGCGGCCGGAGTCGCGTGCGAAATCGGAACGCTGCTGACGATGCCGATCGAAAATCCGGCGTCTTGCATCTCTCTGGCCAACGGAACAATCGGTTTGCCTTGCGGCCCCGTATTGATCGAACCGTTATACGTTTTCCGGCCCGAATTCAATGAAGTCGCGGACGCTGCAGAATCGGTGTAGGCATGACGCAGGCCTTTCCAGTTTCCTTTAAGGTAGGTTGGGTTGGGCGGTTTTGACCAAGCCGAAGCGCCGCCGTTTTCAACACTGTATCCACCCAATCGCGTGCCGCCGGCCGTAATCACTTGACGGTTGACGTCGGTTTTTGTGTCGCCGTTGTGCGGAGTCGTCACGCAGTAGCCGCGGTCGGCTTCATAGGCTTTGTCGTAGTCTAAAAAAGCCAGCCCCGAGTCCCAGCCGCGACGCGCCCGTTTTTTGAGGTGGCGATTTCGGTAGAGGGCTGCGGCGTGAGCGGTGTCCCAGTCCATGCCGTCAAAGACGATCAAGATGATGTTCTTTTTGGTCGCCTCATCAAAGGCCGCTTTGTTGATCTTGAAAATGTCAGTCTGATCAAAGTACCTGGCCTTGGGGTTGAGGGTTTTTTCGGGCAGGTATCCAAATAGCTTTTCGAGATTGGTTTGGTTGCGGTAGACCGAGTTCTTTCCTTGGACCGAATCCAGTTTGACACCGTATGAGTAGACTGGAATCAAACGATTCGAGTGATTCGTCCAGTTGGAATATTCCCCTTTGACATCGCCCCAATGTCCCCACGAAGATTGGCCCGTTTCGACGGCTTGGAATTGGAGCTCACGTAAGTTGTCTGGAATCTGCTGAGCAGCCGACGGGCTTAGCAGAAAAACGTGCGCGGCGACGAAGAGCGTGATGGAAAACAAGCGGCAATACATGGAGTAACTCGGGCGGTGTCTTTGGTTTGAGCGACGAATCGAACCGTCGATTTAATCTTGATGGTCATTGTAGTTCGTGCGATCCCAGCTCGGAATAAGTGCTGGCAGAAGGATCCCCGTTCGGTGGCTAATTTTTCATTGCCAAACGTACGCTGGTAAGATCGCCGACGGATCAATCAAGTTGCGAAATTCCAGCAGTTTCTGGCCGGTTGTATTCGTTGAATCAAAATCCGGTATTGCAGGGCCTGTACCGACCACCAAGCGAGCAGGAAAACGTTTGGGAAAACACAGGGGAAAACACAGGGGAAAACGTTTGGGGAAAACGTTTGGG
>CAZROJ010000180.1:0-10331 GCA_964601665.1 uncultured Pirellulaceae bacterium
GCATCTTAAATTCGTACACAATTCCGGTTTCCGGCACTAGCCGCAGGCATTTTGAGTTTTGGGATCAGCACTAAGGTTGAGCCGATCGACTCGCGTGTCGTGCTCGACTCGTCTGTCGTGCTCGAACTGTCTGTCGTGCTCGAACTGTTTGTCGTGCTCGAACTGTCTGTCGTGCTCGGATTGATTCAGCTGGCTGGGCTTACCGAGTCGTTCATTAAAGTTGCGAACGAAATTTGTTTCCAACGACTAAAGCCCTGTTGAAGTAACGGCAAATCATAAAACAAAGACTAAAACCAGTTTCACATTTCACATTTCACATCTCAAATTTCACATCTCAAATTTCATATCTCACATTTCATATCTCAAATATCACACTGTCGCTTAAATTTAACCAAACGCATTCCCCAACCCCGCTTCGAAATGCTAAGATTTCTTCTTATTCTAAAATCGGGTTGTCAAAATTGACGCCCGCAACAATCGCTCCTGAAAGATAATTTGTTGGAACTCGAAGCACTTACAAAATTGATTTTTGGGTTAGTCGGTGGGCTTGGCATTTTTTTACTCGGCATGAAAAACATGTCCGACGGCATGCAAGCAGTGGCCGGCAATAGTCTCCGCCGCATGATCGCCGCTGTCACCAACAACCGATTTTTTGCCGTTGGCTTCGGGGTGATCGTGACTTGCGTCGTCCAGTCCAGCTCAATCACAACCGTGATGGTGGTCGGATTCGTCAACAGCGGTGTCATGTCGTTATCGCAAGCCATTGGCGTGATCATGGGAGCCAACATCGGCACGACCATCACCGGCTGGATATTGGTATTGAAAGTTGGCAAATACGGCCTGCCAATGCTGGGCGGATCCGCGTTCGTGTTCTTGTTTACCCGCAATGAACGGTGGCGATACCTTGCGATGACGATCATGGGAATCGGAATGGTCTTCTTTGGGCTCGAACTGATGAAAGACGCTTGCTCGACCATCAAGAAAATGCCTGATTTCGAGGCTTGGTTCCAAACCTTTAACGCCGACAGCTACCTCGGTGTACTCCAGTGTGCCATGGTCGGTTGCATCATGACAACGATGGTTCAATCGTCGTCTGCGACATTGGGAATCACCATTTCGCTGGCCTCCCAAGGCATCATCACTTACGAAACCGCCGCCGCCTTGGTGTTGGGCGAAAACATCGGCACGACCATCACCGCTTACTTGGCTTCGCTGGGAGCCACGACCGTCGCGAAACGGGCGGCCTATTTCCACGTGATCTTCAACTTGGTGGGCGTGCTCTGGATCACTGCGATTTTCCATTGGTATATCGAACTGATCCAATGGATAATCGCTGGCGACGCGACCGAAGCCGTAATGGTTGACGGTCAAGCCACCTACCCTGGAACAACGGCGGCGATTGCGGCAACGCACAGCGTTTTCAATATTGCGAACACGTTACTTTTCTTACCCTTTGCTGGCTATTTCGAACGCCTCTTGATTTGGGCCGTGCCCGGCAAAGACTTTAAAGAAAAACCGCACCTGACCGACTTGGACGTGCACTTGGTCGAAACCCCGATGCTGGCCATCGAACAATCTCGGCAAGAACTCGACCGCATGGGATCCGGCTGCGAAAAAATGCTCGCTTGGCAGAAGGAATTGGTCCAGCAAGACGAACCGGATACCGTTCTGGCTGACCGGCTAAAACAACGCGAACAAGTTCTCGACGCCATCCAAGTCGAAGTCGCCACGTTTGTAACGAACTTGCTCTCCAACAACATTCCTCACTCGGTCGCCGACGAAGCACGACGCCAACTGCGAATGGCCAACGAGTACGAATCGATCAGCGACTACATCGCCAACCTCGAAAAACTCGATCGCAAATTACGCCAAACTGGCCATCGTTATTCGACCTCACAACAGAATGACCTGGTTCAACTGAACGAGCTTGTTGCCGAGTATCTTAATTCGGTGAACAAGGCGTTGAGCACTGGAAATACAAACATCGTGACCAAAACCGACCCGCTTTCAAAACGCGTTCGCGACGAAGTCAAAACATTGCGTCGCAAACACTTGGAAGATCTCTCGGGAGGCCAGATCGAGCCTGCCCAGAGCGTCGCTTACTTGGCCTCGCTGAACGCCTTCTTCCGAGTCCGCGACCACGCTACGAACGTGGCCGAAGCGATTTCGGGCGAAAAATAATTTGGCACAATGAAGCGATTCCAGCGATAAAATTTTTCTCAAGTCTTATAAGATGCTCGTATCAGATGCTCGTGTGCATCTATTTTGCACCGCATCCACGTTCGGTTCCATCGGTTGTCGCAGCCATTATCCGCCATGAAAACTTCCCGCGTTCTAATCCGTTTTTT
This sequence comes from uncultured Pirellulaceae bacterium, assembly GCA_964601665.1. Lineage (GTDB taxonomy): Bacteria > Planctomycetota > Planctomycetia > Pirellulales > Pirellulaceae > Mariniblastus. The sequence goes on from CAZROJ010000180.1 coordinate 2,349, forward strand.
GATTGGCTACTTGCTACTGCACCTGATCACAGCTGGCTTGTTTGTCGTTGTTTTCTCGCGAGCAACACGAACGCAAATGGTCAACAACGCCAAAGGGGAAATGCAATCATTGGCGTTAATGCTTCGATCGCACATCAACGAACTCCCCGCCAAGATCGAAAACCAAGACCTACCGAACTACCTGTTAGCACTGGGCAAAGAAACCGACTTTCGATTCACCGCCATTAACGTTCAAGGGAACGTGGTCGCCGATTCGGTCACCGGCTTCCAAGACATCGGCCCTCACGGCGACCGTCCGGAAATCCAACAAGCCCAAAAAACTGGGCTCGGCTTTTCATCGCGATTCAGCGACACGCTGCAGAAACCGATGCTGTACCTCGCCATTCCCTACCAAGCCAACCTCCCCAAGGAAAATTCCAACGACCCACTTGGCTACATTCGCGTCGCGGCGCCTGCAGCGGCCATCAACAATTCGATCCTTCAGCTGCAACGATCGCTCTGGACTTTCGCCATTATTTTGGGTGTGGCCACCGCAACCCTGATGACGATTTTTGCCAATCGAGCGATGCGTCCGCTGGGAAAATTCTCCGCAGCCGCCCGCAGCATCGGCAGCGGAAAACTGGTCCAGCCAATTTTGGATCCCAGCGAAAAACTCGAATGGAGCGAACTTTCGGATGCGTTTAGACAAATGCAAAAACAGATCATTTTGCGAGAAGGGCAGTTACGAGAAAGCAGCCAGCGTTTGCAAACCGTGCTCAGCAGTATGATCGAAGGGGTGATTTCAACCGACGGTGATGGGCGAATTTCTTTGGCTAACAAAGCCGCCTTACGCATGCTGTCGTTTGCCCAAGCGGGCGTGATTAACCGTGAGCTTTTGGAAGTCATCCGATACCCCGAATTGAGAATGGCAATCGAAAAGTCGCGATCCGACCACTCGACCGCCAAAGCCGAATTCGAAACCCTCTCGCCAACGCGGCGGACCATCCAAGCTCGTGCAACCTACCTACCCGACGAACCCGATCACGGCGTTGCCATCGTGCTTCACGACGTGACCGAACTGCGCGCTTTAGAAACCATGCGCCGCGATTTCGTAGCCAACGTTTCCCACGAACTAAAAACACCTTTAGCCTCCATTAAAGCGTACGCCGAAACGCTGCGATTGGGCGCCATTCATGACGACCAAAAAAACATTCAGTTTTTGGACCAAATCGAAACGCAAGCCGAACTGCTCAATCGGCAGATTCAAGACCTGCTGGAAATCGCTCGAATCGAATCCGGCAGCGCGGCTTTCAAAATCGAAACGGTCGAACTCAACACGCTGTGCGAACGTTCCGTCAAACATCTGCTACCGCAGGCCCTCCAGCGAGACGTCAAATTAGTCTTCAACAGTGAAAACGAAACGCTCAACGCGGACGCCGAAGCCAACGGCGTCGTGACGATCCTGAACAACTTGATAAGCAATGCGATTCATTACACGCCCGCCGGCGGCCAAGTCACGGTCAAGACACGACTGGCGGGTGAATTTTCAATCATTGAAGTGATCGACACCGGCATTGGAATCTCGCAAGAACATCAAACTCGCGTCTTCGAAAGATTCTACCGCGTGGACAAAGCACGTTCTCGCGACCTTGGCGGAACTGGCTTGGGACTTTCGATTGTCAAACACCTGACTCAATCCATGGGCGGTCAAGTCGAACTGGAAAGCCAAATCGGCAAAGGCAGCACGTTTCGGGTATGCCTGCCCACGGGTTAGCCCACGGCTATCGATTTCCGATTTCTGATTTCCGCTGGCCCGCAAGAACCCCCAAACCCGGCAAATTTAACGTCTCGCCCAACCAAAACGGCCCAAAAAACGACGTTTCCCAAGGGAAATACGCGATTTTAGCGGCCGCACCGCGATTAACTGGGCACGGCACATTTTTTCGATTCTTTAAGATGTCTTAACCAAAGCTTCATATTTCATCGCTATGGTAACGAAAAATTCGAGGCCCCTTAGGCAGGCTTCATTTGCAGGCTTCATTTGAAGCTCACTTCTGCCGAAGTTTGCTTTTGCCGAAGTTTGCAGCCGTCCAGCCGTCCGTTTGTTAATCCACTTGAGCAGAAACATGAAGTTGAAGTCGACTCTATACACGTTGCTAGTTGCCGCACTCGTCCTTTCCGGCTGCGACCGCCCGCCCGCCAGTGAAACTGGATCCGATAACGAAGCGACATCAACATCAAGCTTGGAAGGCACGATCAACGTCGAGGGCTCCAGCACCGTCGAACCCATTTCGCTCAAAGCCAAGGAGCTGTTCAATAAAGAACATCCCAAGGTAAACATTGGCGTTAGCGGTCAAGGCACCGGCAATGGCTTCAAGGCACTTGCTAAGAAAGAAGCCGACTTCGCGGACGCCTCGCGACCGATCAAAAAGAAGGAATTCGATTCGTGCAAAGAAGCCGGTGTCGAATTTATCGAAGTTCCCGTTGCTTACGACGGACTATCGATTGTCGTCAACAAAGAAAACGACTTCGTCACCGAACTGACGATTGACCAACTGAAAAAAATCTTTCGCGAAGACTTCGCAGCCAAAACTTGGAAAGAAGTCAACGATGCTTGGCCGGATGAAAAATTGCAAATCTACGCTCCGGGCATCAACTCGGGAACGCATGACTATTTTGTTGAAGTCATCGGCAAGAAAGACGGAAAAGGCCTCCGCTCTGGCGACGAATATTGCACGCTCAGCGAGGACGATAAATCGTTGGTGACTGGCGTCCAAGGTAGCAAGAATTCGATCGGCTTCTTTGGTTTTTCTTACTACGAAGCCAACAAAGATTCGCTGAAGATCATCCCCATCGTCAATCCAAAAACTGAAAAGCCGGTGGCCCCGTCCATGGCAACCATCGAATCAGGTGAATACGCTCCCTTTAGTCGCCCGCTGTTTATCTACGTAAACCCAGAACAGTACTCGCGGCTGGAGGTGAAGAAGTTCGTCGATTTCTACGTCGACAATGCCAAAGAAATTGTTACCGCAGCCAGCTACGTGCCGCTTCCTGATTCGGTCTACTCGGCCGTCAAAACGCATTTGGAAAAGGGCTTGGTGGGCACTCACTATCTTACCGAGGACGGCGAAAAACGCGAAGGCGGAATTGTTGAACTCTACAAGGAAGAAAACTTGATCAAGTAGTCTTGCAGCCAACGACCGGCACCCCAAGGGCGTGTCCCCGCGCCGCCGCGTGGCTCTCACGCCGCTGCCGGTCGCTTGCCTCGTATTCGATCAAAAACGTCACCTGCCATCTGTCCGCTTTAACCCATTTTTTCAGGCTGCACCCTTGGCCAAAACCGCTTCGCGATCGAAATATAAGCTGCGATCTTCGGCTGCCAGCAAACGCTGGCAAACGTTTATGGTGTCGTTGCTCGTTTTTTGCTCGATGGTGTCACTTGCCACAACCTTTGGCATCATCTTCATGTTGGTGTTCGAGTCGTACGGATTCTTCAGTTCGCCGGACATTGATTTTTGGAAATTCTTGTCCGGCACGCAGTGGACGATCGGACAATCCGTTGGCGAACAAAAGTATGGCATCCTGCCGCTGGTCTCAGGCACCTTCCGGATCACCTTTATCGCCATGCTGATCGCGCTGCCCATGGGCTTGATCACGGCAGTTTACTTATCCGAGTACGCATCAAAACGAACTCGATCGATCCTTAAACCCGTGCTGGAAATTCTGGCGGGCATCCCAACGGTTGTGCTTGGCTTTTTTGCCATCTCGTTCATCACGCCGATTTTGCTGCAACCGCTGGACATCGGCTTTACGCCTTTCAACGCGACGTCAGCCGGGATCGCGGTTGGGATTTTGTGCTTGCCCTTGATCACATCGCTGGCCGAAGACGCTCTACGAGCGGTTCCCAGATCGCTGCGAGAGGGAGCCTACGGGCTGGGTGCAACGCGACTTGAGGTCACGGTCAAAGTCGTGCTACCGGCCGCCCTTTCAGGCATCATTTCGGCGTTCCTGCTGGCCCTATCCCGTGCGATCGGCGAAACGATGGTCGTGGCCCTCGCCGCCGGCAGCTCGCCCACATTTACGCTCGACCCGCGCGGTGCGTCGCAAACGATGACCGGTTTTATCGTTGAAACATTTAAAAGTGAATCCGTCGTGCCGGGATCGATCGGCTACTACTCGATCTACGCCGTGGCCGGAGTCTTATTTGTGATTACCTTTTTGCTAACCTTGATTGGTCAAATCATTCGAATGAAGTACCGCGAGGTCTACGAATGAGCAACCAATCTAAACTCGTCCCCGCTCAAGCGGACAAACGAAAACGTTTTAGCAGTCTGTTTTCGGTCGTCTGCTTGCTAGTATCGAGCCTTGCGATCGTCGTGTTGGTCACGTTGCTGGTTTCGATTTTTGCCAAAGGCGGCGCGTTTATTAACTTGGACTTTTTGACGGGCAAACACCTCGAAGAAAAACCACTCGAAAGCGGCATCGGCCAAGCCATCATCGGCACGGCGGTACTGAGCCTGATTTGCGCGACGGTCGCGATTCCGATCGGCATCGGCACGGCGATCTTTTTGGAAGAGTTCCAACCGCGAAATCGGTGGCTGCGATACTTCCATGGCTTGGTTCAGCTGAACATCAACAACTTGGCCGGCGTCCCTTCGATCGTCTACGGGATCTTGGGAGTGACGGCATTTGTTTACATGTTTGGAGCCGTTCAATCGATCAAAGTTGGCGAATCGGCTTCGATGGAAATCGGCATCGAATACAAATACCAGTCGGACACGCTGACCGGCGACGTTTTTAAATTCGCTCCAGCGGACACCAGCCAATCGCGGTACACCATCAACGAACCGATCGACGTCACGCTGGACGGCCAATCAGTTTCGTTAAACGTTTTAAAAAAATCTGACGACCGACCGACCGATCCGAATGTCCTGGCTCGAAGCGTCTGGGCTGGCAAAGTCGCCTCGCGATTCCCTGTGAAGAAGCCTTGGTACTTTCGTTTGCCCTTCGGCAAAAGCGTGCTGGCCGCTGGCCTGACGCTGGCCTTGGTAATCTTACCGATCGTCATTATCGCGTCGCAAGAAGCACTTCGGGCGGTCCCCGATTCGCTCCGCGAAGCCGGATTTGGTATGGGCGCGACGCGTTGGCAAGTCGTTCGCAGTGTGGTGCTCCCTTCGGCTACGCCGGGAATCATGACAGGTGCGATTTTGTCGATGAGCCGTGCCGTTGGCGAAGCAGCACCGGTGCTGGCCGTGATGGGCGGAGTGCTCGAATACAACATGTCGAATTTGATGGATAAAACACCGGTCCTCCCGGTAACGATTTTCAAATGGGCGGGCCACTCCAACGCCGGCTACGAAAACTCTTCCGCTGCCGCAATCATCGTTTTACTGGGCCTACTGCTGATGATGAATTCGGTGGCGATTTTGATCCGCCATCGATTCGAAAAAAGGAATGCCGCCTAGCCGCCTTCGGCCTCTCGTGATCTAAGACAACCATTCGCCCAAAAGAAAAATCATGCTGACTAAACGAACAAAAAAGAAAAAGCAACTGGAAGCCTCGATGCCCGAGACCAATTCTTTGAGTGCCCGAAATGACAACAGCACCCACGCCGCGGCGCCCGCGATCGACATCCAAAGCTTCAATGCGTTTTATGACGACTTTCAGGCGATCCACGATTTAAACCTCTCGATCCCCGACAAAAAAGTCACCGCATTCATCGGCCCCAGCGGTTGCGGCAAGAGCACTCTGCTCAAATGGATCAACCGCATGAACGACGTCATCCCCTCGGCCCACTCGACGGGCTCAATTTTGGTCGGCGACATGAACGTTCTCGACCGCCAAACGGACGTGGTTAATCTGCGGCGACGAGTCGGCATGGTTTTCCAAAAGCCAAACCCGTTCCCAAAATCAATTTACGACAACGTCGCCTTTGGTGCTCGACTGCATTACAAAATCGACAAAGCTGAACTGGATAGCCTGGTCGAGTGGTCGCTGAAGAAAGCCGCGATTTGGGATGAAGTCAAAGATCGATTGAGCAAGCCAGCCAATGGACTTTCGGGCGGCCAAAAACAGCGACTTTGTATCGCTCGAGCGATCGCCGTCGGCCCTGAAATTCTGCTGATGGACGAACCTTGCTCGGCTCTGGACCCCCGCGCGACCGCAAAAATCGAAAACTTGATTTACGAACTACGCCAGCAATACACGATCGTGATCGTAACCCACAATATGCAACAAGCGTCACGCTGTAGCGATCGTACTGCGTTTTTCTACGAAGGACGCATTATTGAAGCCGGCGCCACCGAGGACTTGTTCACCCGTCCCAAAGAACAACAAACCGAAGACTACGTTACCGGCAAATTTGGCTAAGAGTTTGTCCCACAACAACTGAGCCGACGGCGCTAGGTGCGGGCAATACCGTGACAACATTACCTATCAAAACCTCTGGCCAACGCCATCGGCTCAAGATTACATTTTCAAGCTTTGACGAATCACCAGACGCTGTCCAACGGATCATTGTTCGCAATCGCGCAGTGACACGCATTGGCACTGAATGTAATAATAAACCCACGATCTGTTCGACCTATTCCAACGAAATTTAAATGTCTAGACACCTCCAAAAAGACGTCGATTTCATTCACCGCAGGCTCATGGCGTTGTTTGGCATTGTCGAGCAAATGATCGACAAAGCCGTCCGGGCTCTTTGCGAACAAAAGGTGGAACTGGCCGACGAGGTAATTGCCACCGACCACGATGTGAATCAAACAGAAGTCGAAATCGAAGAGGATTGCTTGAAAATCCTTGCCCTGCACCAACCCGTTGCCGCGGACTTGCGGCGAGTCGCCTCGGTTTTCAAAATCAATTCCGACCTCGAACGCATCGCTGACTTGGCTTGCAACATTGCCGAACGAGCCCGTTGCATGCACCAACATCCATACTTTCCAATTCCTGACCAACTGCCCGTGATGGCCAAACAAGCCAGCAAAATGGTTCGCATGGCGTTGGATTCGTTCGTCGAAGGCGATGTTGGCTTGGCCAAAGAAGTCATTCGAATGGATGCGGCGGTAGACGGCGCTAATTTATTAGTGATTGAAGAGCTACAAGAATTGATGAAACAGGATCGAGGACTCGTCGAAGCCGCGCTCCATTGTTTTTCAGCTTCGCGGCATTTGGAACGCATCGCCGACCACGCCGAAAACATTGCCGAAGACGTGATTTATTTTGTCGACGGTGAAATTATCCGCCACCGACACGAACACCAAGACGACTCATCCGCTACGGAAAAACCATAAAGTCTTGATATGAGTAAGAAACTCTTAATTGTTGAAGACGACCGATCGCTGGCCAGCGTGCTCGAGTACAACTTTGAATCGGCTGGCTACGAAGTTTTTTGTGCGCATGATGGCCAAGACGGCGTCAACCAAGCACGCAGCAAAAACCCCGACATCATTATTTTGGATTTGATGATTCCCGTCGTAGACGGCATCGAAGTTTGCCGTCAATTGCGATCCGAAACGGCAACCCGCCAAACGCCCATCATGATGTTGACAGCCAAAGCGGAAGAAACGGACCAGCTGATTGGCTTCTCTGTCGGTGCCGACGATTATGTGGTCAAGCCGTTTAGCGTTCGCGTGTTGCTCGAACGAGTGAAATCGTTATGCCGACGCAACGAGCGATTCCAGAGTGGTGGCTCGGATGTGGTGTCCAGCGGCGGGATTTCGATCGATCGCCTCAAGCACCGAGCATCGATCAATGGCTCGCCAGTCGATCTCACGCCCAGTGAATTCCGGTTGTTGGATACGTTGATCCGCAATGCCGGCCGAGCCTTCGATCGATCGGAGCTGATTGAATCGGCTCTAGGCGGAGATACTTTGGTTTCCGAGCGAACCATTGACGTGCACGTTCGCTCATTACGTAAGAAGATGGGTCAGCACGCCGAGCACATTCAAACCGTTCGCGGCGTCGGCTATCGTTTTCGCGAACCCGGCCTCCGGTGATTGGCTG
>CAZROJ010000181.1:0-4030 GCA_964601665.1 uncultured Pirellulaceae bacterium
GAGTCGTTTTGCAGAGAAATTAAAGAACCGCGAATGGACGCAAATGAACGCGAATGAGACATAAAAAGACAGGCATTTAAAGCTTTTGAAAGCTTGTATGGAATTTTGACTATGAATTTTTTTTTGATTAAGCGCCGCACTCGTTATGGTCACCAAGTTCTGGGTGAGAGTTTCCATTTTGGGAGAGGCCAAAAAAAGACAGGCATTTAAAGCTTTTGGTCGACAAGCATACTCTTGATGGCATTTTAAAAATGCTTCGTCGCTTCACTGGTTGAGAGTGGCTCGCCGGGCTGGCTGGTGCAACTCCTACCGAATGCGTGGCAGATGGAGAATTCGCTGTTTGGTCGATTCTCGAACCACGCATCCATTGCTTCTCTAAGACGCCGCGAAATTGGAACTTGCCGAGTCGACTTCTTACGCTTCTTTCTTTTTCGTTCCCGAATCGTAACAAAACCATTTCCAAAGTCCTCGGGACGCGACCGCATGATTTCACTTCGGCGGGCTCCCGTGTGAGCTGCGAATACGAAAATTGGATACACGAATTGGTGCCGAGAAGCCTTTTGAACATGATTGAGCAACTCTTCGATTTCTTCCTTGTTAAAAAAACTGTCGCCCAAAGATCTTTGAACTCCGTTGACTTGGTATCGAGGTTCTTTGTTTGTTTTAAAATCTGCTCAAACGTTTGAAATGGGGGAAGCTCATCCGTCTTCGGACATCGCAACCCCTGCGATGGAAACGTCGATTTCGGAATCAGGTCGGAAGCCAAAGCCCACTTCCAAACGGCCCGCAGTGTGTTGATTTCCTTTTTGATGGTGGAGGGGCTTAGCTTTCTGCCTCGGATCCCGGGGTCTTGGGATCGTTTGGAAACGTAGCCCTGTAAATCAGAGAATCTCAGTAGTTTCAACTGGAGTCGTTTCCCGAAATGTCGCTCCAAATGCCTTTGGTGGATCTGCATCATCGCGGTTGAGCCGGGCTCCAAGCTTCCTTCTGGAAGCGAATCAAAGAAGCGAACGAACAAGTCACCCAGGCTTGCTTCTCGAATGACCGCTTTTTGGTTGGTCTTTCCATCGGAGAGCAAAAAGGTCGGAACATCAACTGACTCTGGAAGCTCAATTCGCCCGAGTTCGACTAAGCGGAGCGTCTCTTCGAGACGGGCGCGGCGGGAGATGGCCTCTCGTTTGTCCTTGGTCTTCAGCGAGCGTTTGAATCGCTTACCGCCGAAATCAAACTTGATGTGGAAGTTGCCAGAGGGGAATTGTTGGAGTGACGCCATGACTTGGTACCTCATTGGTCATTTTGATTGAACTTACGCAACAAACGCCAAGCCGTCTGTCCACGGAAAAACAACGAAATTCCAACGTTGTCACCAATCAGGTTGAGGCACAAAAAAAGGCCTCAAGCAAATTCATGCTTGAGACCAGTTCTACTCGGTAAAAACCGTAGTGGGGGCGACAGGAATCGAACCTGCACTCCAGTAAAGGAACTAGATCCTAAATCTAGCGCGTCTGCCAGTTCCGCCACGCCCCCTTGTGCGGATCGGATTATAGGTCGTCCACCAAACTAACGAAAGGCGTGTTTTAGACCACTTTTATCGTTTTTTCACACCCAGATATTCGCTGGCAATCGCTCCGCAAAAATGACTCCACAAACTCAGGTTGGCTCGTTGCGCCCCCCTTCGTCTTCAAATCATCGCGATCGACCAGCCGACGAAAACAAAATTTGTTTGCATTTTCGCTCGGGGCAAGTCGAATATTGAACTATGAACTCCGCGGCAAACACAACCCAATCGGCAATTCACCGATCTGAAACAAGTCGACCTGCGTTGACTCGGCAACGGACAAGCTGGCCGCGTGCTGTTGCTTTGTCGGTGCTGGTTGCAGTGGCCATTCTCCTGATCCAATTTACGGCGATCGTCAGTGCCCAAGTCGTTTCCGTCAAACAACGAGAACGCATCGCCGGAACCATCGAATCAATCTCGCCAGGCGAGTTGCAGATCAAAACGCTCGGCGGCGATGTGGTCGATTATAAAATCCAAGACGAGTCCGACCGCGCGGTTTCAATCCAAGGCCAAGCCTTCAATTTCCCAGCCAAAATTAACTTCACCGGTAAAATTCCGGCGAGAGTTGTCGACCGCGGCTTGATCGTTCAATTCCAAGCCAAGTGCAACGTCAATGGAAAAAGCTTTGGCAGGGTCAATGACATCCAACTGGCCAGCGTTGATTCGGAAAAAAAACTAAAAGTTGATTTCCTCGAACGCCCAAAAGATAACTCGTCGCCCGGCCGAGTCCACGTCGTCGGGCGGGTGATCAGTTGTTCGTCGAACCAACTTCATCTGAGTGTGGCCGCAGCAAGATGGGCCAAGCAGGGTCGAATCAAATTCGAAATCGCCGACGACGCGAGCCTGCACGTCCAAAAGGATTCGCTTGAACTGGTCGTCCCGGGCGATACCGTCATTCAAGGACAAGCGATCGTTTTAACCAGCGGCGATCGGATCATTGAGCGGATCAATATTTCGCCGACCGGCAAACGACTGTCGCTAACACAGACGGCCGAAGGACAAATCGAAAATCAATTCCTGTCGCTGTCCGACCAGCCGAGCGTTCCGCGCGAATTGCGATCGGCCCATTTTGTTTTGTTCACTGACTTATCTGACCGAAGTGCCAATGTGCTGTTGGCCAAACTTGAATCGGTCTTCGCGTCTCTTCAAGCCTATTACCGTAACGCTCCGAACCAGCCGATCACTTGCTATGTCGCCGATGACTTAACAAAGTGGAATGAGGGTCGACTCTCTGCCGAGGCCAAGCTTAGAATTCGAGCAGGACTAGGCGTCACCGAAAAAACTGGGCTCAGCCAGCCCGCTGCCGCGACCGTTTACAGTTGTGCAGACCACGAGATTGTTCAGCACGAAGCGGTCCACGCATTTTGCATCCAAACCTTCGGCTCGGTTGGTCCTACTTGGTATGCCGAAGGGATTGCCGAAATGGGCCGGAATTGGAATCGAAAAACACGAGCCGTTTCCATCGATCCAGTTGAGATCGCGTATCTAAAAAACTCGCCCTACAAACCGCTGGCCGAACTGGTTGCTCGTGATCAGGCAACCGGAGACTCGTGGCAAGCGTATGCTCAGCGTTGGGCTTTGTGCCACCTGCTGGCCAACAACACAAACTACAAACGGCGTTTCAAATCGCTGGGCAAAAGCTTGATGACGGGAACCGAGGCAACGTTTGAATCGAGCTTTGAAAGGGACATGCCGAAAATCGATTTTGAGTATCGGCAGATGATTCAAAATTTGACCAATGGATATCGAGTCGATCTCTGTGCCTGGAACTGGAAAACCGTAGCCAACAAGCTCTCGCCCAACCAAATGCAAGAACGAACGATCAAAGCCAGACGCGGCTGGCAAGCTACCAAGTTGGCGGGTGAAAGCGGAATGGCTTACCAGTACGCCGCCAAGGGGCAATGGAAAACCAGCGCGACAACCGTTTCGGATGCCGATGGCAACCGGGCAGGGCAGGGGCGTTTGGTTGGAGCATGGTTCAGCAATTTCAAGCTGAGCGAACCGTTTGAGTTAGGCGCCCGCGGCCGGTTTATTGCTTCTCAAGACGGTCAGCTGTTGGTTCGTTGTCGTGACGATTGGGGCAGCTTGGCTGACAACGAGGGTGAAATTCAGTTATTCCTGCGAATAAGCAAATAAGCAAATAGTCATACCCAATAATCCGACCCAACATTCGCACTCAATCGCTGGGATCCTTGGGGTTGCTGGCAGGCGGTGGAGGCCCGGCCGCTTACGCGATCACGGCTCATTGGGGTTGCTGGCAAACGCTGGAGGCCCGGCCGCTTACGCGATCACGGCTCATTGCTGATCGCTCGGATCCTGACGGACGCTTGGCGACGCTGCGGCCTTCGCGTCGGTTGAGGCTCTCTCGCCTCGCTACTTCTTCCGAGGCCGACGGGGAGCTTTTGCCGTTCGAGCGATTCGGCGACCGGATCCCTTTGTCGCTTTTCCCTTTGTCGCCTTACTTTTCTTCGA
>CAZROJ010000181.1:4130-10150 GCA_964601665.1 uncultured Pirellulaceae bacterium
CTTGCTTTTCTTCGACTTGCTTTTCTTCGACTTGCTTTTCTTCGACTTGCTTTTCTTCGACTTGCTTTTCGCCGCGCCATCGGCGGATCGCTTGCTGGTCGACTTTTTGGCACTGATTTTCTTTTTGGAACCGCGCCCTTTGCCAGCCGACGTCGATTCGGCATCCGATTTTTTTGGCAAACGTTTTTTACGCCGCTTCTTTTTGGCTCCGCCTTCGGTCGCTTTGTTGAGGGCTCGTAGTTCTTGATCGGTCAGCGGCCGGTGAGCTCCTTTGGGCAGGTCGGCAAGTTTAAGCGGGCCGATCGCGACGCGTTTTAGGATCCGCACTTTATGGCCGATCGCCGCCAACATTCGCCGAATTTCGCGGTTCCGGCCTTCGTCCAAAATGATTTCCAACCAGCTGTTGGTTCCCGCTTTTTTCAAGAATCGAATATTCGAAGCACGAACTCGGCCTTCGGCGATGTAGATGCCTTCTTTGAGTTTTCGCAGATCAGCCGGCTTGGGCTGGCCGTCGACCTGCACGTGATACTTTTTTTCGACACCGTAACGCGGATGAGTCAGCTTGTTCGCCAAATCGCCGTCGTTGGTCACCAGAATTAAACCTTCGCTGGACTGGTCCAACCGCCCGACGTTGTAAACACGCTGGCGAGTATCAATCAAATCGATAACTCTTGGCCGTCCCGAAGGATCGTTGCTGGTCGAAAGAACACCCGGCGGTTTGTTAAGTATGAAATACTGAGGTCGCTCGATTCTTAGTTTTTGAGCATCGACATAGATCTCCTGTTTACTCGGATCGACCTTAAACCCAAGCTCGGCGACGATCTGGCCATCAACTTCGACACGTCCCTCTTGAATGATAATTTCACATTCGCGGCGACTGGCCACGCCAGCCTGAGCCATGACTCGTTGCAGCCGCTGTTTGCCGTCGTCTTTTTTGGGTGGCTTGGTTTTGGACGGGTTGGTTTTAGGCGGATTGGTTCTCGACTTTGCCGGCGCAGCTTTTTTGGCACTTCTAGATTTTGAAGTGTCCGTGGTCGATCGACGAGTTGTTGTTTTACGTTTTGCCATGGCCGAGATTGTAGTTTGGTGCGGTGGGTTTTCTGCAAAATTATGCAGCAAGCGGTTACTCTTCTTCAAAAAGAGCCGCGATAAATTGATCCACGTCAAATACCGCGAAATCCTCTTTGGCCTCGCCCAGCCCAACAAACTTCACGGGCAAATCGAACTCTTGGCGGATCGGAATCGCGACGCCACCTTTTGCCGAGCCATCCAGTTTGGCCAAAATAATTCCGGTACACCCGGCAGCTTCGGAAAAACCTCGAGCTTGACTGATCGCGTTTTGGCCGGCCGTTGCGTCCAAGACCAGCAGAACTTCGTGCGGTGCTTCGGGCACGACTTTACTCATCACGCGACGCACTCGCGTCAGTTCTTCCATCAGATTCGCTTGCGTCTGCAAACGTCCCGCGGTATCGACGATCACGACATCCGCATTATTATTTTTTGCGGCTTCGACGGCTTTGTAGCCTACGCTGGCTGGGTCGCTTTTTTCACGACCGGTGACAATTTCGGCTCCCATCCGTTCAGCCCAGACCGTCAACTGTTGGACGGCGGCGGCGCGAAAGGTGTCTCCCGCGCCCAGCACGACCGACTTTCCCTGTTCGCGAAACCAGTGAGTCAATTTGGCAATGGAAGTCGTTTTCCCGGCACCGTTGACGCCCACAACCATAATCACGGTGGGCCCATCCGTTGCCGTTGCCAATCCGGCTTCGTCTTGAACCATGATCTCATGGATGGTTTCTTTGGCCGTTGCCACAAGGTCTTTGAAAAACAATTTCCGAGCACGAAAACGACTATGAATGTCATCTCGAATTTTTTGAGCCGGCCCGACGCCCATGTCGGTTTTGACGAGCTTCAAATAAAGTTCGTCTAAAAATTCATCGTCGACGATTCGACCGTCTTTGACCAAGTCGCGGATATCCGTGTTGAGCACCTGCACGGTTTTGCTCATCGCTGACTTCAGGCGACCGAAAATCCCGGCTGGCTTTTCATCTGCCGATTGACCGCCTGCCGATTGAGCGTCTGCGGCTTGGCTGTCCGTCGCGCCCGCATCGTCGTTGTTTTTAGTTCGTTTAAATGGATTCCATTTTGACATGGTTTACTCCGAGACAAGCAGGTCTCGTCTATTAAAAAAGTAGAAGTTGAGTTGAGTTGGATTACTCGGCTGGCTGATTGAATTCGTCTTTGGATTTCATCAGTCGATCTAAAACACCGTTTACAAATTGTGCGGAATTATTGGTGCCGTATCGTTTGGCAAGTTCAATCGCTTCGTTGACGGCGACGCGATCTGGCGTATCTCCGAAAAGAATTTCAAAACCAGCCAATCGCAGCAAGTTACGGTCGGTGGCTGACATCCGAGACAGACGCCAGTTACGAGCGGTCAGTTCAAGTGCACGGTCGATGGCGGCACGATGAGTGGACACGCCGTTTAAAAGAGACTTGGCGAATTCGACCAAAGCTTTATTGTATCGCAACCGCCCATGCATGAACTTCAGCCGGACATCGTCTGACTGATCTGGGTTCAGGTCTTCTTGGTATAACAACTGCAGAACGATTTCGCGTGCGCGTGAACGGCGAGACATGGGCTTCCGGATAAATTGAGAATGAACGGAGCCTAGATTCTACCGGAGGCTCGACTCGGCAGTAGGCTTGCTGCAAAAAAACGGCTGGCTTTTCGAATCAAAACGCAACAAAACCACCAACGGCATCAAAATCATCAGCTACGAAGAAGGTTTCCCGCGTTAAGTCGAAATTTTCTGGGGCGGCGGCGAAGATTCCATGTGCTAGAATGATTTTGCGATTTCTTTTCGCAGCAACAGCATTCGCACGGCGGCCTCGGCCACTTCGACGCCTTTATTGCCAACTTTTCCGCCGGCTCGGTCTTCGGCTTGCTGCATCGAATTACACGTCAACAGCCCAAACGCAACCGGCGTGTTGTAGTCCAACGCGAGTCGTCCCAGCGAATTGCTGACCGTCGTATTGATATGCTGGTCGTGAGTGGTTTCGCCGCGAATAACACACCCAAAGGTTAAAACCGCATCAAAACTTCCTTGGTCCAGCACCATTTGTGATGCCGTCGTCAGCTCCCAAGCACCTGGCACCCAGAAAACTTTGACTTGGTTTTCAGGCACGTTATTGGCCGCCAAGGTTGCTACGGCCCCTTCCAAAAGCTTGCCCGTGATCTGACCGTGGTAGGTCGACACTACGATTGCGAAACTTTGATCTTCGACACTGCCTGCGGTGCCCCGAAACTGTCGAATTGAATCTGGGATATCGACGGCCCATTCACCGTCATTGCTAGTTTTCATATTCTATTCTGAAACTTCAAAAGCCAAATAAAAATCGCTTCGACAGCGGCCTGATACTTCGTTAGTAGCAATTCAGCTGCAGGCACGCCATCGATTTGCAAGCCATCGATTTGCAAGCCAACCGTTCGCTCACTAACCGCTGGGCAATGTCTCTCGATCACAGTGTAACCGAATTGGCTTTAGAACGTGCCGCCGCTCTGGTTGATGCTCATTAAAAACTCGGCGTTGGATTTTGTTTTCTTCAAACGCGTTGTCAGCATATCCATTGCGTCGGTGCAATTCAATTCGCTTAAAAC
Organism: uncultured Pirellulaceae bacterium; assembly: GCA_964601665.1. Taxonomy (GTDB): domain Bacteria; phylum Planctomycetota; class Planctomycetia; order Pirellulales; family Pirellulaceae; genus Mariniblastus. The sequence goes on from CAZROJ010000181.1 coordinate 7,792, forward strand.
TCGACGAACACGACAAATACGATCGTACTCGTCTTCATCGAACAGCTTTTCCTCGCGACGCGTGCCACTGGCATTGATGTCAATCGCGGGCCAAATTCGTTTGTCGACCATCGATCGATCCAACACGATTTCAAGGTTGCCGGTGCCTTTGAACTCTTCAAAAATCACGTCGTCCATTTTGCTGCCGGTGTCGACCAAGGCAGTGGCCATGATCGTCAAGGATCCGCCTTCTTCAAGTTTTCTGGCCGAGCCAAAGAAGGCCTTTGGTTTTTGCATGGCGTTGGCGTCCAAGCCACCTGAGAGCGTCTTGCCCGATTGGCGACACTCGGCATTCCAAGCTCTGCCCAATCGCGTAATCGAATCCAAAAAGACCACAACATCCGTGCCGCTTTCCACCAACCGCTTGGCTTTTTCCAGCACCATTTCCGCGACTTGAATATGTCGCGAAGCCGGTTCATCAAACGTTGAACTAATCACCTCGCAACGGTCGCCTTGGACCTCTCGCTGCATATCGGTGACTTCTTCGGGGCGTTCGTCCACCAACAACATGATGACGTAGGCATTAGGATAATTGGTCAGTGTGGCCCGAGCCATTTTTTGCATCAGCATTGTTTTGCCCGCTCGCGGAGGGCTAACGATCAACCCGCGTTGGCCGAACCCGATCGGCGCGATCATGTCAACCACTCGCGTCGACATGTCCTTGGGATCGCTCTCCAAAACCATTCGCTGGTCCGGATGCAGCGGCGTGAGCTCATCAAAGTTCGATCGCTTGGCACTTTCGGACGGATCGATTCCGTTAATGCTTTCAACTCGCAGCAGCGCAAAGTATCGCTCGTTTTCTTTCGGTGGTCGAACTTGGCCGCGGACCATCGCACCATTGCGAAGATTGAATTTTCGAATCTGGCTTGGCGAAACGTAAATATCGTCGGGGCAGCTTAGGTACTGATAATCAGGGCTGCGCAAAAAACCAAATCCGTCGGGCAATATCTGCAAAGTGCCTTGGCCGAACATGATGCCGCGGGACTTCACCCAGTGCTTGAGGACCGCAAGAATCAGTTCGCTTTTGGACTGTCCTTCGGCGAGGTCGATGCCTTCCTTTTGAGCAAGTTCCGCGAGCTCGTCGACGGTCATTCGCTGCAAATCGGTAACATCGTTGCGGTCGGCATCGGAATCAGCTGAATTCGTTTCGACATCTTGCGAGTGCAAACGGTTCCCAAACTCGCGAGAAATAGTTTCCGCAATGGACAGCGGTTCGCCCGACGACTCAATTTCGCGCAGCTTTTCGGCTACATCCGGGTCAAAATCATTGTGAGAACGACGGTTGTTTCGGTAGCGCCCGTCGCGTTGACTGCGGCCACGATCGTTTTGCGACCGGTCATATCTTGAGTTTTGGTCGGCCATTAGGCCCCTCCGGTGCCAGCAAAGAAAATTGCCGGTTAGGTTGGATTTTGGTTTCGGTGTGTTTTTGTTTTTAAAAGAGACCGGTCGGTGCTCGGAGTTCGCTTGGCAAGCGCAGCCCCCAGCCCAGCCACAAACTCACTGCTTGCTCGAAAGTGGCCTCGATCGAACCCGAATTGTCTAGGATGCAAGTTGCCTTGGCACGTTTCAGCTGAATCGAAGTTTGATTCGATTCCCGTTTCTCCAACTCACCATCCAACCATCCGCGTTCTCTTGCTCGTTCAATTCGAATTTTTTTCGATACGTCAACAAATACGATTTCGTCACACACCAAGTCCCATCCAACCTTGAACATTACCGGTGCATCCAAAACACAAGCTTGACAAGACTTATCTTGCCGAGCCTGCTTGATCTTCGACTTGATTCTATCCCCAATCAGGGGGTGAGTAAGTCGTTCAAGTTCTAGCAGTGCAGTCGGACCTTCTGGCGGCGGAGCGAATACGATCCTTGCCAGAAGAGTACGGTCGATTTGGTCGCCATTGAGAATCCCATCTCCCCAACGGTCGACAACTTGCTGTATTAAATCACGTTGCTGAAGCACTTCGTGACCCATCCGGTCGCCATCCAAAACCACCGCACCAAAATGCCGAAAACATCGTGTCACCAAGCTTTTACCGCTTGCAACACCGCCGGCAATTCCGATCACGATCATCCGTTTAGCAATCCATTTTGGCGAAGTCGATTCTTCGTAAGACGATTGAAAAAAACGCAGCGACTCATATCTGATTTAGAAGTCACTATCACCTTCTTTAATCGTCCAACAACATTCCAATGGAACCTTTACAATGCCCGGGGAAGCCCCGAGGATCCGTCGTCTCAATTGAAAACATACAACGTAATTTGGCTTTTAACCACTGAAAACATGCCGCTGAGCCATTTTGGCCCAAAAAACATTGACTAA
>CAZROJ010000182.1:0-10030 GCA_964601665.1 uncultured Pirellulaceae bacterium
GGGGGGAGAGACTGGCCAAACCAGTCTTTCCTACCTCTATCAATAGCCGTGAACGGCTGCGTCGGTCAACTTTTTCTTTTTTCTACTGACCAATTGTTGTTGGGTCAGCGGCGGGACGAGTGACTTCGCCGTTCTCGTACTTGTTGGTGTAAGCGTCGCCAATTTTTCCATAGTAGCCATACCTGCCACCTTGTTCGCCGAATCGATCTTTGCGGCGGATTCCGTTGACAACGATTCCTTCAAGCTTTGCACCGACGTTAGCCAACGATTTGATGGCTTGTTCGGCACTGACTTGAACGCCTTTGCGGATTCGAATCGGCAAGTAAATCAAGTCGACGTAGTTTGCGATAATCGTCGGGTCGCTGACCGGAAGCACGGGGGGAGAATCGATGATCACGTAGTCGAATTTATCTCGCAACAATTCAATCGCGTCTCCGAACCCTTTCGAAGTCAAAATTTCAGCTGGGTTGGCAAACTGCGGACCGCTGGAAATAAGACTGAAACGAGGCACGCCAACATCGGTCAGCACGTCAGTCAATTCAGCTTCGCCCACGACCAGCGATGTCATGCCAACCTTGTTGCTCTCGCTAAATCGCAAATGTTGTGTTGGCTTGCGGAAATCGCAATCAACCAAAACAACCGTCCGACCGGCCTGAGCGATGGCGATGGCGAGGTTGGCGGAAATCGAACTCTTACCGTCTTCCGGGTTAGGGCTGGTCAATTGAATGATCTTGGCCCCGTCCTGTTGAGAACGGAAGAAAATCGACGTCCGCAGAGCCCGGAAGGACTCGGCTTGCATGGCACTCGGTTCGTGAATCATCAGCAAGTCACGATTAAACTTTTTGTAACGAGCATCCTTGGAAAGCTTACGAGTACGGTACTCGGCAAACTGAGCCACGACCGGCACATTCAAGTGAGACGCGATTTCGGTGGGTGAGCGGAATGATTTTTCTGCAATTTCTTGGAGAGCAACGAACAGGAACCCAACGACACTGCCCAGCAGCAGGCTTCCCAACACGCTAATGGGAAGGCTTGGAATGACTTGTTCGCCAAGTTCCGGGCGGTCACTGACGACCATGTTTCGCCAGTCGTAATTCTGCAAAACGTTGTATTCGTTTAGTTGCAACAGCAAAGCCGCGTTGCGTTCTTCGAGGCGTTGACGTTCGCGTTGCTTGGCCGCCAGTTCTTCGATTTTGGAAGCAACTTCGCTGGTGGCGGCTTGTTCTTTTTCTAGGCCGGCGATCAGCGATTTCTCTTCCACGCGGAGGAATTCAAGCCGGCTGTTCAGGTGCGTCGTGACGATGTCGTAAAGTTTGACAGGAGCGTCGTTGGTGTTTCCTGTTCGTAAAGCCGAAAGTTCTTGCATTCTCATTTTTTCCAGCATCGTCAGTTGTTTCCGAAGCGCGACCATGTCCGGGTGATCATTTCCTAGAGCACCGAGCAGTTCTTGTTCGCGAATTTTCAAACGCAGATATTCTTGGTGAGTGGTGACGTAGCCACCAAGTGAACCATCGTTGAGTTGCTGGAGAGATTCGACAACCATCGAATCGGTAACCAATCCGGCTTTGTTGGCGGTTTCTAACTGATCCAGTCGGGCTTGCATTCGCAAGATTTCGCGTCGAACGTTATCCAGTTCGTCTTGCAGATTGCTAACTTGACTTTGGTGGGTGCTCAGCACGATACCGTCGCGAAGTTGCAATTCAGGATTGCTGACCAATTCGATAATCGCGGTGTCTAATTTTTTGATGTTGGCGTCAATCGAAGAACGAAACTCGTTCAGCGTGTTGGCCATGTCGACGCCGTTACCCTTACTGGAATCTTTGATGTGTTGATCAAACGAGGTCAGCAACGCCAGCAAGACACTTTTGGAATCTTCGGCGTTACTGCCGCGGTAAGCCGTTTGCACGACTCCCGAACGCCCCGTGGGGTCGGTGGTGGTGGTGATCAAGTTTTCTGAAATGACTTTGACTGGATCGTCGACCGTTAGCAAACTTGAAAGCGAGTCCAATTTACCGATCTCGATTGCTCTTCGAATGTTCGAGGTACTGCGAAAAATTTCGACATACATTTCGACCGAGGTTTGACGCTCGTTCGACATGTCGTCGTTGTTCATCGACGGTCCTTGGCGTTCGTCTACGTAGAACTTGGCCTCGGATTCAAAAGTTTTTGGTGCTTTGAAAAAGTAGACAAGCCCCAGCAACAGCATGGCGATCATGAAAAACAAAACGGTGCCAAATCGGCGTCGCAAGACACCGAGAACATCGAATGATTGGCTGTTGTTTGGTTGGTAAGGTAGCGATTCCATGGTCAGTTCGATTGATTTTGAGATTGGATAGCCGCTTTGGTTTGACGGCGGAGTAATTTGATCCGCCGAAGTTCAGCTCTAGCGGATTCGATAAGTTGTTTTTGGTCACCATCGAAAAGACAGCCGCGTATCACGGTTGTGGCTTCATCAAATCGTTGGTTGGAGATTAAAAATCGCCCAAATGCTAATTGCCAAAGTCGATTTTCAGGAACCTGTTCAATCGCTTGGACGAATTGCTCTTCGGCTTTCTGAATATTCCCTTCAATGGCACTCAATTCGGCAAGTACCCAAAGGTGATCAGGGCGATCTGGAGTTAGGGACTTGCGGAAGGTCGAAGTATGCTTAAGGAGTAGCCCGCGTACTAGCTTGTCTTCTGGTTTTTCAAAAAGATTGTGTGCCAGTTCTACCAGTTGTACGGGTTCCTGAGGTAGTAACTGCTCGAAAAAGATCCTCATGGGCAGTTCGCGTCTGGCAACCGCGATAATCATTGGGAAATACTTCGACGACCCCATTTGCAAACACTGCTGCCACTGTTGGCAACCTGTCGTAATTTCGCCTCGATTGAATGCAATCAAGCCAGTGTGGTAGAGCAATTCCGGATGAGCGGGCCACCGAGTTAACTCGGCGGCAAGTTCACTGGCGGATCTCGTCGGCTTAGCCGGCGTCGTGTTCGTAGGCTTAGCCGTAGTCGTGTTTTGATTACTGCTGGTTACTTGTCCATCGCTGGATTTTTCAGGAACCCATTCAAACTGAGCCAGTCGCAAATGCGAGCGAGGTGACCAATTTCCTTTGGAAACAGTTCGTTCAAACGCTTCCCGAGCTGGAACGAGAATTCGAGCGGCTAATTCTTGCGTTGCTTCGTCAACCGGAATGCGTTCGCGAATGTATGCCCGATGCAATGTGCTAAGGCTGGTCAGATTCCAAAGCACTTCCAAGTCAATGGTTGGCTGAGTCGCTTCTTGTGTTGCTTCGTCATTGATACCATTGATTTGATTGTTTCGCGTATTAGGCGACGCAGCGTCGGCTAAGGCGGCAGAGTCGGCAGTTGAGCCATTGTTGGCTGCGGCAAGTTCGGCTTGTTCTTGCAGAAAGGCCTGTTGAGCTTCTTTCAGCTGCTGCCATAACTGGAAACGAAACTTGGTTGTATTCAATTGCCCTTGTTGATAATCCACTAAAAAGTCATCCGGTCGCCAGTGAGCTGCCCAAGCGAGGCATTTTTCATAGCTTTCGTCCACCGGTCCCGCTTGAGGTGAATATCGTTCTATTGCTCGTCGGGCAACACGACGACATTCCGTTGCCGAAAGTTCAACGCATGACCAGCCAGCTAAGCCCAAATAAAACAGCACCAACGCGCGCAGGGCCCAACTGGACTTGGCCGACTGCGGTTGCGATTGAGCAGTCGATCGCGAGGTGGCTTGGCTGATTCGTGCGCCACGAGCGGACATCCCAATGATCATCCCAGCTAAACAAGCCATCAAAGAGGCATTGGCTGGCAGGAACATGCCAAAATCTAAAACACCGGAAACCATTTGGCCCACCACGCAGGCAAAACCAACCAGCCCAATACCGGCGAAAGTTCTTTGCGACCATGGCAACCGCAACGCCAGCCAACCGATGGAGCCAAATAGCATCAGGTACAGCAATATCCCCAACAGTCCAGTTTCGGCGATCGCTTCGATGTATTGATTTTCGGCATGCACGTACCAAGCTTCAAATGGATCTTCTTGGAACAACGGATAGCAATACTTGTAGGTGCCCAATCCACTTCCAGTTAACCAATAGTTGCCCAAATAGGGAGTCACGTTGGTCCAATGTTCAATTCTGGCCGAACTGGCTTCCGTCCAATTGTTCAGCGTGGCCAGACGCTTGCTAACGGGCAAATTACTAAACACGATCGGCAAACTGGCAATCGCGAGAGTCATACCGACGACGGGAATTCCCCAGCGACCGAGCAAATGTCGTTGGCGGGTTGCCAGTAGACCGATGCAACAGGCGATCGTTGCGGCCAAGGCAACGATTCCACCTCGGCTGAGCGTCGCCAAGATGCCAATCGCGATAAGCAACGTGGCCGAAATTCGAAACAGCTGTACCGAGTCAATTTTGGAAAAACGATCCAGCCACCCGTCGTAGCGCGAATCTTGGTGGTTGTTTCGAATCCAGAAAAACAAGGACGCAGCGAATCCCAGCAGCAAGTATCCCGCCGCATTGTTTCGATTCACAAATGCGGCGAACGGAGCCCCGCCAGAAATTCGTTCATAAACCCAATAGATTTTTCCGTTGAAGCTAACCTGCTGAAACATCCCGAACAGCGAAAACAACGTCGTATTGATCGTGATCAACGCTAAAAACAAACGAGTTCGCAGAATCGAAGCAAAACCGATCGCACTGGCCAGCCCAATACCCGCGTAGATCGCGATTTCGGCCAGCCGTTCTCGCGAAGCACTTGGGATTTCGCTTCCACCATTTTGAGGGGTTCCGGCGAAGGTTTGCCATCCACACCAAATTAAAGCCGCCGTCACAACCCAAATTGGCAGGCCCGAGGTAGCAAGAATTGGATTTGAGCTACGAAAAAAACTGCTTACTAGAAAAAACGCCAGCAGTGTGAATGCGAATACGGCCAGGCCAAGCCGGACAAAGGGGAGATTGCCACCTAAAAGCCACGGAATCGCGCAAATTGGCAGCGAATAAAACAAAGTCAGCAAAAAACTGGATCTGTCAAACGACTTGTCGTTAGAAAAGTGGCCTTGCATGGAAACGTCGGCCTGGGAATGCCGGTTAAATAGTTTAGATAATTTAGATTAAATAGATCGTTTATGCTTTGTGATTTGCCAAACAGCGTCTAAACTGTGACGCTCAACTTGAACAAAGCCCACCATAATCGGCGGGTATTGAATAGCAACATTGAACTTGGAGTATTGAATTATGTACCTAGCTAAGCATTTTTGGAGTTTGGCTGTTGTCGCAGGCTTTTTCTGCTTCAGCACCGCAAACGCCGAAGACCCAGTAGGCCCAGTTGCGCCTGCAACGCCAGCGGCAGTAAAAGTTTCTTTGGCGAAAGACGGTTCGCTGAATGGTTTCACGTTCTTTAACAAGAACGATCGTCAAAAACCCGTTGCCGCGAAGGTAACACTGTCTGCCGATGGCAAAACAGTTCATACGGGTGTCACTGACGAAAACGGCTCATTCCGCATTGCGAATGTTGAGCCTGGCGCGTACACCATGGTTGGTGCGGGCCAAGGATTTGTTGGCAGCCAGGAAATCTTGGTTGGTGACGCTTCGACCAGCGGATTTTCCCAAGTACCTTTCATGGTTGAACCATCAACGGCAGTTGCTTACGACGATTTCGCTGGCTTTCCAGCCGATTACGTAGGTGGTCCCGTCGGCGGTTGTGCTGGCGGTTGTGCTGGCGGCTGTGGCGGTAGCGTTGTTGCTGGCGGTGGCTGCGGAGGCAGTTGCGGTAGTTGCGGCGGTGGATGTGGAGGCGGCTTCGGTGGTGGAGTCGCTGGTGGCGGTGTTCGTCGCCTTCTTCCTTTGGTCGGTTTGGTCGGCCTGGCTGGTCTGGGTGGCAACGATAACGAAGCCAGTCCTGACGAGTAAACCAACTCCAGTTGACAATTTGAATCAACTCGAAACCAGCTCTTAGCGAGCTGGTTTTTTTACGTTGTAAAGGCAGCGCCAGCATGAACCGATGCGCCCCGTTTTTCTCTCATTTGCTTGCTTGCAAACGATTAGTTTGGCTGACCAGCACAGATTACCTGTCTACAGCCTTTCTGGCTCGGCTTTGTCGGCCCAGCCAAAATCACTGTTGTATCTGATACAGATTAACCAGCCGTCACCACTGGAAAGGGCTGAAAAAAACTGTCAGTTCACATCGGAATACACGAATTATCCCTACAACGCGGGAGAGTGCCAACATTGGTGCATCCCTCAGAACAGATCTTGGAAGGATTTTCGATGCGATACAAAAATTACCACCGTCTTTGTCTAACGCTTGTAGCGGCCGTCGCGGTTTCTCAGTTTATTGGTTGTGCGAGTCGGCGATGCGGGCCCATGGAAACCATTCCCGCAGAGTGCGTGGACAACGCAAGCGTCTGCAATGATCTGGGAACGGAAAAGATTAATTTCTTAAAGCTGCGTCGGGCGGCCCCTGATGCTTACGTTTTGGGGCCCGGCGATACGCTTGGGGTCTACATTCAAGGGATCACCGGCGACAAAGAGACACCGCCGCCGGTGCATTTTCCAGAAGACGAGAAAATGCAGCCCGCACTCGGCTATCCGGTTCCAATCCGCGACGATGGGTTTATTTCCATGCCGTTGATCAACCCGATCAAGCTAGACGGTCTAACGCTCGCTCAGGCGGAGGTTCGCATCCGAAATGCCTACACCAGCGATCGCAAGATTTTGCTTAAAGGCAACGAAAAAATCATCGTGACATTGATGAAGCGTCGTACCTACAACGTGCTGGTCATCCGTGAGGACTCGGCCGACACACGAACGTTCACGTACCGCAAAAGCGATTTGTACGTCGACGATGAACAGCAAGGTCGCACCTTCGCAATTAACTTGCCAGCCTATGAAAACGATGTTCTGCATGCGTTGAGCGAAACTGGCGGTATGCCGGGCGAAGGGGCCGTCAACGAGTTGGTTATTTTACGCGGCGGCATGCGAGAAATGGATGCTTCCGATGGTGCGTTCGTCCACGCAGTCGACCAAATGTCTGGCTCGGCCTTGATGCCCGGCGGCAGTTCTTCAGCGATGTCGCAAGCGAACGTTCTGCGAATTCCGATCGAAGCCAGCAACGGCCAGTTCCCAGAGCTAAGCGAAGACGATGTAACGCTTAACGACGGCGACGTCCTGTATATCGCCAGTCGCCAGAGGGACGTTTTCTACACGGGCGGTTTGCTTGAAGGCGGACGTTTTCCGCTTCCTCGTGACTACGATATCGATGTTCTGGAAGCGATTTCAATGGCTGGCGGAAATAGCTCGGCCACCGCTGGCGGCGGTGGCGGTGGCGGCGGTTTACGGCTAGGGAATGTTTTCCCCGCGACTCGAATCTTGATTTCGCGAAAAGAGAATTGTCAGCGAAAAACGATCGAGGTTGATCTCCGCTGTGCTCTAACTGATCCGAAGCAGCGGGTGATTATTAAACCGGGCGATTTGATCGTTCTAGAATATCGCAAGGGTGAGTTGGCTGCGAATTCGTTCGCGAGCCTGCTGCAATTCGGCGGAATATTCCGATTGTTCAACTAATACCGTCGTCCTTCCAGGTCTAAAGCTCAGAGCCCGAACGCGCCTTGCGTGTTCGGGCTCTTTTTGGTTTGAAAATGTAAAAGCGATAGTGAATCTGCGAAGGCTTTAACTAATTTAGCAATTGTCACCCGTGATCAATGACACAGCAAGTTTGCCGTTTTTGAGAACTTTGATTCTCTCGGTCAAACACTTTGTCGCCTGCCTGTGATCACGGGACCAGTCCCGGTACTGGGCTTTGCCTTTTGGGTTAGTTGTCGCCACCTTTTGCTATTGATTCATGAATACTCAACAAACCGATTTAGATCTTTCCCACTCTGTTGCCTCCAAAAAATCTTGGCTCCAGGCTTTCGCGAGTGTCCTGAAACAGAATCGGATCAAAATTCTATTTCTGGCCCACTTGGTAATTTTCTCCGCGTTATTTTGGTTGTCCTTGGCCATCCGTTTTGAAACGTTCTACTCGGCTGAACGCCGGATTGAATTCTTATTCGCCGTGCCACTGGTGGCGTTACTGAAAGTTCTGATTTTCTTTTCATTACGTAACTTTCACGGCTGGTGGCGTAGCGTCACGTTTTCCGATCTGGTCGGTGTCGCTCGAGCGACCGTGATCTCGGCGATGGCACTGATTGTGATTGACTATTTCTTACTACCGGGATTTCAAATTCCTCGTAGCGTCGTTGTCATCGATGCCGCCATTTCGATTGCCGTCTTGAGTGGTTTACGCAGTGTGTGGCGTCTTTGGGACGAAAACCTATCGGTCTTGAATCGAAAGTCGAACGTCAAGCGAGCCTTGATCATTGGCGGAAATGAACAGACGGCCAAGCTCGGCCACTTAATTAACTCGCGGCGCAACCTCGGCATTCGCATTGTCGGCATGGTGTCTCCGGGACCGGTCTTGGCAACTCGTTTTAGCAATCTGAAAGTGATCGGTGACTTGGCGGACTTGCCTAATTTGGCGCATATCTACCGAGTAAAAACCATTTATGTGCCGCATGGTTTGTTGAGTGGTCGCTCGCTTCGCAACTTGATTGAAAAGGCAACCAAGTATGACTTGAAGGTCCACGTTGTGCCTCAGCTGAGCAGTATGCTGGAGTGCGGCACGGCTTTGCCGCTGCGGCCCGTGCGGTTCGAAGATCTTTTGCGGCGCGACGAAGTCAATCTTGATACCGCGGCGATCGAAGAACTGATCGAAGGTCAAACGGTCATGGTGACCGGTGCAGGTGGCAGCATTGGATCCGAAATTTGTCGTCAGTTGTTGCAGTTTCGGCCAGCCAACTTGGTGCTGCTAGGGCGTGGTGAAAATCGCCTGTATCATTTGCAAAAAGAACTATTGCAGCTGGGTCTGACGACACGGCTACACTGCGAATTGGCCAACGTGACCGACCGCGAAAGACTACAACAAGTTTTTGCCAAGCACCGACCGCAACTGGTGTTTCATGCGGCCGCTCATAAGCACGTGCCGATGCTCGAACAAAACGTTGGCGAAGCGGTTCGCAATAACGTGTTGGGGTCGAAAGTGGTGGCGGAAGTGGCCGTTGAAAACAAGTGTCGCAAATTCGTTTTTGTGTCGACTGATAAAGCTGTAAATCCGTCCAGCGTTATGGGGTGCACGAAACAACTGGCCGAACGATTTTGTTTGGCACAGGATTGCGAATCAGACACGCAGTTCATTGTCACTCGATTTGGAAACGTGTTGGGCAGCGAAGGCAGCGTGATTCCGCTGTTTAAAGAACAGATAAGTCGAGGCGGCCCGATCACAGTCACGCACGAAGAGATCACACGTTTCTTCATGACCATCCCCGAAGCGGCTCAATTGGTTTTGCAGGCGTCGAGCATGGGACGAGGGGGCGAAATCTTTGTTTTGGAAATGGGCCAGCCGGTAAAGATCGTCGATTTGGCTCGCGACCTGATTCGTTTGGCGGGACAATCGGTCGATTCCATCGACATCGAATTTTCAGGTTTGCGTCCTGGAGAAAAATTACACGAGGAATTGTACTACGGCGAAGAAACGCCCATGGAAACTCGTCACGAAAAAATTCTGTCCGCTTACTGCCGGCCCGTTGTACCGCAAGATGTCTTTCGCGATATCGATCGTGTCGTCGCGATGCAGTTTGACGAAGAAAACAATATCCGGGCGGAACTGCGTCGTCAGATTTCGGAATACAAACAGCCGCCATTGCCGGCGGAGCAGTCCAAAGGCATCGTGGGGTCATCTGAATCTTTGCCCAGCAGGTCGTAATGGTTAAGTTGAACCAAAAAACAATCGCGGCGACGGTGGGCAATTTTTCAACCACGTTCGCGCTGGCGGTTGCCATCCTGACGCTGGCCAATTTTGGGTCGGCCGAGACCGTGGGGCATTTCTCATTCGGCTTGGCTGTCGCAGCGCCTATTTTTCTGTTGCTCCAATTGCGTCTGCGTGACGTAATTGCGACCGACGTTGCGTCCCCCAATTGGACGCACTATCGAACGCTGTCGATC
>CAZROJ010000183.1:0-3811 GCA_964601665.1 uncultured Pirellulaceae bacterium
TGAACTCGAAAGACTCTCCGAATTAGCAGCTTGAAAAACTCTTCACGGCGTTGGTCGACTGCCCCTGGCGTGAAGTACGCACGATATTGGCTCATTCCATCGACATACTCGAGCGGATCTTTGGAGATAAACTCGTCCGTTGCTGGATCGTAATATCTGGCGCGATAGTACATCAGGCTGGTTTTGTTTTCATGTCTTCTGGACGTGTAGCGGTACTGCGCAGTGTAACTGCCTGCCGTCCGCACCGTGGACCCATTTGCAGCCAGAATGGTCCGTTTGCCGAAATGATCGTAAGTATGACACTCGACCACCGAACCGACTGAACTCACCTGAGCCGAGATGTTCCATTGCTGATCGCGTGTCACGGTCAGCTCTTGCCTGCCGACACTTCGTGAGTGCATCACCAATGAATCGATGCATCCTGCGTACAAAAGTATTCATTTACCGTCGATGTCGGATTCGCATCCTTGGTGTACTTGGCAACGCAATTTGGTCCCGTGTGAATGAAAACCGTTTCGGTCACGCCACTGTCGATACCCTTTTTCAAGATTTGTTTTTGATCACCGCTGTCGCCGAATTCAACCGTCGGTTCCCCACGAGATTCCGATCGGTGCTCAAGGCAAAGGAGCAAACGTTGGCGAACTCTGAGCCCGCTGCTATCAGGCGGATAAGCAGATTGGTTGTTTGTGAATCATGAAGATTTGCTCACAACGTCCGCACAAGTTTTCTGTCCAACGGGGCGAGTCGGAGTCTTTGAAAAAAACAGAAGTAAATTCGAACTGTCTTCTCTTGACCGACGTACGAAACCGGGTAGTATCTGCTTTGTCGGGCCGCGTAATCTATTGATGATTCGATTTTTATGCGCCAACAGTCCGTCAGCATTTTCCTTCTGCTGGTCCTGATTCCATTGTTGAATCTGGGCCCCGCTCTGCATCGCCTGTCTTGTTTTGGCTTGCACTCGGATTCTTGCTGCGACAGCATTCAGCAAACGAGTTCTCATTGCGGTTGTGATGCTCACTCGATAGCCACTGTCGCCCGTTCAAAGGACTCGGCCGAATCACAATTTAAGTCTCGTTTGCCGGTCAATACGACCCACTCTGATTGTGTGCTGTGCCGGTTCTTTGCCAAGTTCAACGCGATCCGGTCTGAAGTGCGAAATGAGCTCGCTGGCGTTCGCTGCTGTAACGTTGCACTTCGAGCGGTGGCGGGCTGCACTTGCGTAGCCGTTCCGCATCACGCCCGCGGGCCGCCGGTGCTTTCTTTCGCTGCATCCTGCTGATCTGCTGATCGTTGGCTTTACTGATTCGCGTCGCTTTAACGCGCGCCCAAATGGGTGTCGCTTGCGTCAGATTCCGTAAGTTCTGCCGACTTCTGCCAACACGCGGATTTCTAATTTTATTTCAATTTCGATTGTTGTTTGCGCCAGAATTGCGCGCGAAAAGAAGCGTCTCAAAAATAACTGTGCACTTAGCACACTCAAATAAATCACGAAAGAAAAAACTATGAGTCATCAAATTTCATCGAGCCGAACGTCACGATTTCGGCCAGCGTTCACATTAGTCGAGTTGCTTGTTGTTATCGCCATTATTGGGATTTTGATCGGCATGTTGCTGCCGGCGGTGCAGCAAGTTCGCGAGGCTGCTCGCCGAACACAATGTGCCAACAGTCTGCGTCAGTTGGCTTTAGCAGCACATAATTTTGAAAGTGCTCACCAGCACTTTCCTTCGCCGGCGGCCGGGTCGCTGGAGGGCTACTCGATCGTGGCTCACATTCTGCCGTTTGTGGAACAAGCCAACTTGCACTCGCGGATCGATTTTGAGCAAGACTTATTGCAGGGGATTCCTTGGCGGCCGGACGTCAATCCGTTTTACGCGGACTTGGTTTCGTTACGCGTTCCGATTCTTGAATGTCCCAGCGACGACGGGAATCCGTTTCTTGAAGAATCTGGCACGACTTGGGCGGGATCGAATTACTTTGGCAACTCGGGAACGGCGACGGGAGTTTTATACGTCACTTCGCAGCCAACCGACGGCGTGTTTTGGCGCGGATCAGAAGTCACATTTGGCAATTTGACCGACGGTTCCTCGAATACGGCGTTACTTGCCGAAACGCTCTTTGGCCGGCGTGGCGATCCGACGACAGAATTGATTGATGCTCAGACTCAGATGGGGCGAGGCGTCGGCAGCGGCAGACCGGGCTCGGTCACGGCGGAAGAATTGGCAGCGGGCACACCGACCAGTTTCGTCGGCAATCGTGCGGGGCAGTGGATGCGGAACTTGCCGTACCAAGGCATGATCAACGGCTTCTTCACTCCCAACTCGCAACGTCCTGACTTGGCGTTTCACGGGGACAGCCTATCCGCCTCGCGCAGCAACCATACCGGTGGCGTCAATGTGAGCCGCTGTGACGGGAGCACGGCGTTCATCGCCGACGGAGTCGATTTGCGCAATTGGCGGAACCTGTTTGCTCGTAACGACGGCCAAGTCTTGGAGGAATTTTAATGAGCAATTCAAAATCTTCTGGCTATGGCGCTTCGCGGTCGTTTGGCCGGACGTCATTTGCGAGGCATTCAATGGGCGGTCTGTCGCTGGCGATTGCTTTCCTGATCAGTGGCTCGTCGGCCGCCCAAGAAAGCGAACCCAGCTGGTCCAGTTTCCGCAACGGTGGCGATAGTCACGTGGCCGATGATGCCGCATTTCCGTTGACTTGGTCGCAGCAGGAAGGGATCGCTTGGCAAGTCGAGCTGCCCGGCTACGGACAGTCTGCTCCGCTGGTCGTGGGAGATAAAATCCTGCTGACTGCTGTCGAGGGCCCTGAAAAGAAAACCAATCTTGTCGTTTGCCTGAACCGGAAAACGGGCGCAGAACTTTGGCGCACGAGTCAACCGAGTTCTCTGCCGGGGCCTTCCAATTTCATGTATTCACGAGCCGCACCGACGCCGGTGGCGGACGATGATCGTGGCATCGCGTTTTTCGAATCCGGTGACGTCATCGCGGTTCGGATGAGCGATGGGAAGGAGTTGTGGCAACGAGATTTGAAGTTGGAGATCGGCGATCTCAACAGCCGGCATGGGCTTGGTAGCTCGTTGACGCAAACGGACGAGCTGTTCTTTATCAATTTAGAACACGATGGACCGTCGGCTCTGCTGGCGATCCAGAAATCCGACGGCGCGACTCGGTGGAAGGCTGAGCGACCGTCTGGAAGTTCATGGAGTTCTCCGGTCGTGATGCGGCGTGATGGTAAGTTTCAGGTCGTTATTAGTTCTGCGGGTGAGGCGGTCGGTTACGATGCTGAAACGGGAGCGAAAATTTGGAAGGTCGCTGGCTTGTCTGGCAATTCTGTTCCATCGCCATTGGTGGTGGGAAACCAGATTTTTCTGGGTGCCAGAAAATCCGAATTCGGTTCTGTCGCCGCGGCCGCGAAGAGTAATCTGTGCCTCGAGTTTCAAGACGGTGAAGACGAGCCCAAAGTTGTTTGGCGGAGCGAGCGTTGCATCGCTGATTACTGCAGCCCGGTTGTCAGCGGAGACTTTTTGTTTCTGATCAACGGCGACGGAATACTCGGCTGTCTGGACAAAAACACGGGCGAAGAAAAGTATCGACAGCGGCTCGGTTATGAGTGCTGGGCGACGCCGATCGTGCGGGGCAACCAGCTGGTGGTGTTTGGGAAGAACGGCAGATCGTCGGTGATCGAGGCGAGCGGCGAGTACAAGGAAATCGCTAAGAACAACTTGTGGGACGCCGCGGATCCACCGCGACCGGTTTCTTACGTCGAGTACTTTCCGGCAGCGAAAGGTGCGGGACACGGAAGT
>CAZROJ010000183.1:3911-8934 GCA_964601665.1 uncultured Pirellulaceae bacterium
GCCAAAAAACCGGCCGGATCCGGTGGACATGGTGGCGGTGCGGCTCACGCAAGCGGTGCAAAACCCGGCGCAGCGATGCTGGCGGGGATGCTCAAGGCCGACAAGGACGGAGACGAAGTTCTTTCCGGTGACGAGATTCCAAAGCGGCTCGTCGCTGCGATGGAGAACATCGACCTGAACCAAGACGGCAGCCTCGACAAAAGCGAGCTTGAGAAGATGGCTGCGAGTTTTGCGGCCAAACGAGCCGGTTCAAAGCAGTCGTCGCGCGACCCGATCGTTTATGGCGTTGCGGCGGACTCGGATGGGATTCTTGTTCGCACCGGAACGCGACTGTATGCAATCGGAGGCGAACCAAGCCAATGATTCGTTCAAATCGAAAATCGCGAGCTGGCAATCTGACGCTGCGGCGACTGCTGTTGGCTTGTGTCGCGGTTTCAGTCGCCTTCGTTGCCGGCTGCGGACCGCCGGCTCCAGTCGCGTCGGTTCCGTTTTCTCCGCCGGACGAATTCTCCGATGCGCGGGGAGTTTGGCAACGCAATGCGGACGGGCCTTCGGGCGCTGACAATCAGCTGATTGGGAAGTTCTTTAAGCAAAAACCCGATCTGCTGGGCAGCCCCGATTGGACGGGGCAACCCGAAAAATACGTCCACAAGGATTCAAATTCGCGGCTGCGATTTTACTGGCTCAGCGGAGCCAGAGAGAATCCGTCTTGGAACGCGATCGAGATTCAAGGGACTCGCATTCGCGAACTCAACGGCATCGGCGACTTCGGCACCATCACTTCAGACGAAACAAATTAACAAAACGATTACCTCTTTTAGATACAAATCATGAACAATCAAACACAACGCTCGCAGCGAACTTTCGTTTGGCTGGCGGCGACGATCGTGGTCGTTGCCAGCAGTTTCGGCTGCACCAACGAGCCTGCCATGACCACTGGCAGTGCCGTCGCGACAACCGCCGCAGAAACGGAATGCAAGGATAAATTGAATGTCGTAAAGATGGGCTCCAATCGCATTTTGACGCGATTGTTTTGGCAGGACCGCGCCGACGGAACGGTCTACGCGGGGGACCTTTCGCTGCAAGGCGATCAGTACAGTGTGTCGAAGTCGACGATCAATCGTTTTCCGAAATTGCCAACCGCTGAAAACGATTTGGTGCAGATGCAAGTCGCCGGTGGCCGTTTAATTGTCGGCGTGCGAGACAACGCCGGTGGCAAAGACAAAAGTGGCTGGATTGAAATCGCTACCGGAGTCGAAGAAGAGGACCACGGCGACCACTCGCACTGGGCTTATCCGGACGGCGCTGTGGTTAGCGCGAAAACGCTTGATGCCGAACAAGGCAATCCGGCGCATGTTTACCGATATGGAAATAGTGTTTATATCGCCAACGACAAGAACAACGGATTCACTCAGATTAAGCCATCGACAAACGGTGGCACGTCGGTGGCGAAGTTCTTTCGCGGCGGCGGCGGGCACATCACGATGGCGGCGGTCGGGGATCGAATCGCGTACAGCACTTGGATCGATCGAGCGGGAGAAAATTGCGGGCGGGTGGATGTGGTTGACCTTCGCAGTCAATCGTCCGAGCCACGTTATTCGTTCAAGCTTCCTGTTGGCGGGATCCACGGAGCTGGGGCGTGCGGCAACCGCGTGTACTTCGCGCCTGCGAACGGCGTTTGCTGGGTCAATTGCGATTTCGACTTTACTAAAACCAGCGAGTCGGTGTCGGTCGAGCATCTTTCGCTGGACGAAGATTCTAGCGGAACCGATTACCGCACCGGCGCGTTCGAATCGTTCGAGGATCACATGTTGTGTATCGCGAACAGCAAAACGGGCGCGCCGACGTTGTGTGTGATCAACGCCACCGCGCCGCAACCGGCTGTGACGCGGATTGTTTGTGATCAGCTTGAAGACGGTTTGAAGTTGTCGACTGTCAGTGCGAGCAGAGTCGTGGGCAACAAGTGTTTCGCGTTTGCGTTTGCTGAGGGTGACGGGCTTGATGAGAAGCTGTTGGTTTTCGATTTGGATCCCAATGGAGATCGACGCTTTGACGACGCCGCGTTGGTGAACTCGATCGAAGTCGGAGCCAGTCAGCTCGAGGGGCATTTTGGTCATCACGGGATTACGTTTCTGGACGATCGCAAAACGGCGATTGTCACCAATCCGGGCGACGGCACGATTTCCGTAATCGATCTGGTCGAACAGAAGGTCCGTCAAACGGTCGACATCGGCGGGCAGCCGACGCATGTGGCTTGTCACGGCGGAGCGATGTAGTGCGCTGAATCTTCGTCGTGCAAGCAGGCCACACGGCGAATGGAGGCTCGGCCTTGTGAAATTTTTTAGAACGGATGCGTTTTTAGCTGATGGTTGCTAAACAGCGCATCCGTTTTTTGCCAAGTGACTTACCCATGCCTTCGAACCACAGCAACTAAAAAATGAAAAATGTGACCAATCAACTTTTAGGTCCAGCGGTGATTCGAGACGGTGTTAGCGATGAAGCTAAGTTGGAGCAACAGCGAGGGCCCTACGAGTATTCGCTCATCGGAGAGTATGTGCGATTGTTGTTGCTGCTTGTCGCGATTCCCTTTTTGTTATGGTTTGGCTATTCAGCCGTGCGACAGCCTATTTCGTGGATCACGCTCGTCGCCGCCTGCGTGTTGTTACTGTCGTTGTTATCCAAACGCGGAATCGTTGGGTTTCGCGTGTTCTTGTTAGTCGCGATGACGCTGAACGTTTTCGTGGCCGTGATCAACCCGGCTGACGTTTGGGGCGGACGGAATGCGCCCGCAGCGCCCGCAGCGGCAACGGTGCTAACTGCGCGGGCTACGTTTGCAGTTTACGAATTGATTTTGCTGATCTGCCTGACGATCGCGAGCGTTTTTGAAATCGGGAACCTGCTGCGGAAAAGCGAGCGATTGAACTTGTTCAAGTTCCTGTATTGGAGCGTGTTCTTGATCCCATTGGTTGGTTACGTCGTCGGAATCCCCGTGTTGAACCAATGTTTGGCGGCATTGTCAGGAGGAGTTTCGAGTGTCGACGCGCAAGGCCCGGATTGGACGATCAGCAAGGAAGTGCTGCTCCGATCAGCAAAATTTCTGGTCTTCGGCATCTTCACTTATTTCGGCGCGTGCATCGGTAGCTTTTTGAATGTTGTGGCTCACGGCGTCCCTCGTGGCGAGTCGGTTGGACTGCGCGATTCATGTTGTCCGAAGTGCAAAGCCAAAATCCGTCGAATCGATAACCTGCCGATCTTCAGCTATCTCAACCTGTCGGCGCGATGTCGATCCTGCCAGTCGCCGATTCCTCCACGTTACCTGATCGTTGAAATTCTGGTCGCGACCATTTTTGGTTCGCTGTTTCTCTATCAGCTGGTGACGGGAGCGGCGAATGTTCCTGCTGTACGAACGGTCTCCTATTCAGGAATTTTGTGGATCGTGCTGTATCCAAAATGGGACATCATCGGGATCTTCTTTTTTCACAGTTTCTTCATGAGTTTTTTGGTTGTTCTGTCGTTGGTTGAATGGGATCGCAAGAGTCAGCGAGCGGATGCTGCGGATGCTTCGACGGCCAAGCGGACGCTGCGATTTTCGATCGCGTTGTTGCTGTCGTTTTTGATTTTGGCAACGATTTACTTTCCGCTGCAGCCAATTCCTGCGCCGAGTTTTCTGTCTTGGCTGACAGGTGGTGTCCCGGCGTTGTCGCAATTGGTAAAGCTGGTGTTTGGGGGCGTGGTCGGTGCCGCTGTTGCCGGTTGTTTCGTCGCGTTGGCCAGACTTGTGGAGCGTGAGAATTGCATCACGCTCGTTCCAGCAATGACGCTCGTTGGAATCGTGCTGGGGTGGCAATCCGTGCTGCACGTTTCCGTTGTGTTTCTCATCTTGCTTCTGTTGGTCAAGTTCGTGCCGTGGATTCGCAATTCTTTAACGCTCGGCCCGACTTCCGTGCTGCTGTTGGCGGTCATGATTCATCATCCGGTCTGGAAGGTTGTCTTTCAGCAATTTTCGATATGAACCGGCGACTGGTATCGAGCACAATTTAATTTGAACGACTGAACCTATTATTGGATCCAACACGATGCACACCCACGAATTGACTCTAAGTCTTGCTTTCGGGCTGGGCGCTCTGCACGCGTTGGAGCCCGGCCACGGCAAGACGGCGATGCTGCTTTATTTGGCTGGCGAACGTCGCAGCTTGCTGCACCCGTTGGTGATGGGACTGTCGAGTGCGTTGTCTCATTCGTTATCACTGATCGGGATTGCTGCCATGGTTCACATGACGCATCACTTGGTTTCAGGGGACCATCAGCATGCTGACGAAGGTGTTACCGAAGCGATGCGGTGGATCAGCGCCGGGATTGTTTTGATCGTTGGGCTGTGGATGACGTGGTCGGCTTGGAAGGCAAAGCCGGCAAAATGCGGGTGCAGCAAACACAAACATGAACATAGTCACGAACATGAACATAGTCATGAACACAAACACGAGGGTGACACGCCGAGCGATCGCTCCGGCGGCAGTTCGATCCAAACGAGTTATTCGATGAGTGCGTTGTTGGGTGCGGCGTTTGGACTGATGCCCTGTCCGTCTGCGCTGGCGGCGTATTTTTCTGGCCTGTCGTCTGGTTCTCCTGCCACCGCGTATATCGTCATCGGATTGTTTGCAGCCGGAATTGCGACGTCGCTAACCTTGGTCGGGCTGGCCGTGCAAATCTTCGGCGGTCGTTTGATCAGCTCCAACTCTCGTTTTGCACGTTTGCCTTGGAATTACATCCGAGCCGGCTTGATCGTCTTTATTGGCTTGGCGTATTTGAGTCACGTCGCATTTTTCTAACGATCGGGCGTTGGTGTTTCACAGCGGACGAAGGTTGGCACTGAATACTGTTGCTGGAAAAAGCAGCGATACAGCCGCCGCACTATTGCTCGCAGAAAACTTGGCGAATCAAACTGTAGCGGCAGGGCGCGAGCCCCCCCCCGGCGGGGAAAACCCCCCCCACCGCCCCCCCCCCCCCCCCCCCCCAAAAAAAA
>CAZROJ010000183.1:8944-9992 GCA_964601665.1 uncultured Pirellulaceae bacterium
AAAGGGGGCGGGGCGGGGGCCCCCCCCCGGGGGGCGCAAAACGCGGGGGGGGGGGCCCCCGCCCGCTACCGACAACAAATTCCCTTGCGATGGCGTGCTTGGTGCTTAAGTCGCTTCCGCTGATTCAGTGGGACCGCAGCAACCGCACAAGCATCCGTACCGACGGTTCATTAAGTGGGCCGAAACCAGCAGCAGGCCACCGAAGGGGGTAATCCATGGAGCCAAACTGGAAAGAAAACTTTTGCTCGACGCTGAATTCGCGTCTTCGATGACCGTGCCGTTTACTTCCGTCACTGCCAAAGAATCACATTGCTCGCAGTCGGCACACTCGACACACGCTGCATCTGCGGCATCTTCAGAAACGCTTGCCAGCGGTGCCGCGTTGCAAGAAGGACAGCACTCTCCTGCGAGCCCGAACGCTGCGTAGGTAATGAAGGCCAGCCCAAAAGCAGCGATGGACACGGGAATCCAATTTCCGTGCTTTCGAATACCCGGAACAAACGCCGCGATCGCGATCAAAAAACAGGCCAATGCCATCCATTTGTGAAACGCTTCGTCAGCCAGAAAACTCAGCCCTAACGCTGGCAAGTACGCGATCACAAACGGCATCGCCGCACAATGAATTGCACATCCAACCGACGCGACGATTCCCAATGAATCACGCCAACTTGACGTGCCGGTGGCCAAAATTGTTTGCTCCGGTTCGAGCGTTGAAAGTCGGACGGTGTTCATTTTGTCTCTTCGATTTCTTGAACGGGATTTGGAATACGCAGTTGTGTCGAAAAATTTGAAAAGGCTGCTTTATTGCGCTCGAGCTGCACGAAGGCGTCCGATTGCTTGGCTCGTTTCGTTCTATTTTTCCCACGTCGCAACGAAGCCTGAGTTGGCAAGCAAACTAATTTCTGATTGTATGCAAATGCAACTGAAGTGCAAATACGTAGCATCGAAACATCGGCCAAAAAAACGCATTTCTTCGATTCATCCATTCGCGTTCGTTGACAATGCACATGCAATTCGTTTGCATTTTCGCATTCAGGTCAATCGGCGC
>CAZROJ010000184.1:0-9985 GCA_964601665.1 uncultured Pirellulaceae bacterium
AAACTGCTCCATAAAACTGCTCCAAACGTCGATTTGCACATTGCGGCGTCAAATCACCAGCTAAATTTCTTCGCCGGCTGCTCTCAAGCCATCTTTTGCACCAAACAGCGGCTTGGAAAACACCGGTTTTTGCCACACCGCGGTCGCTATTAACGATTGAGACCGGTCGAGTTAAACTTAGGTCTCCTCTAAACGTTACTCGAACGATCACCCAAGCCTTGTTGGCTCCGTTTCAAATTTAGCTATTGCCGCAATGCACAAAACTTTTTCCGGTGTCTTTTTGTTAATCCTGATGGCCGTCATTGGCCTCGGGCTGATCTGGCTGCCCGGTTGGATTATCGACAAATATCAAATCGCCAATTCGCTTGGCTCGATTTGGGGCGTTCTTTATTTGATAGCGGTTGGACTGGGCGCGGCGCTCATCTTTGGCAGCGGCGGCTGGACTCTGTGGAAACTTTTCGGCGCCTCGCTTGCCAAAAAAAGACGAACACTCCGACGCGGCAAAAATCCGAGCGAACTGTCGACCAGCCAACAAGAATTCGAAATCGATGAAAACCTCGACCAGATCGACAAACTGGCGCGCGAAGCCGACGACGACGGAAACCTACGCCAACAACTGAACCCGCTGATCGAGGAATTGGAGCAAAAACGAGAAGCCCAGACGCTCGAGATCGTCGCCTTTGGAACGATCTCCAGCGGAAAATCTTCCGTCCTCAATCTATTGTCCGGCCGCCAAGTCTTCTCGACCGACGCCCGCGGCGGAACGACCGTCACCAGAAACGAAATCCCATGGCCGGGCATCGACAGCGTCATCTTGGTAGACACGCCCGGCATCGGAGAAATCGATGGCGCTGATCACGTTCACATCGCCGCCGAATCCGCAAAAGATGCCGACGTCGTGTTGGTCGTCGTTGACGGGCCGCTGCGGCAGAGCGAACACGACCTGCTGGCCCAGCTGGGGCAAATGGAAAAACGTGCGGTCATTTGCTTGAACAAAAGTGACTGGTACTCGCAATCGGATCGCGACAAACTGGTCAATCAGATCTCCGAACAAACGGGCACCTTTATCCGCAAAGAAGACATCGTTTGCATTCAAGCCCAAGCCGGAAACCGAACTCGTAAAAAGATTCTGGCCGACGGTCGCGAAGTCGAACAGATCGTTGAGGTCTTGCCGAACATCGAACCGCTGGCCGCTCGAATGGTCGACATTGTTAAAAAAGATGGCAAAGATCTGCTGGTCGCCAACCTGCTGCTTCAATCACGTGGCTTGATCGAAAAGGCTCGCGATCGAGTCAAAGATGCGTTGGATAAAAAAGCCTGGGCCGTTGTCGAAAAATACCAATGGGGCGCCGGCGGTGTCGCAGCCGTTAGCCCCTTCCCGGTCGTTGACCTACTGGCCGGATCGGCAATCTCGACCAAAATGATCCTGGACTTGGCCGAAGTCTACCAACAAAAGGTAGACATCGAGACCGCTTCAAAATGGCTGGGTGAAATGGGCAAAAATCTCGTCGGTGTCCTCGGTGCCCAAGGAGCCACAGTGGCCGTTACTGCGGTTGTGGCTTCGATTGTCAAAACCATTCCGTTCGCCGGCACTGTCGCTGGCGGCGTTCTCCAAGGTGCCGTCCAAGCCTTAATCACGCGCTGGATTGGCATGGTGTTCATCGAGTATTTTCGTAGCGAAATGCAGACGCCCGAGGGCGGCTTGGCTGGCCTGGCCCGTCGCAAGTGGAACATCGTCACCAGCGCCGACGAATTGCGAAAACTTCTGCAAACCGCCCGCGAACGGCTCAGCGACTAAAATCATTTCAAGAAGCTGGCAACCGACCACCCACTGAATTCCATTGACGCCAAGCCTAATCCAACAACATTAAAAGAGATTTGCTCCCGTGGCAGCAACAACCCCCGCCAAAGATTCCAACTACGAAGAAGCCATCCAAGCCGTCGAAAAGACGCTCAGCGAATTACGTGGTTGCCCGGACTCCGAACGCGAAGCACTCGTCAACGACATCCAGCAGCTGAACGAGATGTACGACAAGATCTCCACCGGCCGCGTGGAGATCACGATCTTCGGCGAAATCAGCACGGGCAAATCCGCGATGATCAATGCCCTGATCGGACGTGATGTGGCCGAAGTCGATGTTCAAGGCGGTTGGACGAAACAAGTCTGGGGCACGACATGGAACGGAGCCGGCTATCGACTGCCGGGGCTCGAATCCTCCGAAATCGTGCTGATCGACACGCCAGGAATCAACGAAGTGGGCGGAGCCGACCGAGCCGAACTGGCCGAGGTGACCGCTCGGCGATCGGATTTGATTTTGTTCGTGACCGATTCCGATTTAAATGAAACCGAGTACGCCGCGCTGGTCGAATTGGCGGCCGTTCAAAAGCCCATCATTTTGGTTTTCAACAAAACGGACCTGTACTCCGATCAAGAAAAACATTCCCTGACCGAAATGCTAAAGGGGCGACTGGACGGGCTGATTCCTGCAGACCATTTTGTAACGACCGTCGCCGACCCGCGAAAAGTCGAATACGTCATCGAGCAACCCGATGGAAAAGAAGTTACGCAGTGGCGAAAACCCGAACCAAAGGTTGGCGAACTTAAATCGTTAATCCTGCAGACGCTAGAAAAAGAAGGCCTCGGCCTACTGGCTCTGAACGCGGCGATGTACGCGGCGGACAAGAGCGACCGCATTGCGGCATTGCGAGTCGAAATGCGAGACCGCCGAGCGGATCAAGTGATTTGGACGATGGCGGCGACCAAGGCGATCGCTGTGGCTGCCAACCCGATTCCGATTTTAGATATTTTTGGCGGTTTGGCAGTCGACGCGGTAATGATTGTCACGCTATCCAAAGTCTACGGGCTGTCGTTTTCGATGTCCCAAGCTCGCGGCCTTGCCAAAGTCATCAGCGGCGCCGCGGGTCTGTACGCACTGGGCGAACTGACCAATTGGGGCGCTTCGCTATTCAAAGCCGTCACTGGAACGCTCGGCACGGCTCTGACTTTGATCCCGCAAGGAGCCGCTTCGGGATTCACTTCTTACGTGATTGGGAAATCCGCCAAGTACTATTTCGAACAAGGAGGCTCATGGGGTACCGGTTCGGCCAAATCGGTCGTCAACGACATCTTGGCAACAACCGACAAAGACTCCGTCGTCGCTCACCTAAAAGACGAAATCAAACAAAGACTAAGCCTCAACCGGCACGGAAAACGAATTTAAAACGCCTGAACGGGTTTGCCCTCATTGTGCAGGTCAATTAATTCCGCATCGACAAACCAGCAAGCCAAGCTGGAGCCGAGCGATGGATTCCAACCGTCGTCCAAACTGGTACAAACGCTGCTAAGCAAGAAAAAGCTGGCAACCGATTTTGAAATCCGATAGACTACTGTTAAATCTTGCTGCCAGAACAATCGTGCGGCGACAAAGACGGGCACCCTGATCTATCCGCGTGCCTGAAAACAAACACCAATCTTGCGAGCCAAACTGGGCACTCAGAAAGATCGCAATTCGTTAATTCGTTATGTTGCTCAACATCTGGGGCAGCTTTGAGATACGGCAGACAGTGCTAAATTGAAACGCCAAAAAGCATATGAGTGAGCCTGCACCAACAGCAAACAAACATAATTCCGTAATTTGGCCCGAACTTTGGTCAGCTTTCGCGCCTCATCGTACCAAAATTTGCCGCACTCTTCGCAGTCTGTCACGAGGGCCAGAAAGTCGATTGTGCATCTGGGGATCAGGCAGGACCACCGATCTCGACTTGATAGAGCTAGTGAAGCATTTCTGCCAGATTGACCTCGTGGATCTTCATCCGACGTTGACCGAAGAGGCCCTCGTTCAACGTGGATTTGACGAACACCCCAAGTTGAATGTAATCAGTGGCATGGACGTAACCGGGGTCCGTGATCAATGGACGCAATTCAAAGACTCGCCGACGGAGTTCACTTTGCAGGCTATCATTGATTCATGTCTCAACGCGACGCTTGGTTTAGCTCAATACGACGTCGTCGCATCGACGTGCCTCCTATCGCAAATCTTGCTAAACGCCCATGAGTGCATCCAGTCTTCCGGATTACCCCCTTCCGCAGCCCAAGAATATTTCCCTAAAGTTTTAGGAACAATTCGTGAAAAACATCTTGAGTTACTTTTGGATCATACTGTCAGCGGTGGTTCATCAGTATTGATAACGGATTTAACCTCTGCTGAAGCGCTACCTGGTATGCTGACGCCAAATGCTAACTTAAAACGACTGGTCTCCAACGATGTTGTCAAGGGAAATCATTTTCACGGTTTGAACCCGCTTAAAATTTTAGAATCAACTCAACACCCGCGTATTGCACCAAAAATTGCGCAGGTTCAAGCAAGCGCGCCCTGGATTTGGAATGCGATAGAAAGTCGATACCTTTGCCTGGCATTTCGACTGGGCAAAAAATAGTCAAAGCGCAAAAAAGGTGTCAAATACGAATGGCACTGTCGTAGATTGATTTGAATCGGCAGTTGCGCAGCGGTTCAACTGACACGGAACGCAAAATCTGAAAACGTTTCATTGTCTTGCGAAAAACTTATGTTTTATGCCCTCGCTTGGCGAGATAAATAGAGCCCTCCTTGGTTCACGGTCAGTGAAAAGCCAAGGAGGGTTTTTTCATGTCTTCACTGATACCAAATTCTCCGCGTCGCAGCACGAACAGTTTTCAGCAAGTTGTCGGAGGTTTTCTGAAGCAGTCTGGCTTGCCATTCTCTGAGTTTCTAACTCCCGACGCAATCGAATCCGTCTTTCGTCAACACGATGGATTATTTGGCATGACATCGATCTACAGCAATGTGACGGTGCTGTGGGCTTTTCTCAGTCAAGTGCTTCGAGATGGCAAGCAAGACGCTTGTCAGTCAGCCGTTGCAAGTGTCATTACCCATCGCCAACTGCTTGGCCGTTCGGTGCCCACTCAAGACACCGGTGACTACTGCCGAGCCCGTGCCAAACTAAACGAAGACGCTTTGCGCAAGCTCGCTAGCACCGTTGCTGGTAATTGCGAAAACGCTGCCGACGAATCGTGGTTAACTAAAAAACGCCACGTCAAACTTATTGATGGGCTGACCTTTACGATGCCCGACAAGCCCGAGAACGGGTTTAAAAGGGTTTAAAAGGACAGGCGTTTTAACTAGACAACCGTTTTTTCACAAAGTTACCTCGGCGAGGGCCGGGTTTTGTCTTCGTCGCTTTTGTCTTGCCGCGTGCGAAAACATTTGACGACGCCAGGGTTTCTGCCGTCCCTTCAGGACTAAATTTGGACGGGCCTGAAGTGGATCGAGCCAAAGTTTTGCTGAAGGCAGACGTTGGTTTCTAACGATTGCTGGGGCTATTTTTTGAATTGGCTCTTTGTTGGCGAGTTTGACCTGCGCTTCACTGGCTAGCTGACAATCGTTTTGAGATGCGATAGACCGGTGCTGAGCCGCGCCCGGAGAACAACCGTGCGGCGGCACAGGTCAACGCACGACCTAGCCGCGCTCTTAAGCTCTATCGTCGTGATCGACGGGAAATTACGACAGTTCCTACGGCCAGCAGTAAAACAAAGCCACTCGGCTCCGGAATCGCTTGAACATTCGAAACCGTATTGAAGTGCCACGTAAAGCCGGTGTTGAAGAAGATATTGTTTTGCGAAATCCGTAAATGATCGCTGGTTAAAAATTCGCCGGACGATTGAGAAACAGCGAAACCAGTCTCACTGCTATCGAAATCAACCACGATATCAGGGCGTTCAGAAACTCCATCCCACTCAACGAAATTAACGCGCAGGTTATAGTCATCTGCCGTACCTTGAAGCTCGTCCAAACCGCTCTCGGCATACCGAATCCCAATCACATCCGCCACCGCCAGTTCGCGTTGGATCTCGTTGTTAAAAGTGCCTTGCTGCATCACCGATTCAGTGTTGGCGATTCCAAAAATATCTTCGGCTACGTCACGTGATGCATTCGTCGCAAAATTGTGTCCGGCTGGCAGATCGTTTAGATCGCGAGAATAGGTCGTTGAATCGATTACTCCGCTGGCGGGCAACGTAAACGGGTTGTTATCGGTAATCTTAAAATACTGTAGATTGACGTCGTCGCCGCGAATGTCATCGCTTGATCCGACAACGCCGTCGGCGCCAGCGTTTAAATCGAACTGTCCATTATTTCCAAAACTGGCGTTTGAAAACTCCTGTTCGACGTTCGTCAAATTTCGCCCATTGGCGCTAATCCTCTGGAAACCCAAATTGACATGAGCCAGTCCTAACGAGTGCCCCAGTTCATGCAAAAACACAGATTCAAAATCGAAAGCTCCAGATGGGATGTTAACAAAATCCGTTTCCAAGTTGCCCGACGTCGGAACAAGACGATCCCAAGTGCGAACTGCGTTTTCGACAGAGATACGCATCGCCGACGCATTGGCACTCGTTGGTTCGATGCCAACCGTTACAAAGGCGTCGCCTCCGGTCCCATCGTATCCAGATGAATGCGTAATTCGGTTTTCAGTTCCTGCCCCTAACCCAGCAAAAATATAACCTTGGGCTTGAGTGACCGAATTGAAGAATGGTGAACATACCATCGCTATGGCAATCACTGCCCAAACGCTAAACTTTTTACGGAGCAACATACAATTCCCAGTTGAATTCAAGCTATTCGAAATGTGATTTAACTTTACAAACCTTAGCATTGGCAAATTGCCAGACGTCCAAATTTTTCGCTAAAACAACAACTGTCGTCACTTCCCCGGCCTTTGATGCGAAACCAAATCGCCAGAAAAACCCTTTGGCGATCACTGATTTTGCCAGTAACAAACGAATGCATGGATTGCTAGGATGCTAACCAATAAACGGAATTTAAGTTACAGCGAGCCCTCGTTCGCGGGCTTTGGCCCCTCGATTTTGGCTCAGCAAACTCGAGGACGATTGAAACGGATCGACCTGCCCGCTGACCGCCTGGCTTGCCGGGCACTCTTGCACGACCAGTGCCCCGTCTGCCCCGGCGTCTACGCGTGGCTCGATTGCAACCAGCAAATTTGCTACGTCGGAAAATCCAAGGCACTGCGAAAACGCCTGCTGACCTATTTCGCAAAGAACCTTAAAGAGAAAAAAGTCGAACGAATTCGCCAAACCAGCCGAACGCTTGTCTGGGAACCCATGTCGGACGAATTGCTCGCCTTGATCCGCGAACAAGAATTGATCTTCCGCTGGCGCCCCGAATTCAACACGCAAGGCCAACCGGTTAAACGCCAGCCGGCTTTCTTGGTAATCAAAAACGGCCGCGCCCCACACGCTACTTTCACTCGGCGAATTCCCAGCCAATCCATGGCCACCTACGGCCCCGTTTCTGGAACGGGACGACTTCGAGCGGCGGTCGAAAGTATCAATCAAGTTTTTCGACTGCGCGATTGTCCCGACAAAACAGGTTTTGAATTTGCCGACCAATTGCAGCTGTTCGAAAATCTCATCACGACCAAGTGCATTCGCCATGAACTCGGCAGCTGCTCGGCGCCTTGTGCCGCTCGCTGCAGCCAAGCCGAATACTCGCGTCAGGTCCAGCAAACCATTGACTTCATTGAAGGCCACGATCACTCGACGCTATTGGACTTGGAAGCCGACATGAAAGGGGCAGCGGTTCAATGCTCGTTCGAACGTGCCAGCGTTCTTCGCGACCACTTGAGAAACCTAAAGTGGCTGGATCGGCAAATGAAAGCGCTGCGGCACGCCCAAAAAACATTCAACGGAATCCTCCCCATCGCCGCTCGCAAAAATCGAATCGCTTGGTTGATTCTAAAAAATGGACGCTTGCTCGGTAGCGCCGCCGAACCCTTGGACGCCAAACGGGCACTCGCCGCGGCCGCTTTTTTGGTAGAAAAAAAAGACACCCCCGACGGCCTGCCCGAATCGATCATGGATATGAATTTGCAAATGATTCTGATTCGTTGGTTCCGCAAACATCAACAAACTGCCGAATTGCTCGTGCCCTTCGAAGACGCCATCGACGTTTGCCAACGCCGCGTAAATGGCGAAAGTCCCGCTCAAACATTCAGTTTTAGCATCGCTGCCGAATCCAAATCTTCGTATCGGATCGACAAAGACTGATCAATCGGTTTCGGATCTGCGGGACGCCGACTGTCCGGTTTTGCGATCGGTTTTATTGGCAGGTGAACAATTTCGCCACATTGGTTAAGATGCCTTTTTTCAATCTCCACAGCACGATTTGACGATGTCCATTCGCACACGCTTTGCTCCTAGCCCCACGGGCTATCTTCACATCGGCGGCGTCCGCACCGCTCTGTTCAACTGGATTCTGGCACGACAATCGGGCGGCCAATTCATTTTGCGGATCGACGATACTGACGCCAAACGCAATGTGGCCGAAGCCTTGCAGCCGATTCTGGACGGTTTCCGTTGGCTGGGGATCGACTGGGACGAAGGACCAACCGACGACGGCACGGACTCGACTGGCCCCCACGGCCCCTATTTCCAGTCGCAACGTTTGGAAAAATACCAAGCTGCCGCCCAGCAACTAATCGACTCCGGCCTAGCCTACAAAGATTACTCGGGGGCGGATTTCCAAGCCGAACGCGAAGCCGCCGAAAAAGAAAAACGCCAATTTGTTTACAGTCGCAAATGGATGGCGGAAACGGATGAACAGGCAACCGCTTTCGAATCCGAAGGCCGCAGCTTTGTTGTCCGGCTAAAAATGCCGCGCGAGGGTAACTGCGAATTCCACGATCACGTTCGCGGCGACCTGTCATTCGAATGGGCACTCGAACCAGACCACGTTATCCAACGCGGTGACGGAACCTGCCTGTACCACTTGGCCAGTGTCGTCGACGATCACGACTTCAAGATTACGCACGTGGTTCGGGCGGTCGAGCACCTATCCAACACGCCGCGGCAAATCTTCATCGCTCAGTCACTCGGCTACGACCTGCCCGAGTACGCTCATCTGCCCTACGTTGCCGAACCGGGTAGCAAGAAAAAACTTTCAAAGCGTCACATCGAAAAGTACCTCAACAATAAAGATTTCAAACGCCTATACCAGTCGGGCGAAAAAATTGCAAAGCGGATCGGCATCACCGCTGAACCGGCAACCTTCAACCCGGTGCTCGTCGATTTCTACCGCGACATTGGATTCACCGCGGACGCAATCAACAACTACCTGCTGCTGCTGGGCTGGTCGCTGGACGGAGAAACCGAATCGTTTTCTCGCGAGCAGATGATCGAACTATTTTCGTTGGAACGCGTGATCAAGTCACCTGCCAGTTTTGACGCCAAAAAACTGACGGCGGTTCAACAACAATATATGGACGCAACCGATTCCAAAAAGAAGGTCGCTGCCTGCCTGAAATTTTTGCAAGCCGCTGGCCTAGTGACCGAACCGACGCCGTGTGATATCGCAGACTATCTTGGCCAAATCGTGCAAGCGGCCGGCGATCGAATTTGCATGGCGGGCGATATTCTCGATTTTGATTTTTTCTTTGCCGAAGACCAGTCGCTGACCTTCGAGGACAAACCATTTCAAAAGCGGTTGGTCAAACCTGAATCGGCCGGCTTCTTACTGTCTGAATATCTGAAGCATTTGAATTCGGCCGACGAATCCGACTTCCAGCTTGAAAAATTGGAAGCGAACTTAGACCAGTTTTGCGAGGAAAAATCGATTGGCATGGGCGACGTGATTCATGCGATTCGAGTTGCCACGACCGGAAAAGCCGCTGGCTTCGGAGCACTCGATCAGATGGCGATCCTCGGCAAAGATCGCTGCGTGGCCCGAATCCAACGAGCCCTCGACAAACTGGATCAGTGCCGGGCAGACAGCGACGCTGAACAGGCCAGTCCGGGCCAATAGCTTGCGTTGAGTTTCGTTAAGCAACGCGATTGGATCGCCCAATTGGGTCGCCGCA
Source organism: uncultured Pirellulaceae bacterium (assembly GCA_964601665.1). Classification (GTDB taxonomy): domain Bacteria; phylum Planctomycetota; class Planctomycetia; order Pirellulales; family Pirellulaceae; genus Mariniblastus. The sequence continues at coordinate 9,910 of CAZROJ010000184.1, forward strand.
GATTCTGCGAGGATCGACGGGTCTAGTGCCGGAAACCGGAATTGTGTACGAATTTAAGATGCCAGCATGATTTCTC
>CAZROJ010000185.1:0-9968 GCA_964601665.1 uncultured Pirellulaceae bacterium
GAGTGTCGCCCTTTTGCAACGAATCGATCGGTTTTAATAGGAACCCGTGCTACTTTTGCGAAATATCAGACTATCAATCGCCTTTTGCCTAAGCGTTGGCCGTTACTAATAAACAACGGTAGCTAAGTTGAGTTTTATCGGCGGGTGTATTGGCCAAGGCCTCGCGAAATTGCTGATACATTCGCCGAGTCAGTCTTGATTTGGCTCGGCCGTCGTCAGCGTAGGAGGCTCCAATTTTTCGAATGCTGGCGATCGTGTGGTCAACGGAATCGAACGTAAATGTGCGAGTGGTCGATGTTAAATTAATGGATGTAAAGCCCGCATTGGCGAGTTCGGTTTGCAGTTTTTCTTCGTCGGGAAACGGATGGACTCGGGGGCGATTCGGATCGACGGCCCGCCAAGCTGTCTCCCATTCGGCCAGCGTGCCCTTGCCGAACGAACCCAATAACAGTTGCCCGTCAGGTCGAAGGAGCCGGTGCATTTCGGCGAGCGCGTCGCCGAGGTGGCACCATTGGAGCGCTGCGTTTGAAAAAACAAAATCAAATCGATCTCCTGCTAGTTGTGTTTGCTCAAGATCACCGATGACAAAGTTGGCTCGCGGCACTCGAGCTTGAGCCACTTTTAGCATTGCTGGGGCGAGGTCGAGGCCGGTCAATGTTAGATCCGTTTGTCGATTAATTATTTCAAGCGCCAGGCCGGTACCGCAGCCTAAGTCAATCAGTTCGCCTTTGGCGTTTGGCTTGAGCTGGGTGAGCAAGCGGTTTGCCATTTCTTTTTGTACGATCGCGAATTCGTCGTATTGCGTTGCCGCGCGGGAAAACTGTCTGGCGACTTGAATTTTGTCAATCGTCATCGTGATTTCTCGCCTACAAAATTCGCGATCGTATTGGCCAGCATTTGCGGGTGGCTTAAAGGCAAAGCGTGGCCGCTTCCGATCGTTGTCAAAGACGCGTTGGGCAAGCAAGCGGCAATGTACTGGCTGGCCGTTGGCGGGATAATTGAGTCTTGGCTGGCCGCGATTATCTTCGCCGGGGTTTGCAGGTCTTTTAAACTGGGACGTAAATCCGTGTCGCATAAAATGTCGAATCCCGTTTGCAAGGCCTCGTCGGTCGGTGGCTGCTGCAGCAACGTGGCCAGGTTCGCGGCGAAAGTTTCGTCCGGCAGTTTGGGGCCTTGGAGTTTGAGAAACTGTTTGGTGCCGATTGGGAATCGCTTGGTGGTCAGTCGCAGGAGCCGCTCAAAGGTTGATTTTTCGAAACCGTGTGGCCAGTCGTTTCGAATTACAAAGGAGGGTGTGGGGCTGATTAAAACCATCGACTCGATGCGGTCAGCCGACTGCTGAGCGGCAGCCATTGCCAGGGTGGCGCCCAGTGACCAGCCGACCCAGTGGGCCTTCGCCGGGGCTTGGTCGGTGAGCAACTTGACGAGCCAATTCAGCGGGTCTTTTGAGACGCCGCAGTCGGTTGCTGGGGTAGCGTTTGCGGTTGTTGCAACGCAAACGCCAGCCAAGTGGAGTTCCGTTTCCGCGGGAATTGGATACCCGGGCATCACGGCAAGCGTTACTTTGAAATTGGCTGTCAGTGATCGAGCAAGTGGCAGCATTACCGCCGGCGACATATTCCAGCCGTGCAATAGTAGCAGTTCCGGCTTCACTTGGGTTCCTCGATCGCGATGTGGTTGGAAGCTAGGATCTCTTGGAATGCTTGGCTGCAGAGAACTTCGGTCAGTCGATCGATGGCATCGTGGTGGTGGCTGGCGTTTAAAGTGATCCTTAGCCGGGAGCTGTTGACGGGGACGGTTGGCGGGCGAATGGCAGATACCAAGATCCCGTTTTGCTTTAAGAAACGGCTGGCCGCCATGGCGGTTTCGGCGTCACCGATCAGTAGCGGTTGGATCGGAGTCGAAGATAAAAGCAAGCGATGGGCAGTCTTGTCGGGTGCAGTTTTGCTTTTGTTATTGCTTGGCGTTTTTGTTTTGGCTTCCATCTGTTTTTGGAAAAGTACGATGTTGTTTGTAAGCAGAGTTCGACGTTTGGGTTCTCTTTCGCTAACGTCGATTGACGCAAGTGTTGTTGCGACCACGTGCGGCGGAAGTGCCGTTGTGTAAATGTAAGTCCGTCCAAATTGAATCAGTTGTTCGATAAACAAAGCCTCGCCAGCAACGAACGCTCCAAAGCTGCCGATGGCTTTTCCAAGTGTGCCCATGATCAAAACATTTTCGCTCGGGAAGATACCCGCTTGCGCTGCGGCTCCTCGGCCGTTTCCTAAAACACCAAAGCCGTGTGCCTCGTCAACGACCAACAACGTTCCCGATTTTTCACACAAGTCCGCGATTTCACGCAGCGGCGCGACGTTACCGTCCATGCTAAACACGCCATCGGTCATGACCATTTTTTGGCAGTCGGCGTGGGTTGTTAAGAGTTTCGCCAGAGCATTCGTGTCGCAATGGGCGTAGCGTTTGAACTGGGCATCGCAGTGACGTCCGGCGTCAATGAGCGAGGCGTGGTTGAGTTTGTCTTGGAAGATGCAGTCGCCGCGGCTGAGCAAGGCTTGAGCGATCGCTAAATTGGCCATGTAGCCGGTGGAAAAAACGATCGCCTTTTCCGCACCGACAAAGTGGGCCAGTTTTTCTTCGAGTTCATGGTGCGGCGTCTGATGTCCGCAGACTAGATGCGAGGCACCGCTGCCAACGCCGAATGTTTGCAGCGCTTCGGCGGCGGCTTCGACCAACCGTGGGTCGTTTGCTAGGCCCAAGTAGTCATTGCTGCAGAAGTTGTCGTACGTTTTGCCATCGATCGTGACGCGAGCGCCCTGCGAAGATTCGACAACCTGGCGCTGTCGCCAATTTCCCGAATCGCGGCGTTCCTGTTGCCGTTGTTGAATGGTTGATCGCCACGACATTGGCTATGAGCACTTCGATCCGCAGCCGCCATGGTTGGTGGTGTCGTGAGCGACGTTTGTTTCGCGCGAGCTGCATTTGTTTTCGGCATGGTCATGCGAATCGCACTCGCTAGGTGCGTGCTGAACCATGGTTTGGTTCATACCTAGCTTTGAAAATAGTTCGCGGTCATGTTCCACGGTGGCATTATTGGCGGTCAATAATTGTTCACCGTAAAAAATCGAATTAGCTCCAGCGAAAAAGCAGAGTGCTTGCAGCTGGTCGTTCATGTCCTCGCGGCCCGCTGATAATCGCACGTACGATTTGGGCATTAAGATTCGAGCGATGGCGATGGTTCGAATGAAGTCGAATGGATCAATATCGTCTAAATCGGCCAGTGGTGTGCCTTCGATTTTGATCAGATTGTTGATTGGCACGCTTTCGGGTTGTGGGTCGAGATTGGCCAGTGTCATCAGTAGGCCAACGCGATCATTCTCGGTTTCGCCCATCCCGACGATGCCGCCACAGCAAACTTTCATGCCGGCGGTGCGTACGTTTTCGAGAGTTTCCAATCGATCGTCGTACGTGCGAGTCGTGATGATTTCGCCGTAGTATTCGGGCGATGTATCGAGGTTGTGGTTGTAGTAGTCGAGGCCCGCTTCTTTGAGTGATTCGGCGTGTTCTTCTTTGAGCATTCCAAGGGTGGCGCAAGTTTCCAAGCCGAGTTCTTTCACGGCCGCAACCGCTTGGGCGACCGCTTCGATATCACCATCTTTGGGGCTCCGCCAAGCGGCACCCATGCAGAACCTGCCAGCCCCATTGGCCTTGGCTTTTTTTGCCGCGTCTACGATCTGATCCAATGGCATCAAGCGTTCTGGCTTGAGGCCGGTTTTGTACCGAGCACTCTGCGGGCAGTAAGCGCAGTCTTCCGGGCACGCGCCAGTTTTAATGCTCAGCAATGACGAAAGTTGCACCGAGTTGGGATCGTGGTGCTGCCGGTGCACCGTTTGGGCTTGAAAAATCAAGTCGTTGAAGGGCATCGCAAACAATTCATTAATTTGTTGGCGAGTCCAAACGGGAGAATCGACGGATGTATCACAGGTGGCGTCAGGATCGGGCGACATTATTGTTGGGGCTTAAAAAATGCGTAAGTTCGAGGTTTGGTTTTGGGTTGTTAGTATACCTTCGGACCAACATGCGGTAAATCGCGACCGCGAGACTGCGTGGGGCGTACTGGAAAGCAAGTGAGGAATCGGCTTTGAATCAAAAGGGGGCGGGCTCGGCGGAACCATCGTAGGCACCGGGGTGGCTAACTTTTCAGCAAATAATCAACGCAGCCGGCGTTAATCTCTTCCGGGGTTTCGCCCGGTCGAAAAAGTTTCATGCCCGTTTTTCCGCACAGCAAGCACTCGTCGTCGCGGATCTCGAACCAGCTGCCTTCGCGTAAACCGGCCACCGTCAGCGAGTTTTCTTCGTGGAATTCTGCCAAGCGTTGTTCGCGGGTTTCGCCTTTGTGTTTCGATTGAGGATCAGCGTCGATAAAATGCGGATTGATTTGGAAGGGGATAAAATCGAGGGCGTCGAATGACGGCGGTTGGACAATTGGCATGTCGTTGGAGGTGCGGATGGTGGGGCAAGCCATGTTGGTTCCAGCGCTGCTTCCCATGTACGCGGCGCCGCGTTTTAAAACTGCAGCACGAATCGGTTCAATGAGCTGGAGGTCGTAAAGCGATTTTAACAGCCGAAACGAATTGCCACCGCCGATAAAAATTCCTTGAGCTTGTTCGACTGCTTGAATTGGATTGGCGAAATGGTGGATCGACTTCAGTCTTTGTCCTGCCAGCTTCATCGCATCAGCAACGATGGATTCGTATCGATCATGGTCTTGTAATGCGTAGGGGATGAACAGAATTTCATCGACGCTGGAAAAATGTGCCGCGATCGCGTCACGGCAATGTTCTAAAAATCCAGTTCCGTGGACGCGTGAGCTGCTAACAAGAAGTAATTTTCGCATGAGACTTTTAGGTGGTTCGTGCTGATGTCGACATTCGGTTTGGGGATTCGCCCGCAAGAAATATTACTGGCGTATCGTTTTAACTTGACGGCCAATTATTTCGGTCGGCGCACTGTGAGTTCTTTTGCTTTGAGCTCCCGAAATAGTAAATCCGTCGTTGGGTCGTGGCCTTGGATAGCCAGCGTTCCGGCTGTCGCACGATAACCGCGGCGAGGGTTTTCGGCTGGCTTTCGCCGGTCTACCCAATCGGTCACCTGAAGGCCGTTCACCCAAACGCTGATGCGAGGACCGGTGGCGACCAGCGTGATGGCAAACCATTCTTGGTCGCGCGCGTTGACACGGCGAGCGTTAGCGCGACGGAAGATTCCACCTGTGCCGCAGTCCGTGGGGTTTGTTGGGTCGCCGTCTTGGATGCCGTTTTGGATTTGGCATTCGTAGCCATTCATCAAGTCACCGGGAATGCAGCGAAAGAACAGGCCCGAGTTCAGATTGGCGGCATTTGTTTTGCATTGAAACGACAGCGTGAAGTCGGCAAATTTTCGATTTGATTCGAGTTGCCCGCGTCCGTTGATCACCGAGAGGTTGCCATCGGCAGTTATTTTGAAATCGCTGTCCAGGCTTTTTTGCGTATTCCAACCTGTTAAATCTTTGCCGTTAAGCAGCGGCGATTGGCGGCGAGGTCGCAAGCGAATGTTTCGGAAAGCCATCTGTCCCGCGTCAACTTGAATGCCGATGTAGCCTCGCCCGAGTGGTTTCGGATCAGAGTACGAAACGACTTTTTGCCCGTTGATCGATATCGAAAAATTGGCTCCGATCGCAGTCGCTTTTAAGCGGTGCCATTCGTCTTTCACGAAAGGCTCGTTCAACGACGAAACCGCACGATCGACAAGGGAGCCCTGCGTGAGGCCAGTTTTGAGGTCTCCGATTTGAATCGAATAGCAATCGGCGGCAAGATTTTTCGGTGCGGGGCTGGTCCGCAGGAAGACTCGGCCGCGCGACTTAGCAGCCGGCTTGAATTCGACTTCGAGTTCGTAATCGTCAAATTGAGCGGTAGTCCGCAACATTCTCGGCACCGGCGAAACCGCATTTGAGATGCTGCCATCCGATGAATTTAGTTCCCAATGCTTAAGATTTACGGCAGTCCAGCCGAAATTTGTTTTTCCATCGAAGAGCGCCAGCCAGCCGTCCAGTGCTTGGTTTTGGGTGAGACCGGCGGGAATTTTCACGCTCGGGTTAGATTGAGCGTGCAAAAATGCCGTAGAAACAACGCAAATGAGGGCGAAAGCGAGGGGAATGATTAGGCGAGCAATATTTTTCATGATTATCGAACTCTCACGAATTTCGAGCTAAGCTTACAAAACCACCCAAGGGGCCTATTTTGTCAGAGTGCTATGATTGAAGTCAGAAAACTTCGAAGCATAATGTCGGCTCAATTATGGACAGCCAAACTTTAGCGTCCCATTCGCCGAAAAGTAAGAATGGCGAGCATTGGAATGGTCCATAAGACGCATGTTTTGGGCCGTTGTTACGCAAACGACCCCTTTTAACTTGAAATTTGAAGTGCTGTCGCACCCGCGTTGTTGACTCGTCGGTACTCGCGAACTGGATTCTCGCAACGTCTAAATTTTTAAAGCTTGTTCTTCTAGGCTCATCGTGATCTCCAAAAAAACAAAATTGAAGCCTAGGTCGTTCAGGCAATATACGCTCTTAACTGGAGCGACGGGTTTGCTTGGTCGCTATCTGATGCGAGATCTTTTGCGGCAGGATCAACGAGTCGCCGTTTTGGTTCGTCCGAATCAAAAGATGCAGGCTCGCGAAAGAGTCGAACAAATTCTGCAGTGGTGCGAGTCCGATTTGGGGCATCGTCTTCCTCGGCCCGTTATTTTGGCAGGCGATGTCAAGCGTGTTGATTTGGGACTTTCGGAGAATCAATTGCAATGGGTCAAAGCGAATTGTTCGCAGGTGATTCACTCGGCCGCTATTTTAGATTTTCGAGGTACCGATCGGACACAAGAGCCTTGGGTGACCAACTTGGGCGGCACCCAAAACGTCCTCGATTTTTCGCGTAAAACGGAAATCGAAAATTTCCACTACGTCTCGACCGCGTACGTTTGTGGGAATCGCCCGGGGCCCATTTTGGAAAATGACTTGCTCGAGCCTCAGACGTTTCGTAACGACTACGAACGCAGTAAATTCGAAGCGGAAAACTTGGTGCGGTCGGCTTCAGGTTTTGACAGCAAAACGATTTACCGGCCGGCTGTGATCGTCGGCGATTCAAATACTGGTTACACATCGACCTACCACGGACTGTTTTTGTATCTTCGCTTGATGGCGATGCTGGTCCCGCAAATGGATCGCAACGAAGATGGTGTGATTGAAACACCTTTGCGTTTACCTTTCAACGGTGACGAACCTCGGAACCTCGTCCCGATCGACTGGGTGTCGAAAGTCATCAGCCATTTGGTCCAAACTCCCGAAGCCCACGGAGAGACCTACCATTTGACTCCAGAAAAATGTACGAACGCGAAAGAGGTGATTGAATACTGCTACGAGTATTTCAATTCGGCTGGCGTCGAATTTGTGGGGCAAGGTCATGAGGTCGAGGCGGATTCGGAGTTCGCTCAGACGTTTTTTGACAGTATTGATATTTATTCGTCTTACGAAACGAGTGATCCGGAATTTGATAAATCCAACGTAGATAAATTCGCTGGGCATCTCCCCTGCCCGGCAATCGACAAGGAAATGGTTTTTCGCTTTCTTGAGTTCGGCAAAAAAAATAAATGGGGCAAACGCCGACTACCCAAGGTCAAAGCCTCGCCCTGGGTCGAATCGTATTTGCCGGATAATTCCATCGAAGTCCAAGACAGCACTGCCTTGGCTGAACGTTAATTTGGAAGTCGTTAATTTGGAAGTGTTTGTTTTGTTGTGTCTGCCCGGTTCGAGCCAGACTTTGTCGTCCTGCGACGGTCGTTTGGGCGGATAAAAGTACAGCCCGCAAAGCCAATTAAAACGATGCAGCTGGCGATCGTTAACGTATCTCCCAGCCAGCCAAACCAAGTTGTCGATCGTTTTTGGAGCGGAATATCTACGCTCAGATTTTGATCTACAAAGCAGGGCAACCGATCTTCGACCTTCCCGTCGGGCATGATCAACGCGGAAATTCCATAACTGCCGCAACGAACAAAGTAACGGTTGTTCTCGATCGCGCGGAATCGGCCGATGTTGAAATGCTGCTCGAGTGCGATTGGCGAGTTAAATGACATTCCATTGGTTAGGCAAACAATAAGATCCGCGCCGCTGTTAACCATTTGGCGAGTCAGACGCGGGTACATGTCCTCGCAGCAAAGCAACGCGGCCACTTCCATTCCTTTGACTTCACCGATTGGCTGGGCGTTTTGACCTCGAGAAAGGCGTACCGTTTCGTCGGGTTCTTCATTCGGGTGGTCAGCCAACCATTCGTCCAAGCCGGGAATAATATCAGCGAACGGTGTGTACTCGCCGCCGGCCATCAGTTCGACCTTGTCGTGCCTTCCGACAAGTTGTTCTTTTGGGTCCAAAAGGAAAGCCGAAACGAATCTTTGTTTGACGACCGGTGTTTGCGGGAGGCCAAAATTCGATTGAGGCGAGCTTGAGCCTTCGGGAGTTGCTGCAGCCGACCAAGAATATCCGCCGCCCAATAAATAACTTTCAGGTTCGGGGAGCGGTCGAAATTGATAGCCGATGCCCATCGATTTTTTGGCCACTAAAGTTTCGTCCGAAAAATCAACGAGGTCACGTTGGTACTTACCGAGTGAACATTCTGGCCAAAGAATTAAGTCGCAAGCGGCCAGTTCACGCGATCGATTGGCAAATCTGAAGTTAGAACCGGCGTATTCGGTGTCGCCTTGCAAAACTCCAACTCGCAGGAAGTCACCGTCAAAATTGGCGACGCTTGTTTGAATTTGGTCCGAACGGTAAGTGCCCCAACTAAAATTAATGACTGTTAGGCAAATAATGATCGCGATTGCAAATTGAAGATGTATCGAGTGCGAGCAGTTCTGGCGACTGGCCTTCGGTTGGAAGACTAGCAGAGCCAACGGAATTAAGCTCGCGATTGCAAACACTTGAAGCGTCGCCCCGGCGACTCCGAAAATTGAGCAAATTTGGATCAACGGTGTTACGTCCGCGATCAAGCACGCTTGACGCATCGGAAACATGGCGGGGTAGATGGATTCCAAAATGAGCCAAATCGCGGGTGCAGTAAAAAGTCCATGGGGAAACCATTTCCGTGAAGCCCACCAGAGACCAGCGAACAGGCAATACATGCCGCCGTGTAATAAGTGAATTGCCTGAACAACAACGATTGCTTTTGTTGGGGAACCGTCGAACAAGCTGTCGATTGTCCAGTCAAGCCAAGGGTTGGCCAAGTAGAAGGCAAGATAGCCAGTAATTAATCCATGAACGATGGAAGACCAGAAGCTGTTTAACGTGATTTGAACGGCGAGAAAAACTCCCAAGCCAAGCACGCCAAGAAAAGCGAATTCGTCGATTCGCCAACCGAGACCAATACCTATTCCCGCCGTGCAAGAACTGGCCAGCGAAAGACTTGTAACCGCGAGTTCGGATCGCCACGTTTGTTTTGCGTCGCAGATTTCAGTCTTGGGAATCGATAGCGGACGATCGAGGGTACTGGCCATTTCGAATACCTTTGTCTTGTTGTTACGTCTTTGTCATTGCGTAAAAAAGGGACATGTTTCGTCCTTGAAAATGCCCTCTTGTTGTTTTCGTCAGAAATTTCATCCTTTTTCTCAGGCTCGTGTTGCGATAACTCGGTTCAAGAATTTATTGAAATTTATAACTGCCTGACTTTGAAACAAAACACAGTGCGTCGATCGGTGCGATTGCTAGTTTTGAATCGCAATGCCAGCGCTGTTGACATTCACAGTTCGGTCAACGCCGTTGATCGCGAAAGACTGCGAATCGATCGTAACCATATTTACAGTTGCCACATCCAGTGGCGTGTTGTCAGGAGCCGCTAGGTTGGCAACATCGACCGTAGTAATGGTGTAATTGCCATTACGCAGATTGTTGGTGCTGC
>CAZROJ010000186.1:0-9628 GCA_964601665.1 uncultured Pirellulaceae bacterium
GTCGATTTCAGACTTCAGATTTCGGATTTCGGATTTCAGATTTCAGATTTTGGACTTTGGACTTTGGACTTTGGACTTTGGACTTTGGACTTTGGACTTGAAAATTCCAAACTTCGATCGGATTAAATTGACGGAAAAAAACCAGTGAACTAGTGCTGAGTTCCAATCCGAATTTTCAATTGGAACCAAGCACTGGCTTTTTGTGAACTAACATCCGGCGAACTGGCATTTTCGACGGCTGGTGTCAGTTGTCCAATTCGACTGATGTTCCTTACCTAACAAGCGACGGCTGGACGTTTAAATTTGTTTGGCCCGAGTCGCGACTTCCCGTATTTTTAAGCCTTTTCGTTAGTACTGTAGCGAAAAGATTAAGGCAAACAGACGTGCTTCGAAGAAATTCCCGCTTGTGCTTGACAGAACGAGAACGCGAAATGATGCGAGTGGCATGCAAGTTCAATGCTCAGCTGCTGGACTTCGTCCGACCGCATGTGAAGGCCGGCGTGACCACGGCCAGTATCGATCGCTTGGTCCACGAATATACGCTGGACCATGGCCACATTCCGGCTTGCTTGGGTTATCCAGGTGAAAAATCCGCGTACCCCAAAAGCAGTTGTATCAGCATCAATGATGTCATTTGCCACGGCATCCCTGGTCCGTATGAACTTCAGCCGGGTGATATCGTCAATGTGGATTTGACGACGATCGTCGATGGCTGGCATGGCGATCAGTCGGAAACATTTTTGATTGGCTCTCCGGCGGACATCGATGATCTGGCTCGCAAGGTGACTCAGTGTGCGTTCGATTGTTTGTATCTTTCGATTGAAGCGCTTGAACCCGGTTGTCGAGTTTCGGTGATTGGTGAAACGATCGTTGACCATGTTCGCAATGTGTACGGTAATCTTGGCGTGGTTGAGAAATATGTCGGTCATGGGATCGGGGTTGAATTCCACCAGCAACCCAATATTCCGCACGTTGCCAGTGCACAGGCGCGGCGAGACCGGCTTCATCCGGGGCTGTGTTTTACGATCGAACCGATGATCAACGGGGGCTCGATCAAATCCGTCACCGACCGCAGCGATGGCTGGACCGTGCGTACCAAAGACGGCAAGCCCTCGGCTCAGTTTGAACACACGATCTTAATGACCGAAGACGGACCGGAGATTCTCACGCTGACCGAAAATGGGCCAAAATTCGGTTTTCAGTTTTAAGGCTCGTCGGTAAAGGACGCATGCAGCCGTTGGTACGCTTGGGAAACCTCCATCGCGACTTCGGCAGCGTTTGCCTTGTCTTTCGTGTCGACAATCATTTTTAGGTCGTCGAGTCGTTCGCGATAGATTTTGGCTTTGGTGCTCTGGAATTCCCCCACCGAACCGGTTCTCAAGTAGACGCCGACTTCGAGCCGGCGGGACAGGTCATCGCAGTAGCGAATCCATTTGTCGGCGGCTTCCCAGTTGCCATTGCGACTGCACAACACGGCTTCGGTGTTGACGACGGACAAATCGCGAAAAAGTTCTTTGGGCTCGGGGTAGTATAAAAAGCAGCCAACCACACTGGCGACAACAAGTCCCGTGACCGTCACCAAACCCAAAGCCCAACTTGGTACTTCACGTTCCAGATTGGATTTTGAATTCGATTCTGCCATGAGCCAAGTTTCAACTTTTTGGCGGTCCAGCAGGCTCGTTGCCGTCCCCATAACAATCAAGATGGCCAGTAGGTAGGTACCACCGAATTCGTTCGCGGCCCAGAACTCTTGCCCTCGCCGCAGTGCACTCGCCGCATAGTTGGACGCCTCTGAATCAAACGGATGCGTGTACACATCAAAAGCATGCGTGTGGCCTGCTGGCACAACGCCTTCGGGATACAGCGGTTTGTTGACGACAAAGGCCAAGCCAACGGTCAGCGTCATCAGCACTAGGTAAAAAACTGCGAGTCGATGAAAGCCGTACGTTTTGCCGATCCACGCCAAGAGGCCGATGTTCGCGCCCGCGCCAAGAATCAAAAGCGAAAAAGCCGCGCCGATTGAATTGCCATGTTGAAACATTCCACCGATTTGGCTCATCGCCAGCAAAGGCGTGGAATAAATTGGTGTTGCGATAAAAGCGATTTGGATTGGAGCCCAAAAATTATCGTGGTCGACTTCGTGTTGCAGCTGGCCTTTGGGCAAGAGGATTGCCAAAGCGATCGAACCGCCAATTCCGATCAAAATATAGATCAGCGATGGACCGACGAGCTCTCTGGCGGCGGTGTAGAACAGGGCGATCGAGCGTTTGGATCCGACCGAGGGAACGGTTTCGCTGGCGGTGTGTTCTTGCTGTGCAGTGGAAACCCAATTCCAGACGCCGCCGACGGCGCTCACGATCAACAATGCGCAAATCGAAAACGACAAAATCGCGATCGGGTCCGAAAGCGTCAAGCCGTACAGCACCGACATGGGATTGAACAAGGGCGCCGTTAAGCCGAAGGCGACGATCGTCCCACGCTTCACGCCGCAGCGATTCATTTCTCGAACGATTGGAATTACGCCCAGCGAGCAAACCGGCAACAACATTCCGATCAACCAGCCTGCCAGCAGGCCAAACCGAGTTTGATCGGCAAAGATTCGTCGCACTTGTTCCGCGCCAAGCATCCGTCGAAAAATGGCGGCGATAAAACACCCGATCACGATCCACAAAGAAGCGTAAATGACCGTTTCGACCAGACGCAGGCTGGCTCCGCTGAGGTAATAATCAAACATCGTTTTAGTTACCCTCTGCTGGATTCGTGCTCGCCTTGGCATTCACGCAGCCCTCGATTTTTGCAATCCAGGCTTCGAACTGGTCTGACGCCGCTCGGATTTGCTCACGTTTTTCCTCCAAAGGCGTTTTGTCGTTGTGGCGGCCAAGCAGTCCTGTCATTTCTTTGGAAACTTTGCGGATCGTATTAAATCCCGATTCGTCAATGTCTCCCTTGGCTGCGATTTTTGGGATGCCGTAGGCAAGATCGCGAAGTTCTTCCAGCGGATCTACCGATACCTCGTGAGTTTTTTCTGACGATTCCATTTCGTGATCATCGTGGTCGTCGTGATCAAAATTAGGCGCTTCCTCGTTGGGATTTTCGCGGTAGTAATGCGAATGAGCCGATGCTCCTGAGCCATGAATGATCTCGCGGACGGTGTAAACGTAAGGGGCCGGAAGCGAACCCTCGGCGGTCAATCCGGCGACCAGCTCTTTCATCCGATCAACGGCCTGTGTGCCGGTTTTGGGTAAGTGCAGAAGCAGCTTTGGCAGTTCGGTTTCGGCTTCCTCGGTTTCGGCGGACTGACTTGTCGAGGAGGGATCGTTGCATCCGCTACCGGCTGCCAACCCAAAGCAAAGCAAACCCAAAATGCCGATCGACCAACGACGGTGAAAGTTAAAAAGTTTCATGATTTTCTCGTATTAGTTTCCGGGGACTTTGATAGTTCTAATAATTTCTTCGATGATTCGATCGACGTTGTCTTTGTGCCCCGGCACTCGCAGTGCCAAAACGGGCTTGGCAACGATTTGAATATCGTCGGGCGTTACAAAACGACGGCCTTGCATGTAAGCCCATGATTGGGCCATTCGTTGCCAGATGATCAGACCTCGTGGGCTCAGCCCAACCGGAACTTCGGCGTGCTGGCGAGTTGCATTGGCCAGATCCACCAAGTAGCCGCGAACGACATCATTGACCTCCACGTCTCGAACTTCCGCATGAATTTGCTCTAGCTCGGCAAGGCTCAGCACGTGGGCGATGCTTCGGTCGTAATTTTGACTGCCGATGTTTTGGCCCAGCATGGCAATTTCGTCTTGCCGGTCCGGATAGCCGATGCTCAGCTTGATCGAAAACCGATCCAGTTGAGCCTCAGGCAGTGGATAGGCACCGTGGCTTTCGATTGGATTTTGCGTTGCGATCACAAGGAAGGTTTTGGGTAGCGGCATCGTTTCGTTGTCGACGGTAACCTGCCGTTCCGCCATCGCTTCCAGCAGAGCACTCTGCGTTCGCGGTGTCGCGCGATTGATTTCGTCGGCCAGCAGAAGTTCCGAAAAAACGGGCCCTTTTCGAAATTCGAATTCTTGCGTCTTTTGGTTGTAAACGTTGAAGCCCGTGATATCGCTGGGAAGCAAATCCGGCGTACATTGCGCTCTCGCGAATTTCGCGCCGACGGATTGAGCAAGTGCTTTGGACAGCGTCGTTTTTCCTAAGCCCGGCAAATCGTCGAACAGCAGATGCCCATTGGCAAAAATACATGCGATGACCATTTCAATGACGTCGGACTTTCCGACAAGGGCTTCATTGAGTTGGACGCGAAGTTGGTTTAGCTTTTCGGCAAGTTTTGATGGTGTATCAACGATCATTCGGTTGACCTGGTTTGATTGAAGTGACTTTTAATCGTTGCAGCAGTGAGTGATTTAAGCAGTTCCTGAGAGCTTTGGATCACCACGTTTTTGTTGACCGGCGGGTGGCCGTCGAAATAGTTTTCAGCGTTCCACAAGTCAAAAAATTGTTTGGAGAGCCGCGGGTCGACGCGAAGGTACCATTGGTGGATTGTTTGCGAGGCAGGTCGAGCGTATCCGGCCGCCCAAAATCGCGTGTCAACAAGTCCTCGCGTCGTTCGAAGTAGGTTCCCCGGCCAGAGCACTCGAACAAAATGCCACCAAGCCAGCCAGCCAAGCGTCACAAAGTGGACTCGGTAAACAAATGTTAAGATCGCCAACGCCAGCGAAATAATCGAGGTAAATGGATTGTTTGAGATCAATCGAAGCCCCGCAAAAAAGAATGCGACCGCTCGTTGCCAAAGTGTTTCCACGCTGAAGGGAACCGGGTAACCTGGCGTCGGTTCGACAGGGATCCAGTACCGACCGTCAAGACAGACTTCCGGCCAAAAGTGAATGTTGTCACCTCCGACAACCGACTGTTTAGCGACAGGATCGAAATCAGACTTGCGCACCACAAAGCCGCTGGCGATGCGAGTCTTGTACCCCGCCGATCGCAGCGCCATCGCACATGTCGTGGCAAACAAATAAGTTGGTCCGCCCTTCTGATCCAAGAACTGTGCCACGCTGTTTTCAGCTGTCGCGTCCGCCTGCCAATTTTGGTCGACTGTAAACTCAGTTTTAATGTGTTGGACTATTGCTTCAACTTGTCGCCAGCCTGGCTCGCCTGACGCTGACGATTCGGCGACCAGCGAGTTGATTTTTGACAGCGGTAAATTCGATGGCAGTTGAAGGTAGGGAGATTGAAAATTCTGGGGCTTGCTGACGGGCTGATAAGTTTGGTTGCTGGACGAACGAACGTCTTGACGAAGATCGTTTAGGTCTCGCATGGTGTGGTAGTTGGGGACGAAGCTGTAAACGTCGATTACCGTTTGCGACGGGATCAGTTCGCCGTTGTATTTAACTTGTCCATGGTCGTCCATTGTGAAAAAGTCCGCTTTGTCGACAAAGTCAATATGCCAAGCATCCAAAAAAGGAGTCATTGGCAGGCTGGCCGTGTCCAGCCGCATGATTTTGATGCGGTGAGCTCGGTCGCCTGACAGGTAGCTTTTTCTCGAGCGAGCCAGTGAGAAAAATGGCACGCCCATTCTTATCTTGGGGTGGATATGCGGCGACGTCGGGGGCACGTGTCGAGTGTCAACGGCGGTCCAATCCCAGCCGTCGAAGTGCTGGTACTTTGCGGTCGCGAATCGAGCCGGGGCTGAACCTTCGACGAAGAATAAAGCGTCGGTTACTTTGTTGGCCGGTTTTTTGTCCGATGTTTTGCCAGACTTACGCATCGTCCGAAACGTTTTGCCAGACATTTCGGACTGTTTTAAATCGTGAAGATGTTTGGTCTTGGCATCCAGTGCAGCGGATCGAGTTTTTCGTTTCTTGTAGACGGGGCCGTCGTATTTTTCTGAAATAACATCGTAGATCGATGGTTTGTGGTCTTCGATAAATTGATCGGTATCGACGGCGCCGGTGGTCGTAGCGTTATCACCACCGGTCAGCATTTCGCCGTCGCCAATTCCGTCGCGCGCAAACGCACTCTCGTAACCATCTTCGCCGCCGGAGAATGGTGAAAACCCGCGCAAGGCGGTGGCAGCGTCGGTGTCGGGCAGCAAAAACGAAAGGCTGGTCGCGATTAACACGACCAACAAGGTGGCGGCCATGGAGGTCCGTCGGATCGGCAGGCGTTGGGAGTTGCCATCAATCGCCTTGTTGTCCAGCTGGCTCCAGTACATGCCCAGCAAACCCCACATCGAAAAGATCAAAAAGACTCCCGCGACGCAGGCGACTTCGAATCGCTGCGACAGACAGCAGACGAAAAATACAAGTGCCCCCGACAGCCCCATGCTGGCCTTGGAACATTCAGGGATGAAGCCGACCATGGCCAGATACAACGCGACGTATTGGAGTGCAAGCAAAGCCACAACTTCGTTCGCATCGCCGGCCCCAAACGTCCTGGCCGAGAGTTGCCAAGCGATCAACATCACGAAAACCAAAGCCGCACCGGCCTGCCAAACGTAAACTAAATTGTCACCATGCCGAGGTGAATAATCGAACTGAGCTTTGGGCTTGGATGCTCGGGTTTTTCGCCAATATTTATAAACAAAGTAGCTGAGCGTTATCGATATGGTTGTAAAAAATATCAGTTCGCAATATATCCAAGCCGGGCTCGGGTGCAACGCCGCGCGAAAAATCTGCAAAGCCAGAACTGCCAGCAGGGTCGCCGGAATGGTAGTGCCGCCGTGGCTTGACCAAGGGACGGTCTGAGTTTTTTCGAGCTTCGAATTTTGTTTAGATTCCCGCATACGAATAACTCCCGTCCAAAGGTGATTCGCCGTCGTTGGTTGCAGGCAGCGGTGGTGATTGAGAATCGTTCTTGGGTGGCGAAAGATCCGTTTTGCGGTAAAGCAGTTGTGCGCTGCCTTCGCTGCTAAGATCAATCAAAAACGTTTCTGTGCCAACCGGGAAATCCTTGAAGCGACTGGACTTAGAAGTGCCAACGAAAAAAGTCAAATCTCCTGAATGCCAGACGTTGCCGAGGCTTTGTCCAGCGGCTTGACGCATTTTTACCTCTGGCAGCGACGGCAGGCAGGCCAGTGATTCCATGATTGATTCGATGCCTGAATCGTTGCTGGTCGGCCGAACCAAGTTAGGGCTCAGCCCAATCACAACCAGTCTGACGTCGGCCAGATTTTTGTGAAGTTCCCAGCAAATAGATGCCGCAACACGAATCGATTGTTCAAAACTACTTTTTGAACACTCTCCCGAATGAACCTCAGGTGATAGGTCCAGAACCACCGTCGCTTTGGCCGATGCAACCGATTGACGTTCCCGAACCATCAATCGTTGCGAGCGCGCCGATTGTGCCCAGTGAATATTTTTTAGCCGGTCGCCTTGTTGGTAGGATCGAACGCCGATCGAATCGCCGACGTTGCCCGGTCGATCGCAGAGGGTCCCGTGAGTGCTCTGAAAAGTACCCGTAGTTTTGATTGAATCGGCCAAGGCATCGTTGGCTGGCCAAACAACGACAGGCTTGGAAACCGCGATCGGTTTTGAAAATTCGTACAGCCCAAACGGAAACCCATTGGAGACAATAATCTCGCCATCGGGCAATACGCCGCGGCGGCTAGCGACTAACGGAATGCAAAACTCGGTATCGGCCCAGCCTGGCACCCAGCGTAAAGAGAAGGCCATTTGCGAATCGTCTTCGCCCGTGTCTTGGAGGAAATTACCTTTGATCATCAGTCCAAAGATCGGGAACGGCCACGAGTTTTGAACCTTGAAGACGACGTTAAAGCTTTCATTTTCGATGATTTGATGCTGAGGTAATTCAAGGCGGCAGGCGAGTCCCTTGGCAGAAACCCACGGCCATACAAGACCAACGACCAACAATGATGCCGCTGCGACGGCCAAAACAAACCCCTGCGGGCCGACCAAGATTCCCACTAACAGCGAAAAAACAAACGCCAAGCAAACCCAGCCGATGGGTTTTTTGAGCCAGTAGACGTACTTGTTCAAATCTGGGCAAAAATCATTGTTGGCCAACTTGATCAACCACAAAGAAATTTGTTTAATTTTTTTGACCGACATTGAATTTGCGTTTGAGAAAGGCGAGTGGGATAGGGATCGAATCGAACCTAATCGAATGGTGTTCGACAAAAAATTATTAATTGAGCAAAGCTCGGGCAACCGTTCGTCTAACGGATTGTCGGGCCGCCAAAATGTTGCGATTGCCCGAGCGACTTTGCTAAACAAGGTTGAGTGGTGACTCCAATACCTTGCGGTACGATGATCAATAGGTTGCGATCGCTTCTGAGTATTTCTGGTGACTCGTCCCGTTCACAAAACAAGTCGTTGTTTCGATTGCTTGCGACTGTCGACCGTGCTGCAGCCCGTTTCAGTTTTAAAAACGAGTGGGCTCGGGCTTCAGTGGAGAACGAATTGGCCGGCGAATTCTAGCGCTCGTTTTGGTGGACACGCAGGCAAATTCATCCTTTGAAAACACAAAACCGAATAACAAAATAGGTTTTCGTTTTGCGAATCTGCCGGTCGGAAAATCGCTTGGCCGAGACATGCCGATCTTGGAAATATCGATCCGTGCTGGCTGCTGTCGACCAGCCGTTGGGCAGTTAGTTGCTCGGTCGATCTGGGCGGCGATTCTCGCTCTAGCGATGCGAGAGCCGCGGTGGACCGCGGGCTGAAGAGGCGATTTGAAAATAGACGTGCTCGGCAATTCGTTCTGCGGGCAAGGCACAAACAGCGGCCGGCGCTAGATCAAAATCGTAACCGGCGACGACCGCATTAAAGTCTTCGAAATATTGGCAAAAAAGACAGTCGCCAGTTTGAAGCGGTAGGTCGGCGGAGATTTTGGTCGGCCGCGAGCTGTCCGATGGCAGTTGATGGTTGCAACATCCGCAGGCGACGACTTGCCCACTTACAGACGCAGCCACCGGCGAAACGCGGTCGTGCAGGCCGAAGAAATCCGCATGATGAGCGGACGGCCCGAAGTTGAGCAGCAGGGCTAGATAGCCGAGCAGCAGCCAATTTGTAAGACGAAAGTTTTGCATGGAAAACGCAAGAACATGAAAAGTTCTGGCAGCCCGACTTAAACAGTTTCTCTATCGAACTACGCAAGTCAAGGCAGTCTTGTTCAAATTGGACCGAAATCCACCGCAGATTGATCGAAGATTCACACGAAACGGGGATTTAAGGCGATCGGCAGTTGAATTTCTACCGCTGATGTTTGCCACGATTGCGAATCTTGGGCATGTTGCCCGGTAGTTTCTCAATCGCCTTTCGCCTAAGGCCTGTAAAATTTTGCTCAAAGGCTTTCGTGGGCCACGCAGTATTATTTAAAGACCGGCCCACCCATCAAACTGGTAGGCAAACGCCTGTGTGAAAACTATTAAGTAAGGCCGACCTGAATGGCACAAGAGGCACTTGTCAGTCATCACCTACGACGAACACGGCCGACAAATCTCTCGTCTAGATCCAGATCCAAATAATCAATTTCAGTCAGCTTCGTACAATTCCCAAGAGCAAGTTGACGAGACTCGAACTTACAACAATCGGAATCTTGTAACTGCGATTAATAATCCCGGTGTGACCAATGCCACTTACACCTATGACAACAACGGCAACAA
>CAZROJ010000187.1:0-9493 GCA_964601665.1 uncultured Pirellulaceae bacterium
TTGAGATTCACAGCACTAGCGCCGTCGGCTCGCTCGTTGTGGGGTAAGCTCTTAGGCGAAAGGCGATTGAGAAACTACCGGGCAATATGCCCAAGATTCGCAATCGTTGCAAACATCAGCGGTAGAAATTCAACTGCCGATCGTCTAAACACTTGGTTCGAATTGAGCTGAGCCCATGTTGCCAAAAAAGTATTAGTCGAATTTGAACCAAACCATGCAACCGACTCGCGAATTTAATTTTGATGGCTTGATCGGCCCAACCCATAACTTTGCGGGCCTTTCGTACGGCAACATCGCCTCGACCAAACACCACAACCAATCGTCGTCGCCAAAACAAGCCGCCTTGCAAGGCTTGGGGAAAATGAAAACGCTGGCGGAACTCGGCATTGGCCAAGCGATTCTTCCGCCTCTTTTTCGGCCGCGATTTGATTTCCTCCGGCAGCTGGGCTTCAGCGGTTCACCGGCACAACTCCTGGACGCCGCATGGAAACAAAACCCGGCCTTACTGGCGACCTGCTATTCGGCTTCGAACATGTGGACCGCCAACGCAGCCACCGTTTCCCCGTCCAATGACAGCGCGGACAATCGCCTGCATTTGACCGTGGCCAATCTCTCCAGCACCCTGCACCGTTCGATCGAACATCCATCGACTTGGCGAAACCTAGACGCAATTTTCTCGGCCCCCGAACACTTTGCCGTCCACCCTGCCCTGCCCTCACAATCCGGCTTCAGCGACGAAGGCGCCGCCAATCACACTCGGCTCGGCCCGATTGGTTTTCAAGACAATCATGCGGGACTGCAGATTTTCGTTTACGGCGCCGACCGGCTCGATCGCGTCTCTGTTTCGCCGACCCAATTTCCTGCTCGACAAACTCGACTGGCTAGCGAATCGGTTGCCCGCAAACATCAACTACAACCCAGTCGAACTTTTTTTTGGCAACAAAACCCACAAGCCATCGATGCCGGAGTCTTTCACAACGACGTTATTTCTGTCGGCCACCAAAATGTTTTACTGTGCCATGAAATGTCGTTTGTTGATCAACCAAAAAAACTAAGCCAATTGCGGATCGCGTTTGAATCCGCGTTCGACCAACCGCTGCATGTCGTGGAATTTTCCGCAGACGAATTTCCGCTGCCCGATGCCGTCGCCAGTTACTTGTTTAACAGCCAAATTGTCTCGCGCCCCGACGGCGGCATGACGCTGATTTGCCCGATCGAATGCCAAGAAAACTCATCAGCCCACAAGTGCATCCTGCGACTGGTCGATGCCCCCAACCCGATCGACCAAGTAAAATTCTTGGACCTGCGTCAGAGCATGAACAATGGCGGTGGGCCGGCTTGTTTGCGTCTGCGTGTGGCCATGACGGATTCGGAGCTGGCAAAAATTCACCAAGGTGTGATATTCACCGACTCGCTTTACGAACAATTGACCCAGTGGGTGCAGGCTCATTACCGAGACGAACTTCATCCGGATGACCTTCGCGACCCCGGCTTGGTGGACGAAGTCAAAGAAGCGTTCACAGATTTGTCAACGATTTTGAAACTGCCCGCCGAAGTGCTGCTTGATCTTTCCTAGTGCTTTGTCACAACTTAATGTTCGGGTTGTCAACATGCGGAAACTGTGACGATCGAATGACTTTCGTCGTGGGCCAACCCGAATTGTTAGAAATCACAAAGCACCGGGCCAGCGGGCGACGAAATCGCAATAGTGCTTTTCCACCGATTCGGATTCTTGGGCGATCGAGTGTAGACAAGGCCGCGCCGAGCCACAAAAATTGAGCCTCGCAGGTAACAACTCAAAACCGTTGGCTCAACATGAATTCCGAAGAACAAGTACCCTTGGGCAACACCCAGAATGCACGGCGATATTGGATCGCCAATCTTAAAATCGTTTCGGTTTTGATGGGGATCTGGTTCCTTGTCGGTTACGTCGCCAGTATCTTTGGGATCGAGTGGTTAAACCAATTCAAAATCGGAAACTTGGGCCTCGGCTTTTGGATGGCACAGCAGGGTTCTATTTTCGTGTTCGTGGTTTTGGTGTTTGTCTACGCGATTTGGATGGACTGGCTTGACCGCAAACACGAAGTGGGAGATTCGAAATGAATTTCTTCCCCAGCCCTTGGTTGATTGCCGCATTTACGGCGACTGAAATCTGGACATGGACCTTCGTCGGCCTCACGTTCGCTTTGTATCTGTACATTGGCTGGCGCAGCCGCGTGAAAGATTCGGCCGAATTCTACGTGGCCGGACAAGGCGTGCCCGCGATCGCCAACGGAGCGGCCACGGCGGCGGACTGGATGAGTGCGGCTTCGTTCATTGGAATGGCAGGCCTGATTAGCTTTTTGGGTTCCGACGGCAGCGTGTACCTGATGGGCTGGACCGGCGGTTATGTTTTGCTGGCGTTGTTGCTGGCGCCCTACCTGCGAAAATTTGGACACTACACCGTTCCCGATTTTATCGGCGCTCGGTACTACAGCGAGACCGCTCGAGTCGTGGCCGCGATTTGCGCGATCTTTGTTTCGATCACCTATGTCGCTGGCCAGATGAAAGGCGTGGGCATTGTGTTTTCGCGATTCCTTGAAGTCGACCTGACCTACGGCGTCATTATCGGCATGGTCATCGTTGGCTTTTTCGCGATCGTCGGCGGCATGAAGGGGATCACTTGGACGCAAGTCGCTCAGTATTTCGTGTTGATCTTGGCTTTCCTAATTCCCAGCGTCGCGATTTCTGGCTTGCTGACCGATTCATCCATTCCGCAAGTTGGATTCGCTTCCAGCGATATCTCGATCAAACTCAACACCGCCTTGATGGAGTTGGGCGAAAAAGAATACACGCAGCCCTTCAGCAATTTTTCGAAGCTAAACGTTTTCTGCATCGCCGCGGCGTTGATGTTTGGCACGGCCGGTTTGCCGCACGTGATCGTTCGGTTTTACACTGTCAAAGACGTTCGCGCCGCCCGCTACAGCGCCGTTTGGGCGATTCTGTTCATTGCAATTTTGTACACGACCGCCCCCGCGCTCGGGATGTTTGCTCGATACAACTTGATTAACACGCTGCATCAGTCGACCGTTCAAAGCGTCGCCGTGGAAACAGAAACCGGCGACATGAAATCGTTTGAATTCCCGGCTCAGCAATCGGCCGCGCAGGCATTTATCGCGCAAGCCAGAACCGAAGCGACGGCCAAAAAAACCGCGCCGCCCAAGGCCGTTTACTCGCTGCTTTCACCAACAGGAAAACCACTGGACTGGGCCACGCGATGGCAAAACACGGGCCTGCTGGCACTGGACGATTGGGACGGCGACGGATCGATCAGCTTGGCTCTGCGTGAGCCTTCTCCTGGCGAAAAGAAGCGTTCGGAAATCGCGAAAATTGACAAAGACATCATTGTGCTGTCCACCCCTGAAGTCGCTCAGCTACCCCCGTGGGTGATTGCCCTCGTGGCCGCTGGAGGACTTGCCGCCGCCCTGTCGACCGCTGCCGGATTGTTGCTGGTGATCAGTTCTTCGCTGGCCCATGATTTATACGTGCGCTACTTGATGCCCGACGCGACCGAAGCACAAAAAGTGCTGATTGGCCGCATCGCGATTTTGTTTGGCATTTTGGCTGCCGGCTATTTTGGAATTAATCCGCCGGGCTTTGTCAGCGAAGTCGTGGCGTTCGCCTTTGGTTTGGCAGCTGCCAGTTTTTTTCCAGCGATCTTTTTGGGTATCTTTTACAAACGAACCAATCGAGCCGGCGCGACGCTGGGCATGATCGTCGGGCTGGTCTTCACCTTGGTTTACATCGTCCTGTGCACCTCGAACAAACTGTTCCCGATGCTCTACGACGATCCAGAAAATGCATTGCCCTTGCTGACCGAAGCCAATTATCTGTTTGCCGGCTGGTTCGGCGGGCTGGGGTTTGGCGAACAAGGCATTCGCCCGCAAGGCATTGGCACGATCGGAATGATTTTGAACTTTGTCGTTACTTTGACCGTATCCTCGCTGACGGCTCCGCCACCCAAGGAGGTCATTGAACTGGTTGAAAGCGTTCGCGTTCCCAAGGGGGCCGGGGCCGCATCCGACCATTAAACGCATCCCTTACAATTCGCACGCAAATGATCCTTTCCTGAAAAGCAGTTGAAACTTTGATCACCAAAATTACCGGCAAACTGTTGTCGCTGACCGATACGACCTGCACACTCGCCGCGGCTCCGTTTGAATACGAAATTTTCGTCACCGACTTCACGCGACGATCGCTGCAATTGCGAATCGGCGAAGTCGTGAGCCTCTACACGATTGACTACATTGACGGCAATCCGCAAAAAGGCGGGCGAATGACGCCTCGATTGGTCGGATTCGATAGCGAAATCGAACGCCAGTTTTTTGAAGTCTTTTGTTCGGTGCCGGGCTTAGGAGTCAAAAAAGCACTGCGAGCCTTAGTTCGCCCCGTTCGCGACATTGCCCACTCGATCGAACAACAAGACGTCAAAGCATTGACCACCATGCCGGGTGTGGGGGCGGCGATGGCCGAGAAAATCGTCGCACAACTCAGACGAAAAATGGCCAAGTTCGCGCTGTTGGTTCAACAGTCGCCCGACGCTCAAGGCGGCGCTGATTCGGTCGAGCACAATGTGGCCGAAGAGACTTACCAAGTTTTGGTTTCGCTGGGACACCCTGAAGCCGAAGCCCGTCGATTGCTCGAGACGCCGTTGGCCAGCAAAAAGAAATTCAAATCGGTCGAGGATTTGCTGCAAGCAGTCTACGAACAAAACCAATAGCTCATTCGCCGCGTTGTCGATCGGCCGAGCGGCCTGCTCTGCTACCTGATCCACAGCCAACAACCAACCAAAAAAAAAGCTCCGCGAAAAAAATCGCGGAGCTTTTTTGGTTTTGAATTATCAGTCGCGGCCAACGCCACGTATCGCTCGGATTAAAACACGTCCAAAATGAACTGGTGACCGGCGTGGTAGCGACGAGCGGTCGGGTAGTAGTTATACCAGTGGCGATTGTAAACCGGCACTCGCATTTCAGCGGGGTAGCGGTGGTACAGACTGTTGCCGCTGCGGTAGTAGTTGTTGCCCCAGTAGTTCTGAGGGTAAGTCACGTAGGGGTAGTGATAAAAGCGATCCATGTTGGTCGCTCCTTGCTGCCCCCAAGAAGCACCGAATGCCTGGGCATGAGCGGATGACGCTTGGTTGACCGCTGCGAATGCAAGACAGCAAACGGCAATCATTAGAAGTCGACGAATCATGGAGAATCCTCCTCGGACTGTTCAATCCGAATACAAATGGGTCAGATAGTTTGCGAATGCCGCTGCAATAAAGCCTGCACACCGATTTATTCGGCACAAGCAACAACCATCATTAAATGATTGTTCAACATTATCGTCACAAACGATGCAAGCGTCGCTGGCAGGACGATCGGCCAACCTAACCGTCACAGATTAACAGCCAGTGCCACTACTGGCCGACCGCTTGCTTCAAACCAAGTCGATAGTCGGGATAGGTAAACTCAAACTCTCCCAACCAATCGAGCAATTTTTGATTCGACACTCGCTTGCTACTGCCACTTCGAGCCGATTTAGGGTCCGCGACTGTTTCGGCCCACTCGATTTGATCGACCTGTAAAAGTTCAGCCATTCGCTGGTAATACTCACGACGCAAGACGGGGCTGCCATCGGAAACAATGTAGGTCTCGCCCAGCGGAGTTTTGCCGGCGACTCGATCGACGATTGCCGCTCCGTCGTCAACATGAATTAAATTCAAGTAGCCAGCCGTGGCGAGCTTACTCCACTTCCCAGACTCGATCGTTTGCCGCGTCGGCACACGACCGTCGCCGTAGATTCCCGCGAATCGCAGGATAGAAACTCGGTCAGCCAACCGCGATTCGCGCAGCAACTGCTCGGCTTTCAAGCACGCTTTGCCGCCGGGACGTAGCGGCAGCGTTGGCGATTTTTCGTCCACCCAAGCTCCGCCAAAATCGCCGTAAACGCCGGTCGAGGAAACATAAACAAAATGCCGCGGCGTCCATGTCACACTGTCCAACAGGTTTTTCAAACCATCGACATAGACCATTTCAATATCGGAATACATGGACCGATCCATGCCCACCGCCATCAAAACGGTGTCGACCTCCGGCAGTCCGACCAACGTTTCAGGTTGGGTTATATCGCCGACGATCGGATGGAAGCCCACCTTGGCCAACACTTCGGCCTGCTCGCCCGTCCGCGTCATCGCGTACACGGTTTCTCCCTGTTGCAACCAAATTCGGCCCACTCGTTGGCCCAAATAGCCGCACCCTACGATCAGTTTCGCCACGAATTTCTCCTTAATTGCTTGTGTTAGCCAATTCGCTCGCCCGCAGAACCAATCGCGGCCTTTCGGGCCTATGCTTTGGCCGTTGTCTCAGCCAACGTTTTATTTGATACCTTGGCGACTGCCTTGAATTGTTGTCACGTTTTTTCGGTAAAAGCAGAACCGGTGAGCCTTGCCGAGGTTTTATAGCTGGAACGTTGCCGAGTGGAACTGCCGAATGTGACGATTTTCGCGGTCGAAAGTTCCACTAACCGTAATTTGCCGCGTTCAAATACAATTTTTAGCGTTGCCAACAACAGAATTTTAGCCTTATCGATGCGGGGTGGTACAATAGGACGGTACCGGGCTGCAAACAAGCCTTCGCGTTTGACTGAGTGCTTATCCCATTTCCTGGCGACCCGATCAAAAAGTGTCGCTCATCAAGGTTGCGAGAACAGCGTTTCGACCTGCACCTGACGCCAACCTTGGCCATTTCACTAGCCTTCAAAACCACTGCCTGTGATGCTCAACTTGAAAAATAACAATTGGTTACAGTCTCTTCTGTTCATTACACTGGTTGCGATCACGCCCAGCTTGCAGGCTCAAGAGGACTCCAACGACCTCGAAGACGCTCCGCTCACCGTGTCTAACGAAACTACAGGCGACGACCAAGACATCGCGGTCGTCGATTTGCCGCTGGCGATCGAGACCAACGAGGCCGACCAATTCCTGTTCGAAGGGAAACTACCGACATCCCTTGACCAATTGCAGTCGATGGAGAAGCGCTTCAAAAAGCTGTCCGAAAAATTGATGCCGGCCACCGTTAACATTCAAATGTTCTCAGGAGCCAACGGCCCGTCACAAGGCTCCGGCGTGGTTGTCTCATCGGACGGCTACATCCTAACAGCCGCCCATGTTATCGGCGGACCCGACGAAATTGCCAACGTCGTCTTCCCCAACGGCAAGTCCTACAAAGCCAAAACGCTGGGCGTCAACAGTGGTTCAATCGACTCGGGCATGCTTAAGATTGTTAATGAAGACGGTTCGGTCTTCCCCCATGTGAATCTTGGAATCTCAAAATCACTAAATCTTGGACAATGGGTTCTAGCAATCGGTCACCCGGGTGGTTTGGACAAAGACCGAGGCTTAGTCACGCGAATCGGCCGCATCGTTGGCAAGAACGATCGAGTTATTCGCACCGACTGCACGCTCGTTGGCGGCGATTCCGGCGGGCCGCTCTTCGATATGAATGGCGAACTAATCGGAATCCACAGCCGCATCGGCCGAACGCTTTCAGATAATTATCACGTGCCAGTCGACCAGTACTCAGAAAACTGGGACAAACTCGCCCAAGGACTGATCCTCAACGGCCGGCCTTATTTCGGTGTTGCCGTCGTCGATGATACCAACGTTGTCGAATCCGTCACGGACAAATCGCCGGCCTCCAAAGCGGGACTGAAAAAAGGTGATGTGATTGTTGCCATCCAAGAGGACGAAATAACAGACAAGGACGCCATCAAGGATGCGTTTGCCGATCTTCTTCCCAATCAAAAAATTAAAGTTCGCGTCAAGCGTAAGGACGAAGAAAAGGAACTTGAAGTTACCATCGGGCGAAAATAGATTTTGATCGAGTCCACTCGCCAGCCACACTGAACGCTTGAAGCAAGAAGAGTAAATACAATGAAGCTACACTTTCAAACCAAGTTGATTGCAATTCTAGCAACCGCATTGATCGCAACCTGCCTTTGCCGTTCAACCGTGTTTGCGCAAGCCGAAGCCGAAGCGAAAACTAAAGCCGAGGCTCGAGCCGAAGCGACCGCTGAAAAACCAGCCAAGGCAGCAAAAAAAGATGACGCCAAGCCTGACTATTCGCGAAAATCGAACCGCTTCACCGAAGTGTTCGCGCCAGTGGCCGACCTAATGAAAGCGTCCACCGTTCGCGTTCTCGCAGGCGAAGAACAAGTTTCACTCGGCACCATCATCGATGAAAACGGATTGATCCTCACCAAGGCCAGCGAACTAAAGCGAAATTTGTCGTGCGGCATCGGCGACGAAATCTTTCCTGCCGAAGTCATTGGCATCCACCCCGAAACTGACCTCGCGCTTCTAAAAATCGAAATCAAATCCGAAGCTCTCAAGCCGATTGTCTGGTCCTCCGAACCGGGCATCGACCTTGGCAAGTGGGTCGTTTCCCCTAAAGCTAATTCAGAAGATCAAGCGGCGATTGGCGTGATCAGCACCGCTCAACTTCGACAAATCAAACCCTCTCGCCCGTTCATCGGTATCGAAATGAAAGATGCCAAAACCGGGATTCGAATCACCAAGGTTGTCAACAAGTCGCCCGCAGATTATTCCGGCCTACTCGTCGGCGACGTCATTTTCCAGCTAGACGACCAACCCATCAAAAACCGAATCGAACTCTTCAAAGCACTGGGCCAGTACGACGCCGATGATCGCGTCACAATTATGGTCACTCGGTTTGAGAAGGAAGTTGAAATTCGACTAACTCTCGCGGAAGCAGACAAACTTTCGCCCAGCAGCCAGCGGAGCAATCAACAGAACAGCATGGGCAGTCGGCTCAGCCGCCGTCGCAAAGACTTTCCCAAGGCAATCCAACATGACTCGATGCTGCAATCTGACACCTGCGGCGGTCCACTGCTTGATCTTTCGGGCAATGCAATTGGCATTAATATCGCAAGAGCAGGACGAGTCGCCAGCTACGCCCTGCCCGTGGAAGTTGTCCTTCCGATCGTGAAAGAGCTCAAGACAGGCAAGCTTGCCCCGACGGTCGTCAACAAAGCCAAGATCGAAGTCATCAAAACCGACTTGGCCAAGCTCAAAGATCAACTGGAAGCACTTCCTCAAAAGCAAGCGAAATTAAACATTCAAGTCAATGCTGAGATCGCTCGGAAGCAAGAAGCCAAGGCATCGCTTGCCGCCTTGGAAAAATTGGTCGAAGAGCGAAAAGCCAGACTCGCCGAAATTGAAAAGCGCAGCGGCGGGCTGCGTAAAGAGTTAAATACGATTCGCAAGAAACTTCGCTCGGGTCGCAAATCAACATCCCGCTTGGAAGAACAGCTCGAACGTCTTAAGACCGGCAGCAGCCGCTAAAGAACCGTCACGAACAAGTGGCAGCGTTTGGTTAGTGCAGCCGTTCACTCCGTGGCGGCGTTTGTTCAAGTGCAGCCGTTCACTCCGTGGCGGCGTTTGCCAGTGCAG
>CAZROJ010000188.1:0-9421 GCA_964601665.1 uncultured Pirellulaceae bacterium
CCTCCCACCAAACCAAAACAATGAGCCGTGATCGCGTAAGCGGCCGGGCCTCCCACCAAACCAAAACAATGAGCCGTGATCGCGTAAGCGGCCGGGCCTCCCAACAAGCCATCACCGCGTAAGCGACCGGGCACCAGGAAAACACTCCAACCAACACCGCTGGTAATTTTTATCTCCGCCTCGCATTAGCCAACTCAATCCTTTCGTCCATTGCCGGACAGCCCCAATCAATGCTCCACTCACAAGACCAAGATCGTTTCCAGTTTCTACTCGAGCAACGACGAAAGTTCCTTAAAGAGATGACTGCGTTGACGGGATTTGCCATGGTCACCAGTGCCGAACTTTGCCGCGCGGCACCGTTTCAGCCAGTCGGGGATCCCCGCAATAACGATCCCAACTGGGGTTCAATCAAAGGCCAGTTGGTGCTCGACGGCGACATCCCCGAGCGTTCCGAAGTGGACCTTGAAGCACAAAAGATCGCCGGCAAAGACCTCGAGTGGTTTAAATCGATGGGTCCGATTTTGAACGAGGACTGGGTCGTCAAAAAGGAAAACAAAGGCGTTCGCTGGGTCATCGTTTGGCTGCTACCCGAAAACGCCAACAACCGCAAAATCAAGCCCGCTCCGAAACTTGACATCCACCCGAAACTTAAAACAATCGACGCCGACAAAAAATTTGTAACGATTGATCAACTGCCGACAGGATACAGCAAACACTCGGTTGCGATTCACGAGGGCATGGGTCTAAAAATGGCGAACTCGGGTCCGGTCCAGCACGTGTTTCACATGTTGGGATTTAAGAACGAGGAACGCAATATCGCGATGCCACCGCGATCAGAGATTGAGGTCAAGGATCTTAAAGCCGAACGTAATACGATGACTAACACCGTCAACTGCCCGCCTCATCCATGGGAGCGGATGTGGCTGAAAATTTTTGATCACCCTTATTACGCCGTCACGGACGAAGACGGCAATTTTGAAATCAAAAATGCACCTGCCGGCAAATGCCGTTTGGTCGTCTGGCAAGAATCGATTGGTTTCAAGGGCGGTCGCAAGGGTCGCTACGGCGAGGTGATCGATGTCACCGGGGCCGCTCAAACGGATCTCGGCAAGATCAAGCTCAAGGTCAAAACCAGCAAAAGCTAACGCTCGGCAGTGCTTGGCTTATTGCCTATCCCAATGCCTTGCAACAATTGGAAATAGGCGTCGATCGAGCAGGTTGCGGGATAAGCTCTTAGCACTGGAGCAACGCCTCAAAGCCAACTTGCGGTTTTTGGCGAAAACGGGGCCACGCTTTCGATTCGGAGAATCGAGCGACAATGTCGCCCAATTTTCCAATTGGTAGCGGTGCCGGGGCAAGAGTCTTGATCAAGCTAAAAACAATTCAACCGCGATTCATCGTTGATGACTTAAACCAGTGACTCAGCTGAATCGTGAATCCGAAACGGCTCGATTTGTGCTGGGCGTCCAAGCGACTGACAACGTAAACGCGGCAACGAGTGCTTGTGAGAAAACGAAATCGCTAACCAGCGTCCAGCGGAAAAATGGTATCGCCGCGACGTAGCAATCGACCAAGCCCGACCAAGTCGTCGGGTACCAACCTCCAAATGCCCACACGGCAAAGTTTGTCAGCACAAAAAACGTCGCCGACATGGCCAGCGACGCAGCAGCGAAGCGGCCAAACAGCATTCCGCCGGGGCTTCGACTTTGACGATTTCGAATGACCACGCCCAGCAGCACCGCGAAAAACGTGCTGCCGTAAACCGCAGCCATCAACTGCCATTCGTAGCCGCCGATCATCAAGTCACTAACCACCAAAATCAAACCAACCACCACAGCGGCCAGCCAAGTCCGGCTAAAGTAAAACCCGGCAAACAGAGCCAGAGCACAGACGGGTTTGAAGTTGGGCGAATCAACTAAAATGATGCGGCTGATCACGCCAATCGCAACCAACGCGAAAGCAAACGCCAGAAGAAGCAGCAAGGAAGATCGAGAAATCGTTTGGTTGTTTTGTTTTGTGTGATTCATCAAAGTCGGCTCTAAAAGTTCAATCTAAATTCAATGTTTGTTTTGGCTGCTACCAAATCAATCGACAAAAAGTTCTTTGGCCGATTGTCCGTAGACCCACTTCAGTTTGTCATCTGGGCGAACGGGCATCGTGCCACACCCTTGTTTGGCGAGTTCACCGTTGACGCGGTAAGTCCAATACTTACCATCGTCGTTGCTGACACCTTCGATCGACTCAATAAAAATTGACTCCGGTGCTGCGATTAAATTCTGGCGATGTTCAAATTTGAGCATACCTTTGGATTCCGCGGTTTGCATGATCGAAAAAACGGTCGAACCTTCGAAACAATCAACCGCCAGTTCCTTGTTCGGATGACTTTCATCGGCAAAAGCAATCTCCATCGTGACCGTCCCTTGGGCAATCGCTTCGGTTTGATCGTCTAACGATTCGGTTTGCTTTACCGCGTTGCAGCTTGCGGACAGACACGCCGTCAACGCCAGCGCGATCGCGGCGATGCGTGACAAACGAGCAAGCCCAGTTGCTTGTTGGGGAAAAATTATCATCCGGCTTCTTGTAAAACGGTCATTTTTGGTTGGCAGCCTACCTCACTTGCCAAGCGCTCAAGCTTACCAGATAACAATCGCCAACGGTACTCAGGAAAATTTCTTAGCCCGCGACGTTGGCAACAAATTGGGTTAAAATCAGCCTGCGAGCGGCATTTGGGAAATGACCGATTTTTGCTGGAAAGCGAATCGAATTCGGGAAGCCAAATGCGGGTGTCGATCGCAACGCCCTCGATCGCAACGCTTTCGATCGAGACACTCGCTCGCATTTATTGAACCATTTAACGCTTAATCCAACTGAACGCTTAATGGAAGCATCTTCAAAAACAACGGCCGTCAACAATCCCGACAATCCCGACAATCTTGCTCAGCTGTATCGCGATGTGAACGTCCTGCTGGACAATATCGTTCAGGTCGTCCTTGGCAAACGCGATGTTGCCAGGCTTTGCCTGATCGCCTTGCTCGCCGACGAACATGTTTTGCTCGAAGACGTCCCCGGCGTGGGCAAAACCTTGATGGGCAAGGCACTCTCCAAGAGCGTCAACGGACAGTTTCGCAGGATTCAATTCACGCCTGACTTGTTGCCATCGGACATCGTCGGCAGCTCGATCTATAACACTCAGCAAGCCGAATTCGTTTTTAACAAAGGGCCAATTTTTGCCAACTTTGTTTTAGCTGACGAAATCAATCGCGCACCTCCAAGGACGCAATCGGCGTTACTAGAAGCCATGTCCGACGCGCAAGTCAGCGTCGACGGCACGACTTTTCAGTTGCAGCAACCGTTTATGGTCATTGCGACGCAAAACCCGCTGGAGTTCGAAGGGACTTACGTTTTGCCCGAAAGCCAGCTGGACCGGTTTTTGCTTCGTGTTTCGATGGGGTATCCCGACCGAAAATACGAAACCGAAATTTTCAAAAACCATCGTGCCGGCGAACCCGTGGAAACGCTCCAATCGGTATGCGAAGCCAATCGAATTGTCGACATGCAAAACGCGGTTCGCGAGGTTGCCGTCGACGAATCGATCTCCGCTTATCTGCTGGACATCGCTCATGCCACTCGTGATTCTCCCGAACTGACCGTCGGCGTCAGCACCCGAGCTGCCCTGTCGTGGTATCGGGCGATTCAAGCGGCGGCATTTTTGGATGGACGAAACTTTGCGATTCCCGACGACGCCAAATCGCTGGCCGTTTCGGTTTTAAGTCACCGAGTGCAGATGCCTGGCGGCGTTCAAGGCTCACAACGTTCGGATGTCGAATCGATTATCCAAGAGATTGTGGGACGTTTCGAAATGCCGTCTTAGGCGATCGGCAGTTGAATTTCTACCGCTGATGTTTGCAACGATTGCGAATCTTGGGCATATTGCCCGGTAGTTTCTCAATCGCCTTTCGTCTTAGACTTTAATTTTCATGATCAGACAAAAGGCTGTCGAGATGCCTCGGACCGCCGAACGAAAACCCCCAAACCAATCCTTAACCTTTGTACGTTTTGGTTAGCCGATTCTTTCTCTTCGGCCGCCATAAAATTTTGCACTCCCATTCGATCCTGTTGTTCACCGCGAGGGCCTTTTGTCGCTGTTCCGCTACATTCGAAAACGAAAATACCTGGAACGGATTTCGCTTACGCCCGAGGGGTTTGCTTACCTGACGGTGTTGAGCTTTATTGCGGTCGGCGCGATCGTTCGTAACGTCAATTTGTTGCTGCTGATGGCCGGGATCATGTTCGCGCCCCTCTTCCTGAACTGGAGATTGGCAGTCCATCGAATTCGATCGCTGCGAGGCAAACGTCAACTGCCAAAACGGATTCACGCCCATGAATTAACCAATGTCAAATGGATCTGCGAAAATTCCCTGCTCGCGGTTCCTGCAATCAACGTAATGGTCCGCGAGCAAATTCGTCCTGTTTCGGTCGACGAAGATCAACAACCACCGTCCACCCAAAGACGCCTTTCAATCTTTCGCGGCGGCATTTTCCATCGCTGGTTCGGAGAAATAATCGAACGAATGTTCGGTCGGTCTACGGGCCCAGGAAAAGCGATCAGTCGTTTTCCGCGTCTAAACCCGGGGCAGACCGAAGTCCAAACCTATCAAGTGTTTTTTAACCGCCGTGGTAAATACGCTTTCAAACCAGCCGAACTTTATTGCTCGTCTCCCTTTGGATTGATCATGAGCCGCCAGCGAGTCGGGCAAGCGGATTCCTTTTTCGTGGCTCCATCCTTGGGCACGTTGAAACCAACCTGGGAAAAACGCGTCAATTCGGTTGCCAAGGGAGCCGAGTCGGTGCGGCGAACACGAGCGATCGAAGAAGACGATTTTTTTGCACTGCGTCCATGGCGTTCCGGTGACAGCCGCAAGAACATTCATTGGCGATCGACGGCAAAACTTGGTAGCCCGATCGTGAAGCAATTTGTGGAACGAAACAATCGCGACTTTGCCATCGTTTTAGATCTTTACGACGATCAATCCGCAGGACTCCAGCAAGCTTGCGAGATCATACTCAGTTTCGCCACGACCGCATTGTTGTCGATCGGCAATGATGTTGAAGGCCGAGTCGCGGTGGCGATCTGCGGAAATCGCAGCGAATTATTCCGCAGCCGAACGGTCGCGGGCGTTGTCTCAGATGCGATGCCGGCCTTTGCGATTGCCAAAACCAGCCCGACGCCGGATCTGGTCACCGGGATTGTATCTTGTTTGGAGTCGGTCTCTGACACCACGCCGATTTACGTAGTGAGTTCGCGGCAGCAACCTGCCAGCCTAAAATCAGGTTTGGTGGTTGAAGCTAGGGCAGATACCAATGGCAATGCGACCGGTTCAACCGACACCTCCGAAGCAAGCCGTCGAGCCGCCGAACGACAGGCGCGGTACACGTCGCGACGAATCCGACAAGCATTGCCGGTGGTCCGTTGGCTGGACGTTCGATCGACCGAGTTCGAAAGTATTTTTGAACTCGAATCGATCGGCAACTCGTCCGACAGAACACAGGATTCACTCAAGCAAATTTCGAAAAAGTGGTTGAAGTATGCGAAATCTTAAACGCAATTTGCAAATCACCCTGTACATCATGGTGCTGCTCAGCAGCATCTTGCTGGGCTGGGGCATGGAGTTGCCGTCCATTATTGCAACCGCGATCGCCGGCGCAACATTGGGCTTCATCATCACCGATTGCCTGAGCATTTTTCGACTAACGGGAATCATCGCCAACATCGTTTCGCTGGCGGTACTCGTGGTCGCAATGGGAAACTTTTTCGGGGTCGACGGAGCGGGCAAACTCGCAGCCGTCGCGACCTTGTTGACTTACCTTTTGACGGTCTTGATGTTTCAAGAGAAAACGCCGCGACTGAATTGGCAGTTGTTGGTGCTGAGCTTGCTGCAGGTCGTTTTGAGTGCAATTTTCAGTCTCGATTTTGAAGCCGGTTTACTGTTCTTTAGCTATTTCGTGGTGGTCGG
Source organism: uncultured Pirellulaceae bacterium (assembly GCA_964601665.1). Taxonomy (GTDB): domain Bacteria; phylum Planctomycetota; class Planctomycetia; order Pirellulales; family Pirellulaceae; genus Mariniblastus. The sequence goes on from CAZROJ010000188.1 coordinate 6,015, forward strand.
CGCCGTTATTTTTCAGCAATCGATCTTCATTCAACACAGTGAAGTTGAAAAACAAAACATTGCGTCAGCATCAGCTGCTGAACAGGTCTTGAATTCATCGTCGGAAACTTTAGCGCCCACCCGTTCAACCGAGTCGCCAAACACGCCATTGATTTTTCATGATTCGCATTCTCAGTATTCTTTTAGCTGGTCGTCATTGATCAAGCAGTTGAGCATTTGGGCGTTTTTGGCTTTTGCGTTTTCGGCCACGCTGTTTCAACTGACACCACGGAATACTCGACCGTGGTACGGTCCAACTGAAGTAGCGGAAACCACGACGGCAGGCGTTTCTAAATCGGTCGACTTGGACGAACGAGGACAGATTTCTCTTTCACAACGGCTGATGATGCGGGTCCAGTTTCTGACAAAAAATGGACGTCCGCTTCAACCCAACGGCGTTCCTTACTTTCGCGGCATTGCGTTGTCCAATTTGGTCATCCGCAACGGCAAGACAGACTTCCAGGCCCCTTACGACCGAGTCGACCAAGATCATTACCAAACACCACCGTCTTCGCGATCCCTGGCCGGGGAAATCATTCAAAGTTACACAATCGAAGAATCTGCTGACCCGCTTATCTACGGTGCCTTTCCTTTCTATGCAGCTCCGCAAACTCGTCAACGCGATGGCACCCCCGAACGAATTAATTTTTGCCATGAACTTTCCGCGCTGACACGTTGTCCGCTGCGGGCTTCGATGGAGGTCCGACAATTTAAATACAACGCGATCACCATCTTGGACCAGAATTCTCAGTTTCCGCAAAGCTGGCCCTACATCGCCAACACAATGGCTTTTCAAGAGCAACCGATGGCCAACAACCAACCACAACGGGCTTGGCTAACTCAAATGGACCCTGCTCGCTATCCCACCTTAACCCAAATTTCCGATCAGATTGCCAATCAAGTCAAGATGCGTGGTGGAGACCGCAAGGACTTAATTTTAGCCATCGAAAATTACTTCCTGACCCCGGGGCGTTTCAAATACACGCTTGATTACACCAATGTGAAACGAGATGAAAACCTCGATCCGGTTGAAGACTTCGTTCGCAACCATCGCTCCGGTCACTGCGAAACTTTCGCCGCGGCGACGACTTTAATGCTGCGCCACCAAGGCATTCCCGCGCGGCTGGTCGTTGGGTATTGCGGCGGAGAATACAACCACCTTTCCAGCACGTTCATCATTCGCGCCGCTCACGCTCACGCTTGGGTCGAAGCTTACTTGCGCCCCGAGGACTGTTCGGATGCCATGATCGATTCCGGACTTGCTGGGCCCGGTGGAGCATGGACCGTCGTCGAATCCACCCCCGCGATGTCCGACGCGGTGGTTGAAAATTCGGACGAGCAAGCCATGGACTTGGCTCGCAACGTTTGGGAAGACTACGTAATCGGAAACGATTCATCTTCAAACCCAAACGCGAGTGGCTCCCCCGTCTACGGATGGCTAAGGCACTTGAATATCGAGTGGTGGGGCGAAAGGATTCGGAAATTCGAAACAATGGTCAACCAGCCCGCTGTCAAATACGGCCTTCCTGTTTTCCTCGGATTGCTGTCGATCGTGTTTCTGCTTCGATCTTATTTGCGCACCGACGAATCCAAATCAAGCACCGTCAAAGTTGGTTTTTTTCGCCGACTGGTCGCCAAAGCCGTTTCTTTGGTTTCGCCCGATCTTGCCCAGTGGATGATCGGACGTGGAAAAGGCAATGCTGTCGAATTCTACCAATCGCTGGAACAGATATTGGCTTCGCACGACCTGTTCCGCGAACCCACTCAAACGCATCGCGAGTTTGCCGGCGTGGTTTTGGATCGATTTTCCGAACACCCAAAATTTGAACTCATCGAAACAACCGTCGCCGATATCACGCGGCGATTCAACCAAGTTCGATTTGGCAACATGACGTTCGACGAAGAAACGACGACTATGATTCAAAGCGAACTCCTCGCCCTCAAAACCACCCTAGCCATGCCTCAATCACAAACCTAGAGTTTCAATCGACCTGAATTGAATGGTCCAGAAAAAGTTCTGAATCGAATTTCTGCCAAGGATTGTCCCGCGAATAACGCGACCAGGCACCTTAACTCGCTACGCATTTTCCAGTTTGTCGCGAGGCATGACGATAATCACTACGCGTATTGCTGCGAGATGTCGCGGATGTAATCCAAAGCATCCTCTAAAGAGGTCGTTGGAACTCCGGACACGCGTCCGCCACGATCGCACTCGTTCAAGACGACCAAATCTTGAAAGTTGGGATTGGCTCTCAACCGCTTCCGCAGCCTCGCACCGGCGGTACGATCGTGCAGACGATGGGCGTCCATGTGGTGCTCGATCAACCAATAGGTTCGCTCGGTTATCAAACCATCAAGCGACTCCAACCCACTGCCGACGTGGTCGTAGCGATCGATTCCTTTGCCAACGTCGTGAAGCAACGCCGCCAACAGAAACTCTTCGTCATAAGGCAACCGATCGCAAGCCAAATCGAACACTTGGAGGCTGTGATAAAGCGCATCGCCTTCGGGATGATAGTCAGGGTTTTGTTTGACGTTTTCCAACGGCAACAAAAGCGAGTAGTAGACCTGAAACCGATCCACCTTTTGACTGGCCGCCGCAATTGCCTGTTCAAGATCCAGCTGGGGGTACTCCGAATTCAAAAATGCAACCAGCTCATTCGTGGAAGCGCGTTCGATCGCCTTGCCCGTAATTGAACTTTTAAAAACGAAATTTCGTTTTTCCAGCGGATAGATCGTCAACTCGACTGGGTACCGGTCTTTCACATGCACGTGTCGATAGACGTTTCGTTCGCCGGCTTTAACAACGCGTTTGACTTCGGTGTCGTAGACGAATCCGTTGTAGTCCAGTTCAGCCGTGACGGCTTCAACCGAGTTAGAAAAAAGGTGCAAATCAATATCGGAACCAGCGCGGATGTGCCCCGTCAGCACGCTCCCGATCAACCGCGGGTGGTATTTGTCAAGCAATCGCATCATCCGCAATGCCTCGACTCGCATTTCTCTCAAATGCGTCGTTCGAGATTCGCCTTCGAACATTCTGGCCAGGTGCTGAATTTGCTCGCGAATTTCGTCGTTTCCCGGCAGGTCCTTTGGTTTCACCCAACCTTTGCAGATCGACTTAGCGGCCTTCATCTTGGCGCGATAGTATTCAGATTCTTGCCGTTGATACATAAGAACGGCAGCTTGATAAGCGATTTGTCGCCGCAGCTTCGATGGATTTGTCATTTAAACGCGGATCAAGCCGCGTGGGAAAAAATAAACCGATTGAGTGTCGGCAGATTAGACACTAATGACCGTTGCAGGTTCAAGCAGAATTCCAAATGCCAAATGCCAAATATCAAATATCAAATATCAAATATCAAATATCA
>CAZROJ010000189.1:0-9383 GCA_964601665.1 uncultured Pirellulaceae bacterium
TGAGATATGAGATATGAGATATGAGATATGAGATATGAGATGTGAGATGTGAGATGTGAGATGTGAGATGTGAGATGTGAGATGTGAGATGTGACGTTTGAAGGTTTGAGGATCTAAACGGGCTTTTCGAAAACAAGCAAAAAGATTGACGAGTCGCTATGCAAAAAAATAAATTACAAATCCCTCCACAAATGAAGTCGAAACTGGTTCAGTTTCAACGTCGTGTCTGGTTGGTGAAATTAATCGAAGGGCTCTGCGCGGCCGCGTTCGGGCTTGTGATCTCCTATCTGATCGTCTTCACTCTCGATCGTTTTTTTGACACCAACGCTTGGCTGCGGACCGCGATTTTGCTTGGCGGCACCGTCGGACTGGCGATTTGGTTTCCGTTGGTTTGTCACAAATGGATCTGGGGCAGTCGGCGGATGGGGCAAGTGGCCAAGTTGCTAAAAGTCAATCACCCGCGATTGGGCGATTACCTGCTGGGTATTATCGAATTGGTTGATCAAGATGGCTTGGATGGCAGCAGTGAAGCACTGACCCGAGCGGCACTGGAACAGGCTGACCGCGAAACGGCTGACCGAGATTTTTCCAAAGACGTGCCCTACCCCAAAAGCCGGCGCTGGGCCTTGATCGCCAGCGTGCCTCTATCGCTGGCGGTGATCTTGCTGTGTGCCGTCCCAGCTGCCGGCGGGAATGCGTTGCAACGCTGGTTGATGCCCTGGGGCGAGGTCGACCGATTTACTTTTACTCAGCTTGAATCGCTTCCCGACAAAGTGGTCGTGCCGCTGGCCGAACCCGTCGCGCTGAAAACTCGACTGTCGGATAAAACCGAGTGGAAACCGGATTCCGGATCAGCTTGGATTGGCAACTATCAAGTCACTGCCAAACAGAAAGACGGCGAGTATAAATTTGATTTGCCGCCGTTTCAGACCGCCAGCAAAGTTAACCTGCGTGTCGGTGATGCGATCGAAAACGTGACGTTTGACCCTCAGCCTCGCCCGGAACTCGAATCGCTAACGGCCGTGGTTTACTTGCCCGATTATCTTCAACGCTCGGAACCGGTCCGGACGGAAGTTCGCGGGGGTGGCGTTTCGATCGTCGAAGGCAGCTCGGTGAAAATCGAGGCCAACGCGACTCGGCCGCTGGCAACCGCGGCCCTCGATTCGGCTCCGGTGAATGTTAGCGGATCCAACATTTCAACCGATGTGTTTGCGTTGGCGAATTCGCGAACGGTCGAGCTGGCTTGGCGCGATGAACTGGGGCTTTCGGCCAAAACTCCGTTGACCTTAAAATTGCGTTCGGCCAAAGATAAATCGCCGGATTTGATTTGCCGTGAACTTGAAAAGAAACGCGTGATCATGGCCAAGGACGTACTGTCGTTTCAGGTCGACGCATCGGACGACTTTGGCGTCAAAACCATTGGCATGGAATGGGTGGGCGAGCCCGCGGCGACTTCCGCGGCGACACCGGCTCGCGGCGAGAAGGTTGTTTCCGCCGGAAACCCGGAAGCGACGGATCTTCGCGAGGTCGTGGCAACGTTTTCGCCGCAGCGTGAAAAAATTGAGCCGCAGACGATCAAGTTAAAACTGTTTGCTGAAGATTATTTGCCCGATCGCCCGCGAGTCTATTCGCAGCCGTACACGGTTTACGTGCTCAGCGAAGACGAGCACGCGATTTGGATGACGGGGAAATTAAACGACTGGTTTAAAAAAGGACTGGAAACTTACGAGCGTGAGCAACAGCTTTATAAACGCAATCTCGAGCTACGGAATATGACCTCCGAAGAACTCGATCGTGCTGAAACTCGACGGCAAATCCAGTCACAGGCCACCGCCGAGCGGGCTCAGGCTCGGCGATTGAAGTCGCTGACCCAATCAGGAACGGAACTGATCAAAGAAGCCGCTCGGAACGATCAATTCGGCGTCGATCACTTGGAAACGTTAGCCGAAATGTTGGAGAGGTTGGAAGCCATTCATGAAAATCAAATGCCCTCGGTTGCCGATTTATTGAAAAAAGCTGCCGAGTCCGCGGCGTCGCCAACATCGCCGGCGTCCGGTTCGAAGCCCTCCGGGAAACCCGGCAAACCGACCGATGGCTCCACGCCAAACGCCAGTAGTGAGGCTGGTCAAAGCACACCCTCAGATGTCACTTCGGTAAACGACATGCCGGATCTCCCCGGGGACGGAAAACCCGCGGGTGAAGGTGACGGGGCGAGCAAAGACGGTGAAAAAGAGAAGGCCAAGGCACTGTCGATCTCCATGCGAGAGACGTCGATGGATGAAAAGGAACCGGATGACGAGGACGCCGAATCCGAACCCTCGGCCAGCAAGCCGCCGACGCTGGGATTGCCGGGTGTTGTTTTGAATGACCCTGAAAAGAAGGAACCCGGGGCCTGCCCGGCGGCCAAGCAAATGGAGGGTGCCGTCGAGGCCCAAGAGGAGTTGTTGGCAGAGTTCCAAGAAATTGCCGAGGAGCTGCAGAAGCTCATTTCAAACCTCGAGGGCAGCACGTTTGTGAAACGGCTGAAGGCAATGTCGCGACGCGAGTTGGTCGTTGCTAAAGATGTTACTGAAACGAGCTTGCAAGGTTTCGGGGCAGCGAAGAAAACATTGAAAGAGGCTGCGACCAAGCGGACCAAGCTCATTGCCAAACGCCAGCGAGCACATGCTCAGGTTTTACAAAAGATCCAAGACGATTTGGATGCTTACGCCAATCGAGTGCAACAAGGCAAGTTCAAGACGGTGCTTGCCGAGATGCGAGAACTCGACGCGATCAAACAAGTGAACACAGTCGCCAACCGAATGGAGGCGAACGAACCGGGGACTTCCATCGCGCAAGCGGAATTGTTGGCGGACACGTTCGACCGTTGGGCCGAACAGTTAGTGGGCCCTGGCTGACAGGGTGGCTCGTGACCGGGCTCAAAAGGTGGCAGTTTGCCACCCTCGCTAGTTTTGGAAGTAATGAAAATTTTGACCGACGAAATTGCTCTGCGCGAGGAAACTCGAACGCTCCAGCAGGCTCGCCCCCAATTGAAAAAGAAAAAGCTACAAGATTCAACTCGTGGACTGGCCTCATCGCAAGGTGACTTGGTCGAGCGAACCGAAGAAGTGATCGACAAAGTCTACGCGTTGCCCGAGGGCGAGCAAAAGTTTCCCAAGGAGATTGCTCAGCTGACCAATGCCGCTCGGGCGATGGTCGATGCAGAAAAATTTCTGGGCAGCGGGGACACGGGGCCAAATGCGATGGCTGCGGAAACCGAAGCAATCGAATGGTTGTTGCTTGCCAAACGTGCGGGCAGCGGCGGCGGTGGCGGTGGATCCGATGCAGGAGCAGGTAGTCGGTCTGGGGGTAACCTGCAAGGGTCGGCCTTGGCACGGTTGGGTGGATCCGCGGAGAAACAAGCCAAGATTGTCAAGCGAAATACGAACCAAGCTACGGGGAAGGCAGGACGAAAGTTGCCCGAAGAGTTTCGAGCTGGTTTGGACCAGTTTTTTGACAAGCTGGAATCGAACGAGTAACTGCGGTCGGCTCGATTAGGCGGGAGACCTTCCAATTGGGCTTTCCGAATGGAAGGTTTTCCGAATAGAAGGTTTTCCGAATAGAAGCCGAGCTAAGTTATTGGTTCGGTGCGTTGCTGTTTCGATGCGTTGCTGTTTTGATACGTTGCTGTTTTGATACGTTGCTGTTTTGCTGATTGAAAAATATTGAGAACTACAATGAAGAACGTTGTTACCTTCGCGCGGTACGTTTTGGCAATGCTTGTCGGTTACCTTTTCTTGGCCAGTCCGTCATCGGTACTGGGCTCTCCGTTCGTATTTCAAGACGTGATCGTCGAGGAAATGGTGGTTGATGGAGAGGGTGGCGACGAAGTGGACGATGAAGACGGCGACGGTATTGTGATCCAAGATAATCCTTGGGGAGTCGACGAACGCAAGATGAAAGCGGCCAAATTGTTTTGGTTCCAGAAAGCGTTTCGCATTGAAGTTCAGAAGATCAAAATGGTCTGCGAGCTGGATAAAAAGCAGGCGTTGAAGTTGAAGATCGCTTCCAAAGGTGCGGCCAAAAAAGAAATGGAGGTTTGGCTGAAGAAATGGACGCAGCAGATGAAGCAGTTTCAAGAAATGAACTTTGGTAACGCCGGGCCAGTCCAGAAAAAGAAAAAACAAAATCAAGAAGAGCTCGTGATCAATGATGCTGACGAGATCGATGAGCAAGCGATGCAGTTCATGGACAACTCCAGCATGATGTTTGGCGAGTTCGAGGAAGAACGAAAGGCGGTGGACAGTCAGTTTTGGATCAAGACGGTCCGTGGAGTCCTCACGCCGGAGCAAAACGACAAGTATCTGGCTTTCCTCAAGCAGCGCAACGACGCTCATATTGCGGCAAAGATCGATGCGTTTGTCGCACGCATGCAATTAGAGCTGGCGCTGACTGATGAGCAGGCGGCAAAATATGATGCGTTGGTTCGTCCCGCGATGGAAAAGGCTCCGATTTTGTCCGGCTATTATGAAACGTTTGCCTTTCAGTATTATGCCACCCAATACGACGAAGAAAAAATGAAGTCGTTGCTCAACGAAGATCAGTTTCAAATGATGAAAATGGTTCTCGGGCCAAGTAAAGGCTATGGGGCGATGCTTGACCAAGACGGTTTTGAAGACGCAGGCGTAGTTGGCTTTGAAGTGAACGTCGGCGGGACTGTATTGGAGGCAGTCGGCGACGCGGTCGGAGATTTTGCCGAAGGGGTTGGCGATTTCATGGGCAAATTGATGGAAACAGCTGGAGATCAGAAATGAAGCCGTTCGTTTTGTTTTCAATGATGTTTGCTTTGACAACACTTGTTAACCAGCAAGCCACCGGGCAAGTCGATGGGCTTGATGTCCGTGAAGGTGCTGGCGTCTCGAACGAAGTCGAAACAATCTACCTGAAGGCCGCCGACTACTTGGCTAAGACTCAAAAAGAAAACGGTAGCTGGAGCGGTGGGCAGAACTTTCACGGTGACGAAGCCGCGGGCGTGGCGGCGCTGGCGACGATGGCGTTTCTTTCGACCGGCGAAGATCCAAACTTCGGTCGGTACGCCAGAAATATCCGAGCCGGCTTGCGATTTATCATTCGGACGCAAAACAAAAGTACCGGTTACATCAAAGGGAACATGTATGTGCACGGCTTTGCCATGTTGGCGCTGTCGGAAGCCTACGGAGCCGTTGACGAAGACATGCTGTGGGCTGGAAATTCATCAGGCAAAAAGACGATCGGCAAGACGTTGGAGTTAGCGGTCAAGCTGGCCGTCACCTCTCAAAAGAAAAACCCGTCCAAAGGCTGGCAGTACGGTCCGAATGATGGCTCGGCGGATACTTCGGTGGTCGGAGCAGTCCTGATGGGATTGTTGGCCGCCAGAAATGCCGGGATCGATGTGCCCGATAGCTCGATCGACGGAGCCCTAAAATACATGAAACAAATGACGTCGCCTGAAAGCGGTGGTGTTGGCTACAGCGGAATGGGTGGCATGGGCGGCACCGGTGCCCGAACGGCAATCGCTTGTCTGGTGTTTTCGATTGGCAAACGCAGCCAGTGGAAAGAGCTTGACGCGACGCGAAAGAACCTAGTGGATAATTTAGATACCTCGGCGCAGCAGAGTTGGCCCTACTACGAACGGTACTATAAATCGCAAGCGTTGTTTCAGTCGGATTACAAGGCTTGGCAGCAATGGAATCGCAACACGACCCGGCTGTTACGCGAAATGCAATCCGACGATGGGCAAATCGGCAATAGCCAACACGGGCCGACTTACTCCACCAGCATGTCGCTGTTGGCCTTGGCTTTGAACTATCGATTTTTGCCAATTTATGAACGCTAGAAATTACGCCATGGCAATGAAAATGCGAAAACCATTTCCGCTCGCAATCGCTCTGTTGATGGGCTTGCTTTGTTCGGTGTCGCTGCGGGCTCAAACGCCACCGGCCCAGCTAATCTGGAAAAACGGCGATCGATTGCCGGTTGTTCCCGATATCGCAACCAAGCAGTGGCTCACCGTCAAGTCACCATTGTTTCAAGAGCCATTGTCCATTGATGTGCGTGTGTTGGATCAAATTTTGTTCGACCGCGACCAAGCGGATGATGGAAAGCCGGTCGAGACATTTGCTATCCAAATGATCGATGGCCAAACGCTCTACGGCACGATCAAAAAAATGGACGAAGCCCAGTTGGTTGTCAATTCCACGCGAACTGGCGATGTGGTTGTTGATCGAAATCGAGTCGCGTCGATCGTGAATTTGGATCGCACGGAAATGGTTGTCTCGGGCGGTTTTGATCTAGCCAAGTGGGATGCAAAACGTGGCGAAAAAAAGTATTGGGTTGTCAACGACCGAGGGCAATTGGAGTCGCGGCGACAGAATATTCACTTGTATTTAAAGTCAGACCTGCCGCAGTCGTGTTTGGTCGAAGTGGAGGTGCAGTGGAAACGAAAGCTAGACTTTTCAATCGCCTTGGGCGTGCCTGCGAACTCGCGGAAAATTGACCAAGTGGCTCGACTGGAATCATGGGATGATTCGATCGTGTTTAGCTACGGCGATGAGTTTGAGATCGTCGTGGAAGAACTGGATAAGACCGAAAAGCGTGTCAAGTTTTTGCTGCATTGGGATCAGAAAACGGATGCAGTCGTGATTCACGACGAACGCGGCAAAGTTTTGGCAACAGCCAATGTCGGCAAGGTCAAAAACAGGGCGACGCCCGGGATTTATTTCGAAAACAAATCGGGGGATCTCAAGGTAAGTTCGCTGTCGATTCGCAGCTCCGGGGCCAATTTTGATGCGACCAAGCCGTCGGTGCAAATCGTCGGCAAGCCCGCGCTGAATGCGGCGCTTAAATGGTTTGACGGCGATGTCTGGACGGCCGAGGATGCCGACGGTGAGCTCGTTGAAGTGGCGGCAGAAAATTTTTCGGGAACCTTTTTGTTAAACCCCGCCGTAGATGAAGTTGAGTCGGGCGATGTGGTCAAATTTACCGATGGGTTTCGGCTCAGCGGTAACTTGTTGGGGCTCGCCGAAGGTAGGGCCAAGTTCCGGTCGAACGTGTCGAGCGAGCCGATTACGTTAAAGCTAGATCGCGTGGCGGCGATTCAGTTCGAGCGACAAACGTTTGGCTCGGAAGAAGGTTCTTACGAACATCGTTTGTTCAATGCCGCTGGCAGCATGCAGGGGATGCTCGAATCTGGGTCGGGGAAAGAAGGCGATGTTTTGCGATGGCGGGCGGTCGGTGGAAAAACGGCCGTGCCTTTTTTGAGCAGCAACGAGAAGGGCGGTGGAGCCAGAGTCGTGCTGCAAAAACGCAAGCAAAAACCAAGTTCGGAGAAAGAATGGCGTGACACGCTTTATCTGAAGAACCGTGACATGGTGCCCTGCACTGTCGCCCGGATGGATGAGAACACGGTTTTTGTTGATTCGTTCTTTGAAAAAAAGGCGATTGCCGATTCGCTGATTAAGGCAGTACATTTCAAAGGCGGCGGCGATTCGCCAACGGAAGTATCGCTCGAGGACGATTCCACCTGGGATGTAGCCGGCGGGGAGCAGGCGGTTGCCTTCAAGGACAACGAAATGAAAATCAAAAAAAATGGAACAGCGTTTCATTCGTGGCTGTTGTCACGCGGCGGTTTTGAATTCGAGCTCGATTGGCCTCGCGGGAACTATGGAATTTTGCAGCTCAAGATGGGGGCTGCCGCTGACGCAGTTTCCAACCAAGGCTGCGCGATCATGTTGTGGGGGCAGAGCGTCGGCGCGGGAGCCATTACGGCTCGCAATCCTGTCAACGGCATGATCAGCCGAGGTTCGGGCCCGGTCAATGTAAGAATCGAACTGAAAGATGAGCGACTCCACGTCTACCTGGACGGGAAAAAGTCTCACCAAGCCAAAGTCAAACTGTCGGAGAATATCGGAGTTGGCATGCAGTTGCGGTTGGTCGATTCGATGCGCCAAAATATCAGCTGTGAAATTTCCAAAATGAAAATGCTCAAAGGCGATCCGGTTTCGATGCAGGTCGATTCGAAACGAAAGGAATTTTTGCTGACGATCCCTCGGTTGAAAGTGCGAAACTTGCCCAAGCAAATTTTGTGCGCGGCAAACCGTGACATGGTTCGAGGGCAATTGGTTTCGATGTCGGACGAGTTTGTTATGTTTCGATCAAACAATGTTGTCAATCGTTATGGTCGAGACGTGTTGACCAGCATGGTTTGGATTGATCATCAGCAAATTCGTGATCAACTGGATGCTGAATATAAATCGAATTTAAAACCGGCTGAAGAAGCCGATGCAAAGAAAACGCTTGTGGCCGAACCGGTTGTTGACGCCGCGGCCGACTTCGATGAGCAGCAGGTGCAGTTGTTGTTGCATGGCGGTCGCCGGATTTCAATGCGGTTGAAAGAACGCACGGCGGAGCACCTTGTAGGTGAATCGGAGGCGCTGGGGCGGTGTGAAATTCCTTTTGATCAGATCTATGAAATGCGATTTGGGGACTTTGCGACGCAAGCCTCGGATGTCGCCTATTCGAATTGGGTGGCTAAGCTCGCACCCAAACCAAAGCTGGAATCTGGCGGAGCGACCGGCGAGTCGGGCGACATGGCTTTTGGCAGTTCGTCACCGCTGATCGGAACGTCGCCAAAAATTTCGGTAGACTTGCTGGGTGGAGAGACGGTTTCTTTGAAAAAATATCGCGGCAAAGTTTTGGTGTTGGATTTTTGGGCGACTTGGTGCGGGCCTTGCGTGAAGGCACTGCCCAAAGTCAAAGCCGTTTGTGAAAGTTACTCGGCGGATGAAGTGGTGTTGCTAGCCATCAATCAGGCCGAAAGTAAATCGCAGGTGGAAGAATTTTTGCAGGCTCGAAAATTAGAGCTGACCGTTGCGATGGACGAAGGAAAATTGAGCGAAGATTTTAATGTCGAAGCAATTCCTCAGACGGTGGTCATCGATCAAGCAGGCGTGATTCGGTTTGTCAAAGTGGGGGCTTCGCGAGACTTGGAAGAGCGACTCGCGGCCGCCATCGGCGAGTTGTTGGACAAGGCTCCTGCGGCAAAATAGCTGGAGCATTTAGACACGGCAGTTGACCTGCTGAATCGTAGATTTGAGCTCGATCGGTCAGCAGTTGAATGATTTCGCAAAAACGCTCGTCAGGCAGTGCTGATTGATAGGCGTCGTGGTCGGCTTTGCTTTCGAAAGTAACGATCGGGCTGTCGTCGCTTGCCCAGCCTGTCGGTTTAAGGCCCGCGCTGTCATCCGGGGCGATAGGCGATAGGCGATAGGCGTTAGGCGTTAGGCGAAAGGCGAAAGGCGAAAGGCGTTAGAGAAACTACCGGGCAATATGCCCAGGATTCGCAATCGTTGCAAACATCAGCGGTA
>CAZROJ010000190.1:0-9366 GCA_964601665.1 uncultured Pirellulaceae bacterium
TGTCGATTCTGGAATTGAACCCATCAAAAACCAAGGGGAACGTTTCGACGGTCGCATTGGTTTTGTTTTTGATGTCGACATGCCGCTTAGGCGAAAGGCGATTAAGAAACTACCGGGCAATATGCCCTAGTGCTTTGTCAAAGGTAAAGATTGGGGATTCCACGTTTCCAATCCAGCACTTGAACTGGCGAAAATCAACTCGAAAAGCCATTCATGATTTACCCCCAATCCTAAAACTAAGCTTTGACGCAGCACTAGGTTCGCAATCGTTGCAGGCATCAGCGGTAGAAATTCAACTGCCGATCGCCTTAGTTAGGCAAAGATGTCTTTGATCACGTGGGCTTCTTCCACCCCGGTCAGACGTTGGTCAAGTCCTTGGTACGGAAAGGTCAAACGCTCATGGTCCACGCCCAAAAGGTGCAGCATGGTCGCGTGTAAATCGCGAACATGAACCGGGTTGTCCAAAACGTTGTAGCTAAAGTCGTCCGTCGTTCCGTACTCAATACCGCCCTTCACTCCTCCGCCGGCCAACAGAGCCGTAAAGCAACGCGGGTGATGATCGCGGCCGTAGGTTTCGTTGGTCAATTTTCCTTGACAGTAAACTGTTCGCCCAAATTCGCCGGCGAAGACAACCAGCGTGTCTTCCAGCAATCCCCGTTGGTCCAAGTCCTGCAGCAAGGCCGCCGTCGGTTGGTCAACGTCCTTGCACTGGGCTTCAATATTTTTTGGCAAACGCGTGTGATGGTCCCAGCCCCGATGAAATAACGTCACAAACCGAACGTCTTGCTCGGCCATTCGTCGGGCCAACAAGCAGTTGCGAGCAAACGAACCCGCGTTGTGAACTTCCGGGCCGTACATGTCCAGCGTCGCCTCGGATTCGTCCGAAAGGTCCACTAATTCAGGCACCGAAGTTTGCATCCGAAACGCCATCTCTTGCTGAGCGATCGTGGTGCTGATTTCCGGGTCGCCGAGCTCATTGAAATGTTTTTGGTTAAGCTGTTTAAGCGAGTCGAGCATTCGGCGGCGGACCTGACTGTCAACACCTTTGGGGTTTGAAAGGAACAGAACTGGGTCGCCAGCCGTTTGGAAACTTGTGCCCTGATGTTTGGATGGCAGAAAACCGCTGCCCCAAAGCCGCGAATAAAGAGCTTGAACATTTACTCTGCCGCCCCAGTAAGCAGACGGCATCACAATGTAGTCCGGCAAGTCTTTGTTCATCGTGCCCAGCCCATAGCTCAGCCACGCACCCATGCTCGGTTTGCCCGGAATCTCCGAGCCCGTACAAAACGATGTTTTACCCGGGTCATGATTAATCGAATCTGTATTCATCGATTTGATCATGCAGATTTTGTCCATCTGCTCGCCAATGCGGGGCAACAGTTCGCTGATCCAGATTCCGTTTTCACCGCGCCGGACAAATTTGTACTTCGAATGCGCGACCAGCTTTTCCTTGCCCTTGGTCATCGCCGTGACACGTTGACCGTCCGAAATCGACTCAGGCAGTTCTTCGCGAAACCTCTTTTTTAACTCGGGTTTGTAGTCGAACAGCTCCAATTGGCTGGGGGCTCCCGCCATGAACAAGAAAATCACTCGTTTGGCTTTGGCCGGCGGACCCAAAGCACCGTCGTCGTTTTTGCGACCCAACATCGGAGCCGCGTGTCCGGTTTTACTCAGCAACGAAGCGAAGGCAGCCGTCCCTAACCCCATGCCGCTGTTGAGTAGGAATCGACGTCGCGAGCGAAGATTGTTCATCGCAAAGTTCATGTCGTTTTTTTGCACTGGACTAGTCCCTGTTTTTGGTGATGTCCAAATTGTAAATCGCGTTGATCGCAACCGTCCAAGCGGCAGCTTGGTTTCGTTCCTCGTCATCATCGATGTCGAGGCCCTTACAAAGCTCTTTTGCTAATGCTGGCGAATTCTGATACATCGCGGTAAGTTCATCGACCAGAAGATTGATTTGTCGCTTTTCATTGGCGTCAGGAATCTTGCCGGTAATTTTCTGCCAGACCAATTCCGTTCGCTGGTCAGTTGGAATCTTGAACGTGTCCTTTGCCAAATTCGCCGCCGCTTTCATGTACTCGGGTTCGTTCAGCAACAAAAGGGCTTGGGATGGCGTGTTGGTTCTTTCGCGACGAGCAATGCAGGCGTCGCGAGTCGGCGCGTTCAAAATCGTCATTTGCGGCGGCGGCATGGCTCGTTTCCAGTACGTATACAAACTGCGTCTCACTTGGCCATCGCCGCGATCAGCACGGAAGCGTTCACCCGTCATGGTGACGGCTTTCCAAAGCCCATCGGGTTGCGGCGGCTTGACGCTGGGGCCGTACATTTTGGTTGAAAGCAAACCACTGGTGAACAAGATTTGGTCACGAATCACCTCGGCATCCAACCGAAAACGACTTCCTCTGGCCAGCTTGCGATTTTCTGGATCCGCCTGAAATTGAGCCTCGGTAGCGATCGAACTCTGTCGATAAGTCTTCGACATCATGATCTCTTTGACCAGACTTTTTACGTCCCAACCAGATTCAATAAACTTCGCCGCAAGATAATCCAGTAGTTTTGGATGGCTTGGCACGCCGCCTTGAGAACCAAAATCTTCGGACGTCTTCACGATACCGACACCGAAAAAGTTCTGCCAAAACCGGTTCACTGCCACTCGACTGGTCAAAGGGTGATCCGGAGAAATGAACCAGTTAGCAAGATCCAGACGGCTTGGCACTTCGTCCTTGGTTTGAAGCGGCGGCAAAAACGCGGGTGTTCCAGGTATGACTTCATCCGTCGGAGAATCGTATAACCCACGATCAAGCACGAAAGTCTTTCGCATTGGTTCGCGTTCCTTCATCACCATCGCGTAGGGAATCGCTCGATCGAATTCTCGACGTTCGCCTTCGATCTTCCGTTTGCGTTTCTCCAAATCGGCGATTGCTTTTTTTAGTTTCTCGATCCGCTTGTCCGCAAAACTGACCGAAGCGTTTTCTAAATTCCGTGGCCTTCTTGTATCCGACGTGGTTTTCGTGGTCGCGCTACTTTCAAGCTCTCGCAGTTCAGACCTTTGTTTGTTGATCTTTTTATCAATGGACTGCAATTGCCGATCGAATTTTGCCAAACGTTTCTTTTGTTCGTCGTCAGCCAGTGAAATGAACGGGGCTTGTAAACCGTTAGGCGGCGATGCGATCGTTTCCGGTGGCGAGGCAGCGTTGTTGAAGAAGGCGTACAACGAATAAAATTCTTTTTGCGAGATCGGATCATATTTATGATCGTGACACTGGGCACACTGGGCGGTAAGTCCCAGAAAAGCCGTGCTCACCGCCGTGACTCGATCCAACACGTTTTTGTGCAAACTTTCTTCCGGTAAGGCTGTTCCTCGATCGATAATCAAGTGCAAACGATTAAAGGCCGTCGCCGTCAGTTGCTCGGCAGTTGGGTTTTCTAAAAGGTCACCCGCCAACTGATAAGTTGTAAATTTGTCATAGCTCAGATTTTCGTTGAACGCATTGATCACCCAATCCCGGTAAGCAAAGTGATTCCGGTAGAAGTCTTTGTGCATGCCGTTGGTGTCGGCGAAGCGAACTAAATCCAACCAATGCCGAGCCATGTTTTCGCCGTAGTGAGGAGACGCGATCAAACGGTCAACCAATCGTTCCCACGCTGCGGCATGTCCGCTTTTTTTTTCGTCAGCTAAAAACTGGTTTGCCTGCTCAGTCGTTGGTGGCAAACCCGTCAAATCCAAATACGCTCGGCGAGCCAAAGTCAGGGAATCGGCCTTTGGGGACGGATTTAGCTTTGCCTGCTGCAACGCATCAAAAACGTAGCGATCGATGTCATTGAAAGACCAGTCGTCAGTTGCGTGTTTGGCCGGCTTAACGATCGTCGGTTTTTCGAATGCCCAAAAGCTCTCATACTTCGCACCTTGATCAATCCACTTTTTAATTAAATCAATTTCGGCGGCGGTCAGTTTCTTTTTATGCGAATAAGGCGGAGGCATCACGTAGTCGGGGTCGTCTGAAATCATCCGATCCAAGATGTCACTGCTATCCGGATCTCCCGGCACGATGGCGTAATCGTGCGCGTCTTCCTCGCGATCAAGACGCAAGTCCGCCCCACGCGAATGCTCATCAAATCCGTGACAAGCGAAACAGCGATCCGACAGAATTGGCCGAATGTCACGGTCGAACGAGATAGCCGCTTCCTGACCTAAAGCTGGCTGAACCACAGTAAAAACTATCGTGGCGACGAAAAAACTACGAACAAGAAAAATCATGGTTGATTCTATTTACGGTTAGGGACGTGCAGTTTTTTTTATGACTGTGCCAAAATACTGACTCAAAAACAATTGCGTCTTCCGAACAAAATTATTCTCGAGCCAAAATGTGTTTGCCCTACTTTTTCTTCGAGTCCAGTTCAAACGCAAACGAATTATTGTTGCCCGAAACAATCGTTGCCGTCAGGCCTGACTCTTTGGGTCTTCCGTAGGCCAGAGGAATCGCCGCGTTGTAGTCCGCCGACGCGCCTTTAAGCCTTTTGCCCTCCATCGAAACCTCGCCGCCCATCGGCGGTGCGCCGATCGACGTGATCGCAACCCAATTCTCACCAATTGTACCTCCGTCGCCCATCACAAAAGTTCCGACGGCTGAAAACTTGCCCTCTTCATCCGTGATCCCGCTCGCGGGGCGTCCGCCATTCTTGGGCATAAAATCTATTTTTGCCTTAACCAACGGTTTTCCATCCATGGTAATTGTTCCACTTACTGGTGCCAATGTTTCGTCTCCGGAACCACAACCGGTAGCAAGAACGACGCAAACCAAGAAAAGGAAAAAATTCGTAATGTGAATTTGTTTCATAATCATAATTGAGCAGCTCATTTATTTTCTATCTAAAATCGCGACGTGCGACTCTGTTAAATCTATTTGATCGACAACTTCACTTTCACCACACTTGCATCTAGTGTCGGCCCGTCTATTTTTGCCCGAAGCCGTTTTCATTGACCAGTTATGACCGAAAATCCGTCGTCCAGTGAACCAGCAAGAAATTCGTTAACCCAGCAAATTGGTGGCCGATCGTTTATTTAATTCATGCGATCAAAAAACCCTAAAGTGTCCTTGTAGGCAAATTCTGCGTTTCAATTCGACTGGCTGATTGATCGTTGCGTTGAGTTTACAACATCCAAAAAAAACGACAGTTCAGCGATAACGGGCACAAAATCGGTGACGTTATCCTACCAAACTGTCGGTTCGTCATAGTACCGAGTTGGTCTCAGATACGTTCAAAGACTAACTCTGAAACTTGCTACACGTCGATCAGAACGCGATCTTCCATCATTCGTTAAGGAAACTTGCAACTTCTCCACCCGAAATGGTTCCCATTGCCGACAGCAAATCCAAGTTGATTGAATCCGCAACGAAATGAGCACTACCGTCGGCCAAACCAAACACGGCACCTCCGGTGTGATTCGATGAAAATCCGTAAGAACGCTGCCAGTCGCCGGCAAGTGTTTCTCGCCCGGTTACTTCAGTTTGGAACAAGTTGATTGGAATTGCAGCGGTCGCAAGCGTTCCGTTGGTGTCTAAGGCACAACAATCGTCACACCACTTTGTAAGCGCTTCGCCAATTGCAATTGTGTTACTGGAGCCATCGGTCAGCTGGCCAAAAGTAGTGTCCACGTAAGGACGGGAATTAGTTCGGAAAATCCAGTTGCGTGGAAACATTCCATCGCCGGATTCTAAGTTAGGCATTTCTCCAGCATGTCGCCCGACACCTGGCCGGTTAAAAGGGACGGCACTTCGTTGCCAATTACCACCCAAACAAGCTTTGTAGTTAGTACTTGTCAAACTTCTGTCCCACCACCAGGTGGAACGAGCAATATTTCCGCCTGGAATTAGCTGCCCTTCAGGCAAGTAATCCTCCGATGGACAGACCAACATCGGCAAACCGAGTTGCATGATTGGTGCCTGAGCGGCGGTGAAAATTCCTTGAGGAAGAAGGTTTGCGACGTTGTTTTGCTCAAGAAAAGGAAGCGATTTGGTGATCCACGTTTTCGGCTGCCCCCAAACGCGAAGTTCCCCGTTGGGAAATGCCATGTGAGCCGACTCGTAATTGTGCATCGCCAGAACCAATTGCCGAGTGTTATTCATACACAGCGATCGTCGAGCCGCTGCGCGAACAGACTGAACCGCCGGCAGCAACATCCCGATCAAAATACCAATGATTGCAATCACTACCAAAAGCTCTACGAGAGTGAATCCCCTCGACAATTTCGCTCTATTCATCTCACACCCCACAAAAAATAAAAAATTTCGACTGGCCGCTCGTGACGCAAAATGCACTTAATCGACTGCCGCCAGTAAGTACCGATTGGCAGCGACATCATTAACCATAGTTTAATGGTGTCGATTCTAAAGTCAATCGTTGTAGTATCGGCTTTTGTCCCAAAAACATTTGGCTTGTCGCAAATCGGCAATTCGACAGGTGTAACCAGTAGTTTCGGAAGTCGCGTGGAATCACGATTGGAAACGTTCAAAGCTGGCGTGAATTCTGGTGCGAATTTGTCTTGGTAAGGACCTGAGATCGTCTCCATCCTGAAAAGCTGCTTGGATCCGGCTAACCTAGTCATACCTTGGCCGTTGTATTCGTTCCCGTCAAAGCCGATCGTGACACGTCTTGGCCGATCGCTGATTGCGGTAACTCGGTCATCGCGAATGGTTGCACAAGGCGACGCCAATCAGTAAAGTCGAACAATATCAATTTTTTTCGACGATGACCTTATGCTTAAAATTTCAATTGTGCCCGTCACCGATTACCAACAAAACTGCGCGATCGTTTACGACGATAAAACCAAAGATTCCGTGGTAGTCGATCCTGGTGGCGAAGTCGAAAAAATTTCCGCGGCCGTGTCTGAGCTCGGCGTCAATGTAAAAGCGATCTGGCTGACCCACGGACACCTCGACCATGCCGGCGGTGCCGAAGCTGCCAAAAAAAGCTTTGGGGTCGAAATCGTTGGCCCCCACCAAGCCGACAAAATGCTCTTGGACAACATCGAATTGACGGCAACCGGCTACGGCCTCTCCGGTATGTTCAATGCCAAACCCGATCGCTGGCTGTCCGATGGCGAAAAGCTATCGGTTGGCGAACACGAATTTGAAGTTCGCCACTGCCCCGGCCACGCTCCTGGACACGTCGTTTTTGTTTGCCATGCGAACAAGCTAATCATCATGGGCGACGTTTTATTCCGAGGGTCCATCGGAAGGACTGACTTGCCCGGTGGTAACCATCAGAATTTGCTGGACAGCATTGCCAATAAAATCATGACGCTCGATGATGATTACCAGTTTATCTGTGGCCATACCCAGCCGTCGACCGTCGGTGCTGAACGAGCCTCGAATCCGTTCTTGCAATAGAAACCCTCGCAGTTTGTTCCGTCGATGGCGAACTGTCGCTTTAGTTAGTTAATCGTTTGGTCCGCCGTTTGGTCAATATCAGTCAATATCAACAGTCGCGGACCAGCTCTACGCAACGGTTGCCGATGCCACAAATGATTAAATTTGCGGTTTGAACTGAACCAACGGACTTACGGCCGCAACAGTATTTGTTAGCGAAATAAATTCTTAATTCAGACTGGGGTCCATCGGCACGCGTTTGCCGGTCACCGGAGCAAGAATGTTTTCACCAAACTTGTCACAGGCCCGTCGCCAAAGGTCAAACGGGTCCATGAAAATCAATTCGGATGTTGCTCGAGTCAAATACCAGCCGCCGCGTTCGACTTCGTTTTCCAATTGCCCCGGCGACCATCCAGCGTAACCAGAATACAAACGGACCTGTTGATGGGACTGTTGAATCAAATCTTTAATGGACTCAGCTTTTACAGAAAGAGCGACTCCGGGCAGCAGAGGGACCTCCGTCAGCAAAGGGTTCGAGTGCAACGCGACGACAGGTCCCTCGCACGGTCCTCCGACATGGATCGTCGGTGGTGCGACGTCAGCTGACTCGTTCGGCAGTTCGGGCCAAATTGTTTCGGTCGATACGTCGGACGGTTTGTTCAAAACAATGCCTGCCGCACCGTTTTCCGAATGCTCAAGGAGTAAAACAACCGACTGCGCGAAAAAATCGTTTACCAACTCGGTTGACGCGATCAACAAATTGCCAGTCAGTGATTCCATTTTTTTGATCGGGGTTCTTTTTGAAGTCAGAAGCGTCTCAAAGGAATTTGCAGCTAAGCGACCCGCTGGCCAGGGGATGGCCGAGACACTCTGCTTGGCCGCTCCAAGCCGGCTCGGCTCTAATTATCACGCACACGGTCTAAAAGTCATCCGTTGGAAGTCGTCCAACGCTCAGGAAATATGGTTTTAATGATGTGTTTTATTAAAAAAAATACGCGAAAAAGAACGGCCTTGGCCGATTTACACTTGGATCACAACCGCTGGTTGGATAGACTCCGCAACTTCGAAAACCCGCTGCAAAACAGGCTAAACTGATGAAAGCTGATATCCACCCCGACTACCGTCCCGTCGTTTTTAAAGACAAATCTGCTGATTTTGCGATTCTGACGCAGTCAACGATCAGAACCAAAGAGACGATTAAGTGGGAAGACGGTAACGAGTACCCAGTTTATTACGTCGACATTTCCAGTGCCTCTCACCCGTTCTACACGGGCAAGCAGCAATTCGTGGACAGCATGGGACGCGTCGAAAAGTTCAAGAAGAAATTTTCTGGGAACTACAAGTCATTGGACAAGAAAAAGAAGAAGTAGTGCCTTGGCACTTGCTAACCTTTTTTGGATTGGACTATAGACACAAAATCAATGGCCGTGCACGTTTTCGCTTGCATGGCTTTTTTTGTTGACTGGCACAAGTAATAAAAAGGATTCGGTATCGCACGTTTGCTTGTTCGAGCGATATTTCCTGGATCAAAGATTTCTTGAGCGTGTGGATTTGAAAAATTTCCTAAATGAACTTGGTATCAACAGGCCCATGTCAGCAGAGGGGGCAAATGCGACGCACGGAAAAAGCGTCCGAAAACATAAGCGGTATCGGTAATACCCGGTCCTCGGCAACTGTGAGGCAAAAAAGGTACGTGACAATTCTATTTTCATTTCGAATACTCAAAAACGACATCGGCAGTCGTCGTGCGGAGCGTACGCGCGTCTGAAATCCAGTCTTTGAAAAACAGCCAATCCGGCGTACAGAATCGAGCTTCAAAGCTGCCTTGGTTGTTGTTTGTGTGCGATCGTCATCGCACGTCATTGCAACTGGCTGCCAACATCGCTCAAAATCTTTTCGGCTTGGCGGGGCTTACCGAAGCAAATCCGTAAGGCGAGCCGAGGCAAGCCAGCAACTTAATTAGCCGGCCTTCTTGAACAGAGCACTTGAACATCGG